>DCUF01000074.1 GCA_002328485.1 Deltaproteobacteria bacterium UBA2221
GCTCTGCCAATTGAGCTACACCAGCTTAAAACGCTATTATAGTACAGCACGTAATCGAAAATCAAATCCATCGGAGTGGAACAGACAAAATTTCCAATCAGTCGGTCGAGCTTATTATAAGGCAGATTCCGCGAAAAGGGAAGAAGAATCATGCGTGACAACAGGGGTGGTGTGATGGGCACCGACGAAAAGGGAAGACGCTTTGCATACAATCGTATACTCGAATGGCTCCAACAAGTGAGCAAACCTGTTGACAAAGATTCGGTTTGTATAGTTATATATTGTGCTCAAAATCAGAAGGAGGTGGTGCCGTTATGCAGTGCCAAACCGTAAAAGCAGGTGTCGAGTGTATTTTCATGAAGAAGAGTGGTTGTTCTTATAATAGTGGACAGTGCTATCCTATCGTGGAGAACTGCGAAGGATGCTCCAAGATCATAGAGGTTGAGTCCGGCCGATACTGTGCAAGCTTCCCATATCCCGCCCAGAAATGGCAGAATTCAACATGTCCGATGGCCACTCACGTCAAGAAGGCTCAGAAGACTGAGGAACAGAAACTTAATCCTCTCAAGGCCTCGAAGAGAAGCGCGGGGAAGAAGTAGTTCTTTTTCTTGATCTGATCACACAAGATGTACTAAGTTAGAGACCAGAGGTTGATTATGGATACATTTTTCCCTAAGGGAGAGGACCTGGAACGAAAGTGGTATGTGGTTGATGCTCAGGAGATCGTCCTTGGACGACTGTCAGCGAGGATAGCTTCTGTTCTGCGGGGCAAACATAAGCCCATTTACACGCCCCATACGGACACCGGGGATTTCGTCGTCGTCGTCAATGCTGAAAAGATAAAACTGACCGGAAACAAGCTGTCAGATAAGATCTATGTCAGGTACAGCGGTTATCCCGGAGGACTTCGGTCGGTCAATGCGCGTACCATGCTTGCAAAAAAACCCGAAGAGGTAATAAGACTTGCGGTGCGAGGTATGCTGCCGAAGAACACGCTTGGCAGAAAGATGTTGAAGAAACTGAAGGTTTACAGCGGAAGCGAGCATCCACACCAGGCGCAGAAACCGGAGAGCCTGGATCTATAAGGAGGAAAGAAGTGCCCGAAAAAAGGTACTACGCAACTGGAAAAAGAAAGACCGCAGTGGCCAGGGTATGGATCAAGCAGGGTGCGGGGGCATACACCATAAATGGTCGGGTTCTGGATAACTATTTCCCGCTGGAAGAGTGGAGGCTGACAGTAAACAGACCCCTTTCCCTGACAGGAAATGCGGATAAATTCGATGTTATTGCCAATATTTATGGTGGAGGCCCTGCGGCTCAGGCGTGGGCGCTCGGTCATGGAATAGCCAAGGCATTGCTGGAGTTCAACTCCGGCTTAAGGGCGGTCCTTAAGAAGCAGGGGCTTATCACAAGAGACCCACGAGTCAAGGAGCGGAAGAAGTACGGAAAGAAGGCCGCTCGAGCAAGCTTCCAATTCTCCAAGAGATAAAAGGTCTATGAGGACAGTAGGGGTCGTAGGTGCTACGGGATATACCGGAGTTGTCCTTCTCTCTATACTAGAGCAACATCCTTCGGTTAAGATAGCACTTGCCACCTCAAATACACACAGGGGCAAACGGATTTCGAGTCTCTTCCCCCTTTTTAGGGGGCGGCTCGATATTGAGCTGAAACCGACGGATGGTGACCATCGTGGTGCCTGTGACGCCTTCTTCCTTTGCCTGCCTCACGGGAGTTCCGCAAAGAAGACCAGGGAACTTTATGACGATCGGTCGATAATCATCGATCTCAGCGCAGATTTCAGGTTTGAGGATCGCTCCCTTTATGAGCGCCATTACATCACCCACGGTGCACCGGAGCTCATCCCTCACGCCGTGTTTGGCTCCCCGGAACTCTATCGAGGGCACATACGACAAGCGAAATTGGTGGCCAATCCGGGATGCTACCCCACAAGCGCCATCCTTGCCCTCGCGCCTTTGGTGAGGGAGGGCCTTGTCGCGGGAGATGTCTTTATTGACTCCAAGTCAGGGGTCAGTGGCGCAGGAAGGGAGGCAAAGATGGGTAGTCTTTTCTGCGAAGTCTCGGAGGGGTTCAGGCCCTACAACGTTGGCGTGCACCGGCACGAGCCGGAGATACAGAAGGAGCTGTCAAAGCTGGGACCGGTGAGAATCGCCTTCACCCCCCACCTCCTTCCTATTAACCGAGGCATCCTCACCACCATATACGGCAGACTGACCCGGCCTCTCGATACCCTTGGCCTCCTCGACACCTTGAAGCAGGCCTACGAGGGTGAGCCTTTCGTGCGAATCATGGATGAAGGCGTTTATCCCGATACACGATACGTTAGGTTTTCCAACTATTGTGACATTGGTGGAAAGATTTTGGACGGAGATCGCTTCGTCATCATCAGTGCCATCGACAACCTCGTCAAGGGCGCGTCGGGCCAAGCCGTTCAGAACATGAATATAGCCCTTGGCCTCGAAGAAACAGCAGGCTTAACGGCCCTTCCCCAATTTCCATAGGAAACGACGATTCAGGCAAGCAAAGCCTTCTGGGGGTGTAGATTGCAGATCCTCAAAGACTGGGCAGACCTGGAAGTCATTACCCGGGCGGGATACTTGCGGCCATGCCGGTTCCTGTCATCCCCTCCCGGCCCTTCTTCGGGTGATTCCGGACGTCAAACCCTGGTTATTGCAAGGAACTACAGGGATTATTCGGATTGACTATTGGTAGCTTTTCCATTATCCTATTAACGGTATGTTCGAAAAGCTACAGGAGCGCCTTGAGGGCGTATTCCACAAAGTTAAGGGCTACGGCAAGCTCAGCGAAAAGAATATCGCCGATTCCCTGAGGGAAGTTCGAATCGCCCTTCTCGAAGCGGACGTCAATTACAAAGTCGCCAAAGACTTCTTGGAGAAGGTCAGGGAGAAGGCGCTCGGCGAGGGAGTGCTTACCAGTATTACCCCCGGGCAGAAGTTTATAAAGATTGTATACGACGAGATGTGCGACCTGCTGGGGGGCGTCAATAAGCCCCTTGAGCTTTCCGGGTCGCCGCCGATCTCATTCATGCTCGCTGGGCTTCAGGGATCGGGTAAGACGACAACGGCGGGGAAGCTGGCTATCTACTTGCGAAAGAAAGGCAAGCGGCCTCTGCTCGTCCCGACGGATGTGTACCGACCTGCAGCCATACAGCAGTTGACCAAGATCGGCAGTCAGATCGGCGTCGAGACCTTTGCCCCGGCCGAAGGGGCAAACCCCGTCCAGATATGTGAGCAGGCCAAAGCCTTTGCGATGAAGAAGGCCTTGGATACACTCATCGTCGATACCGCGGGTCGGTTGCACATCGACGACAACATGGTGGATGAGCTAGTACGGCAAAAGGCGGTTTTGAAGCCGAAGGAAGTGCTTCTTGTCGTCGATGCAATGACGGGCCAGGACGCCGTCAGCATAGCCAAGACTTTTGATGAAAAAGTCTCCATAGACGGCATCATCATGACGAAACTTGATGGTGATGCCCGCGGAGGAGCAGCGCTCTCCGTTCGAACCATTACGGGAAAGAACATCAAATTCGTCGGCATCGGCGAGAAACTGGACGCGCTCGAGGCCTTCTATCCGGATAGGATGGCATCACGCATTCTCGGGATGGGTGATGTAGTCTCCCTGGTCGAGAAGGCCCAGGATCTGTTTGATGAGAAGAAGGCCCAGGAGCTGGAGAGAAAGCTTAGGAAAGACGAGTTTACCCTGGAGGATTTTAGGGACCAGATAAAGCAGATCAAGAAGCTGGGGACTCTGGAGTCAGTAATCGGGATGATCCCAGGCATGAAGAAGCTAAAGGGGACTATTGACTTTTCCGAGGCAGAGACAGAGATCAAGAAGACTGAGGCGATCATCAACTCCATGACCGCTAAAGAGAGGATTCATCCTCAGTTGATCGACGGTGGAAGACGGGTAAGGATCGCTCGGGGAAGCGGAACGCAGGTACGGGACGTAAACGAGCTTCTCAAGCGATATCTTGAGACTCGAAAGATGATAAAAAAGCTGACCAAGGGCGGATTCAAAGGTATGCCCAGACAACTACTTAGGGGGTGACAATTTGTCAGTCAAGTTTAGATTATCGAGACACGGTTCGAAAAAAAGACCTTACTACCGGATCGTGGTAGCAGATACGCGGTACCCAAGGGATGGAAGGTTCATCGAGAGGGTAGGGACGTACGATTCGTTGAAGGAGCCAGCCGAAGTAACCCTTGATCGGGATCTCATCAAGGCTTGGTATCTAAAGGGCGCCAGGCCTACCAAGGTGGTGGCGGACATTTTCGAGCGGGAAGGGATTTTGAAGGAGTAGCACAATAACTTCGGAGGTGGCGCTGTGTTGAAAGAACTGATCGAGTACATCGCGAAGGCATTGGTCGACAATCCTGATCAGGTGAAGGTCTCTGAAATCGAAGGTGAAAAAACCTCGGTCATCGAGCTCAACGTTGCAAAGGATGATTTAGGTAAGGTCATCGGAAAACAGGGACGGACAGCAAGAGCCATGAGAACGATCCTCAGTGCGGCCTCAACGAAAGTCAAGAAAAGGGCGGTGCTTGAAATCATAGAGTAATGAAGTATGTTTCGATCGGCCAGGTAGTTTCAGCCCATGGCATTCAGGGGGATCTCCGATTCAGCTACTACAGCGAATCGGAGGCGAATCTGAAAAGATATGGAACCCTCTATGCCGAAGTGGACGGCAACAAGATCGAACTGAAGCCCGTCAGTGTACGACGCCAAAAAAAACTATTCCTTATTCGATTCAAAGGCCTCGAGAGTATTGAGAAGGTTTCGTTTCTGCTAAAAAAGGAGTTGTTCGTAGCAGAAGCGGACCTCCCCGAGCTTGACGGGGATGAGTATTATGATTTTCAGCTTATGGGTATGACCGTGGTCAACGAAGAGGGGGAAGAGATAGGAAGGGTCGACGAGGTGCTCCACACCAAGGGCGGAGACATCCTCTCTATCGGGGGCAAGACCAGTCTCCTTGTTCCTTTGCACGAAGATTTTATTCTCCATATTGATACCGCCAATGCCCGCATTGCTGTGCGGGAAAGACCGTTTCTTGGATGATCTTTACCATCCTCACCCTCTTCCCTTCCCTATTCGAGTCCCCCCTTAACGAAAGTCTCATCAAGAAGGCCCGAGACAGGGGTATCCTCGATTTCAACATCGTCAATGTAAGGGATTTTGCCCTCGACCAGCACAAGACGTGTGACGATTATCCCTTTGGGGGCGGAGCGGGCATGGTCATGAAGGTGGAGCCCATCCTTGGAGCCATGCGACATGTTGAGCAACAGATGGGGGGCAGGCCTCACTTTACCCTGCTTACGCCCCATGGCCGCTTGTTCAGCCAGGATGTGGCCTCCGGCATGGCGAGGAGGAACCACGTGGTGTTGATCTGCGGCCGCTACGAGGGGGTGGATGAAAGAATCTCTTCCTATATCGACGACGAGATTTCCATAGGCGACTACGTGCTTTCAGGCGGGGAGGCCGCTGCCCTTGTGGTGATCGACGCGGTAGCCCGGCTGGTACCAGGTGTCATCGGTAACGAGCAGTCGTCCATGGACGAAAGTTTTCGGGAATCCCTGCTTGAGTATCCGCAGTATACGAGACCCCAGTGTATCAACGATTTGGAGGTGCCTTCCGTGCTCCTGAGCGGGAACCACGAGGAGATCAGGCGGTGGCGGCGTAAGGAATCGATTCGGCGAACCATACTGCGGCGGCCGGATCTCATGGACCGGTTCACCGCGAGCCAGGAAGACCGGCGTTTCATCAGAGAGATAATGGAGGAGTTGGGGGAATAGGAAATCGTAAGCAGTAAGCGCGAAAAGGTGAAAATGCCTCAACCTCTTACGGTTTGCAAAACATGGGCAAAGTAAGCATAGCCATCATCCATTACCCGGTTCTTGATAAACAGGGCGACGTTGTTGCCACCAGCCTCAACAATCTGGAACTGCACGATGTTGCCAGAAGTTGCATGACATACGGCGTGGAGATGTGCTATATTGTTACTCCTTTGCCGAAGCAGAGGGAGATAGCGGAAAAGCTTATATCCCATTGGACCGAGGGGTACGGAATCCGCTATAATCCTGATCGCGCAGAGGCCCTGCATAAGATCAGCATGGCCCACGAGATCGATGAGGTGGTGACAAAACTTCGGGCACAAGGAAACCCCGTACTTATCGGTACTTCCTCCAGGGGGAAAGGCGCCCCCATTGGAGACGCCGAGATGAGGACGTGGATAGAAGAAGATGAGCGCCCCTTTCTGATCCTTTTTGGGACAGGGTGGGGGCTTCCCCCTGAGGTGACAGCTCGATGCAATCGCATGCTCTTGCCCGTGAAGGGAAAAGGCGTATACAACCATTTGTCGTTACGAGTGGCCATTGGCATCATTCTTGACCGGCTGCTCGGCGAGAGAGGAGAAAGCAGATGAACGAGATCGTCGATTTGATTGAAAAAGAACATATGAGGCTCGATTTGCCGGAGGTCGATATCGGCGACAGCGTCAAGGTCTATTCAAAGATCTACGAAGGCGACAAAGAGCGAATCCAGTTTTTCGAAGGCGTCGTGATCAGAAAAAGGGCGGGCAACACCAGGGCTATGTTCACGGTTCGCAAGGTGTCGTATGGAGTCGGCGTGGAGAAGTCCTTTCCTAAACATTCGCCCCTCATAGACCGGATCGAGGTGTTGAGCAAGGCCAAGATAAGAAGGGCCAAACTGTACTATCTTAGGAATCTGAGAGGAAAGGCAGCACGTCTTAAAGAAAAAAGGTTTTAATGACCTGCCCGCTGAGAGGCCTGATTGCCGGTATCGATGAAGCTGGCCGAGCGCCACTCGCGGGACCTGTCGTTTCTTCCTGCGTGGTTTGGGTTGACCTTCCTCAGTCGCGGGAGAAGGTCAACGATTCCAAGCTCCTTACCGAGCATGAGAGAAACCGCCTCTTCTCGTGGATCATGGACAACGCCTATCGAGTAGGTGTCGGCATGGCGAGCCACGAAGAGATAGAGAGGATGAACATCCACCATGCGACCCTCCTCTCCATGGAAAGGGCGGTAGAAAACACCGCGGCCAATCCCGACATCCTGCTGGTCGACGGCGTATTCCCTCTGAAAAGGTACCACGCCTCGAAGGCCATCGTGAAGGGTGACAGAAAGTGCTTCTTCATGGCCTGTGCCTCCATCATAGCCAAAGTGACCAGGGACAGGCTGATGGCTGAATACGGCAAGACGTTTCCCGAGTACCTCTTTGAGAAGAACAAAGGGTATCCCACCCCGGAACATCGAAAAGCCATTGGGCAGTACGGCATCTGTCCCATTCACCGAAAGACCTTCAAAGGGGTAGCTGAATACGTGGGTGGTGAACGCCGAGCAGTAAGCGGTGAGCAACAAGAATTGCCACTCACGGCGAGTCGGCAAGATCCCGCTCAATACCCTATCCGAAAGCGGGAGAAAAGGTGAAAGAAACGGCTCGCGGCTTGCGTTTTCGCTCTGCTTTCCGCCCACTGAGCTCTAACCATGGATAAACGCCAGGAAGGACTTCTTGGAGAGGAGATGGCTGTTCGGAGTCTCAGGCAAGAGGGCTATAAGATCCTGGAGCGCAACTACTCGAATAGATTTGGGGAGATCGATATAATTGCCGAAGAAAGAGATTCTCTTGTCTTTGTGGAGGTCAAGAAACGGGCGACCGGCCGGTTTGGCGGTCCATTTTCAGCCATCGACAAGAGGAAGAAGGATCATCTGATCAGAACGGCCATGTGCTATCTGAAGGAGAATAAGGCCTGCAATAGAAGGGCACGATTCGATGTTGTCGGAATTGAGGGCGACAAGCTGCAGATCATCAAGAACGCGTTTCTTGTAGGTGAGGATGGACGATAGGATCCGGGCCCTCCTCAAGGGGGTAGCGAACGGCTCTGTTTCGGAGGAGCAGGCCTTCGAGCTGCTCAAGGACATGCCTTTTGAGGACCTGGCCCATACCAAGCTTGACCATCATCGGGAACTTCGAAAGGGTATCCAGGAGGTCATCTTCGGTGAGGGCAAATCGATTGGGCAGATCCGTGACGTGATCGGGGCCATGCTTCGTAAGGAGGTAGACGTACTGGTTACCCGGGTCACGCCAGAGGTGGGAATGACCCTGAAGGGGGCCTTTCCTGAAGGGGTTTATGCGGATGGGGGAGGCTGCTTCTACATCAAGAAAGAGACGGAGATAAAGGGTAAGGGAACTATTGTGATTGTCTCCGCCGGAACAAGCGACAGCAGGACGGCCGAAGAGGCCCATATCACCTCTATGTTCTTCGGAAACAGGACAGAACGGCTCTACGACGTGGGCGTGGCCGGCATCCATAGGCTTTTTCAGAACATGGAGCTTTTGAAGAAGGCACGGGTAATCATCGTCACTGCCGGTATGGAAGGGGCGCTTCCGTCCATTGTCGCCGGACTGGTCGGGGTTCCCGTGATCGCCGTCCCTTCGAGTACAGGGTATGGGGCAAGCTTTGGCGGCCTTGCCGCACTCTTGACCATGCTCAACTCCTGTTCAACCGTCGCCACCTTTAATATCGACAACGGCTTCGGGGCGGCCTACTTCGCTACCCTCATAAATCGACTATGAACCTTGTCTACTTCGACCCGGTCTTCGGCATAAGCGGCGATATGGCCATCAGTGCGCTCATCGACGCCGGCTGTCCCTTCACGGTAATACAGGACCTCCTGGCCAAGATTCCTCTCCCCATGCCCTCGGTGGAACCTGAAAAGCAGACACGAGGCGTTGTAACGGGAACCTATCTCAAGATTGGTGAGAGCGATATCCACCTCTCTCCACGACAAATGATGGAAATCATAGAGGGTCTCCCCACCGAAGAGAGGGTCAGACGGGACGCGAAGGGCATTCTTGACATCATTATCGACGCAGAGGCTGCGGTTCACGGCACCACCAGGGAGGACGTCCACTTTCACGAATTGGCCAGTATCGATACCCTTATCGACGTTGTTTCCGTGGCCCGCGCTGTCGCCTATTTCGATCCGGAAAAAATCTTCTCAGGCCCTATTCCTCACGGTCGTGGATTCATACGCACCCACCATGGGATTCTGCCCAATCCGCCTCCGGCAACGGCGGAGATAACGAAAGGTGTGCCGGTGATCTTGCTCGACGAAGAGCTTGAACTGACGACGCCCACGGGGGCCGCCATCATCAAGTACTATGCCCAGTCCAATCCCGGAAGGCCGTCTTTTTCTCCCCACGCCACGGGGTGCGGCTTCGGCAGTCGCCAAACCGGCGAAAGACCGAATATGGCAAGGGTCTTTGTGGGCGCCACGCAAGAAGACGAGGGCCGGGAAGAAGTATGGCTTGTGGAGGCGGATATCGACGATGCCGAAATGGAGTACGTGGGGGCCGTGGCTGATCTCATACGGGCCGCGGGCGCCCTCGACGTCCTATACTACCCGGTCTACATGAAGAAAGGCAGAGTGGGCCTGCGACTATCGGTCATCAGCAGCGACGAGCTGTTGGAGAGCCTCCTCGACCTCATCTTCCGCGAAACGACCACCTTCGGGGTACGCTTCAGAAGGGAGCAGCGGCAAACCTTGAGCCGTCAGGAGATCGTAAAAGAGACATCCTTCGGGCCCTTACGGGTTAAACAGGGCTTCGACAGCAAGGGTAATCTATTGAAAAGCCATATAGAATTTGAAGACGTTCGTCAGATAGCTGAATCGAGAGGGATTCCTTACAGGATTGTCCTAGGCGCGCTTAAGAAAGAACTTTAGGTCGGCAAAGAGGTCTGCCTTTACCTGCCGGTCAATCTTACTCATGATGTCGCCCTTCATATACTTCAGTTGAGCCAACCACACAGGGTCATCGACCTCGACATAGAGGATGCGTTTGTTCATCCGGACCGGTGTGGCGTGGGCCGCCACCTTGGTGCCTGCCAGTTCCTTCCACTCACAAAAAACCTTATGGGTGTGCACATCCCCGAAATTATGTTCTTTCAGAACCGTATCGAGGATGCTCTTCAGGTCAGTGAAGGCCATATTACCCTTCCACTCGTGGGAATATGGGCGGTGTCTTTTCAATTACCGCCAGTTCCTCGGAATGATAAAAGATCTTCTCATTTTGAAATATCGTGGATTCTATGGCGTCCCTTTTCCCCAGGGCATTCCAAATAATCGCTGTCTTTTCAGGCATAAAAGGGTAGAGAAGGATGGTCGCTATCCGCACCCCATTCCATATATTGAAAAGAACCGTCTTCAGTCTCTTCTCGTCCTCCTTGGCCAGCTTCCATGGCGCCTCCGAGTCGATGTACCTGTTGAGAAGGCCCGTTATCTCGAAAACATCCTGCAGGGCCTTGTAGAAGGCAAAGTCGTTCATATCCTTTTCGTACTCGTCGACGAGTCCTTCCACGGAGTTTCTAAATGCGTCATCCGTCCCAGCGAGGTTTTCCGGCTTCTCCAATCTCCCTTTCAGGAACCTGTTGATCATCGTAACGCTTCTCGATATGAGGTTTCCGAAGTCGTTGGCCAAGTCTCCATTGATCCGGTGGACGATGGCGTCTTTTGAGAAGTCGCCATCCAGTCCGAAGGGTACTTCACGGAACAGGAAGAATCTAAACTGATCGACCCCGTACTTATCGCAAACCTCGGCAGGGGCAACCACATTTCCAAGGGATTTTGACATCTTCTGACCTTCCACGGTCCACCATCCGTGAGCAAAAACCCTTTTTGGAGGCTCGATATCTGCCGCCATAAGAAAGGCCGGCCAATAGACGGCGTGAAAGCGCAGGATGTCTTTGCCTATCAGATGGGCATCGCAAGGCCAGTATTCCCTGAGCCGCTCATCGGTGGGGAAACCGAGACCTGACAGGTAATTGATGAGCGCGTCGAACCACACGTAGACAACATGTCGGGGATTATCGGGAACAGGGATGCCCCAGGTGAAGCTGGTGCGACTCACCGAAAGGTCCCTCAAGCCGCCGCGAACAAAACTGGTCACCTCATTGAGGCGCACCTCAGGCAGCACAAAATCTTTATGTTCCTCGAGATATTTCAACAATGGTTCTCCGAATTTCGACAGGCGAAAGAAGTAGCTCTCCTCCTTGAGGCGCTCCAGGCTCCGTCCACAGTCGGGACATTTGCCGTCCACGAGCTGAAGGTCCGTGAAGTAACTTTCGCAGGGGATACAGTACCAGTCCTCGTACTCGCCCAGATAGATGTCGCCTGTCCCCTCGATCTTATTGAAGAGGTACTGCACGGCCTTTCGGTGTCTTTCATCGGTGGTGCGGATAAAGTCGGTGTTGGTGATGTTCAGAAGCTTCCACAGCTCGGTGAATTTGCCCACCATATTGTCGGCCAGTTCCTTTGGATGGATACCTTGCTCAGTGGCCGCTTTTTCGGCCTTTTGGCCGTGTTCGTCCACGCCGGTCAAAAAGAAGACATCGAAGCCGCACATCCTCTTGAAGCGGGCCATCACGTCGGCAGCACAGGTTGTATAGGCATGCCCAATATGGGGCACATCGTTGATGTAATAGATAGGGGTGGTTATGTAGTACTTAGGCATTTTGAGGGCTCCCGGTCCGCAGTTGCGTTACTTCTTTGGCCGGCAAGACCGCCTCTTTTCCGTCGTCCATGAGGACGGTAACCGTTGCATTGAAGACGTTATGTTTGATCACCTTGCCTTCACCGCCGGCACAGGTCACCCTCTTGCCAACCTTTGGAAAATCCTTTTTCAGTTCGACGTACATACCATACTCATAGGCCAAACAACACATGAGTCTTCCGCAAACACCCGAGATCTTGGATGGATTGAGGGCCAAATTCTGCTCTTTCATCATCTTTATGGAAACGATGGAGAAGTTGTTGAGGAACCTTTTGCAGCAGACCACGTTTCCGCAGTTGCCGAGCCCCCCCACGATCTTGGCCTCATCCCGGACGCCTACCTGGCGCATCTCGATCCTAACCTTGAACTCCTTTGCCAATTCTTTAACCAGCTCCCGAAAATCAACACGATTCTCCGAAAAAAAATAGAAGAGGAGTTTCGTTGCCCCGAACAGATACTCTGTTTGGAGCAGTTTCATGGGGAGCTTCATCTCTTCGATCTTCTTTTTGCACGATTCGAAAGCCTGTGACTCTTTCGCCTTTAGAGAAGTGTAGGCCGAGACCTCCTCGGGCGAAACCTTCCTGATAATACTTCTCAAGCCTTCCTTGGTGGTTGCAGCAGGTTCGCTGATCACAACGCCGACGGACTCGCCTTTCTCCAGATCGCACAAAACGTGATCCTGTATCTTTATGTCTTCAGGGGCTGCCAGTTCGGCTAAGCCCACCAAACGGTCAAATCTCACGAAGCAGCTCTTCATCGTCTACCTCACTATCGAAATCAGCATGTGCTCCGCGGCCAGCCACCTGCCGATATTATACCGAACGGCCCGTATGGTTTCCTGTACCTTGTTCATGGAGAGGACAATCCACTCGGGGTCGTATCTCTTTCCCCTTAGCAGATCGACGAGATCGGTATTTCTGATGGCCGCGAACCCACTTGAATGATGCAGTAGCCAAAGGTCCTGCAAGAGGGAGAGCAGGAAATGGAGATAGACGAGCATCTCCGTTCCATTCTTGGCGATACGCTCGGCCAGCAAGGTGATCAGGACGTAACTCTTCGTCTTTCCCAGAATGGCTTCCGCGAGCTTCTGTCGAATGAGCAAGTGAGCCTCGTCCAACCAGAAGAGCCCCACGGAGATGCTGCCGTAACTCAGGGCCGCCGTAAGGTCCGCCTTTTTCTCGTCCAGATGCTTGAGGTTCAGAAAGTAGGAGCGGATATCGTTTCGGGAGAGAGGGCCGAACCCGACACGAACGCATCGTGATTTGATGGTCAAGGGGATCTCGCGTTCATTGGAGGTGACCAGGACAAAAAGGTTATAGATGGGTGGTTCCTCCAGGGTTTTGAGAAGGGCATTGGCAGCGTCCCTGGTCATCTTCTCTGCCCCGTCGAAAATGATTATCCGCCGCTTCTGCTCGTAGGGGGCCTGATAGATCTCCTTCTGGAGATTCCGGAGATCCTCTATGCCGATTGACGTCTCGCTTTCGATGATCCTCAAGTCAGGGTGGTTTCTCCGCTCTACATTCTGGCAGCTTCTGCAATGGTCGCACGCGGAGGACCTTTCGCAGAAAAGGTCCTTTGCCAGTCTCATGGCGAGCGTGAACTTCCCCACGCCAGGAGGGCCCGAGAACAGAAGGGCATGGGGCAACCGGTCGTTCTCCAGCATGGAGTTCAATAATTTCTTCGGCCTTGCGTGGCCTATGATAGCCTCATACCCCATGGCTCTTCAGTAGCCTCTCAACCTTTTCTCGTATCACTTCCTGTGTCTTGGCCACGTCTTTCTTTGCGTTCAACACTACAAACCTTTTGGGATCGTCTTCAGCCAGCTCGAGGTAGGCGCTTCTGATCTTCTGATGGAAGGAGAGCTCCTCCTTTTCAAACCGGTCCAGATGGCCGTCTGCACTCTTACGACCGAGGCCCACCTCGACCGTACAGTCCAGGAGAATGGTCAGATTGGGCCGGACACCCTTTGTCACGAGTCTGTTCAGGGTCTCGATGATCCCCAGATCGATCCCCCTTCCATACCCCTGGTAGGCATAACTGGCGTCGACGAAGCGATCGCACAGGACGATGTTGCCCTCCTCCAGGGCCGGTCTGATTACCTCTTCAACGTGCTGAGCCCGACTGGCAAGAAATACAAGAAGTTCGGTAAGGGGCAAAACGCGCAGGTCCTTCTTCAGAAGCACGCTGCGAAGGGCCTCCCCAACCGGCGTTCCGCCCGGTTCTCTGGTCCTGACGACCCGGTGACCCTGCTTCTCAAGATAGTCACTCAGTAGGTCGACGTGGGTTGTCTTTCCGCTTCCCTCAATCCCCTCGAAGGTGATGAACATGTTCCACCTATCTGGAAACCCGCTCGATGTACTGGCCCGATCTCGTATCGATCTTGACCACGTCCCCCTCTTCCAGAAAGAGGGGGACCTGTATGGTAAAGCCCGATTCGAGCTCAGCCGGTTTTGTCGCGTTCTGAGCCGTATCGCCCTTGATGCCCGGTTCGGTCTTGGCAATCTTCAAATTGACGAAGTTGGGCAGATCAACGCCCAGGGCGTCTCCCTTGTAGAATGATACGGCCAGAACAATGCCTTCTTTCACGTAGTTCTTGGCATCACCGAGGGCCTTCTCGGAGATAAAGAGCTGGTCGTAGTTATCGGCGTCCATGAAATAGAAGTTGTCCCCTTCTTTGTAGAGGTACTGCATCTGACGATCTTCCACCTCTGGGACCTCCACCTTGTCTCCGGAACGGTAGGTTACGTCGAGCACCCTTCCGGATACCAGACTCTTGACCCGCGTTCGGACGAAGGCGCCGCCCTTTCCGGGCTTCACGTGTTGAAACTCGACGATGGTAAAGGGCTCGCCGTCAATAAGAATCTTCAAGCCCTTCCTGAATTCTGATGTCAAAGCTTGCATGGTTATCTCCCCCTAATAGTAAGCAGGTCTTTCCGAAGGCTTGTGAGAACCTCCGCTTGACCCATTCTGATCACGATCATGTCTTCGAGACGGACACCGCCCACGTGAGGCAAATAGACCCCGGGTTCTATCGTGATCACCATATTCTCTTCAAGAGTACTTTCTATACGCGGGGTGACAGCAGGCGCTTCATGAACATCCACGCCTACCCCATGACCCGTGCCGTGACGGAAATACTCGCCGTATCCGTGGTCTTTTATGTATCCTCTTACAACCCCGTCGACTTCTCGCACAGAGATGCCGACTCGGGCCGCGTCGATGCCTATTTTGCGGGCCTCGTTCACGACGGCGTGGACGCGCTGCAGCTCGTCGCTTGGCTGGCCCACGCAAAGGGTTACTGTTTCATCCGTATTGTAGCCCTCATAGAGACAGCCAAAATCAACAATAATCACATCCCCCTCCTGGAGGGCCCTGTCGGTCGGTCTTGCATGGGGGAGGGCGGCCCGTGGTCCCGATGCCACGATCGTCTCGAAAGCAGGCGCTTCCGCCCCGAGGGAACGCATGGCATAGTCAAGCTCGTTGGCAATCTCCCTTTCCGTAACACCGGGGGCCATCTTCTCGAAGGTTCTGTTGAAGGCCTTGGTGTGTATCTCAAGGGCCCTTCGGAGGACAGCGATCTCCGAGGCGTCCTTGCATCTTCTGATCTCCTCGAGCTCGTTCTGCACCGGGACCAAATCCAGGCCGGGCAGGGACTCGACGTATCGTTGATACATACGGTAGGTGGTGTGGAGGGCGTCGAAGCCGAGGCGGTCTATGCCGTACCGGTCCCTAAGGGTGGAAAGGGTCCCGTCATTCTCCTGTGTCTCTGTGACAACAATACCCTTCGCTACGTCAGTGGCATGAAGAATGTAGCGCGAGTCGGTCATCAGGACGCAGTCTCCCCTGGTGATAAGCAGGCTTCCCTCCGACCCTTTAAAGCCGGTCAGATAGAAGATATTCTGCATACTCCTGATCAAGAGAGCGTCAAGAGCCAGTCTGTCCAGGACAGAGACGACGCTTTTACGCCTAACCTCTTGCATCCTGTTTCTCTTCGATCCGTTTGAGCAGCCTTGTCAGGAGGCGGAGACGATCTTTGTTAGGTGTTTCCTTGCGGAGAAGAGCCAGCCTACTCCGGTAAAAGATGTTGTTGGCATCATCTGCGAGGAGCCGTGCGTAGACGTCCTGGGCGCGGTCATAAAGGCCCTGTTTGATGTATAGCTCCGCAAGGGTAGACGAAAGGATTCTTAACTTTTCCATAGGCCTATGAAGGCTATAGTATATACAAAAAGGCGCTGAATAGACAAGAGGCAGACATCAACTGAGGGCAAACCGCCCTTCGGTATCCCATGCCAGAGGCTGGCTTGGAATACCTCCCTATCACAGGCACAGCCCCATGAAAGGCAGAGGCTCGCTGGATCATGCCTGGGTAGGTTGGGGCTCGTTGAGGGTATCGAATAAATCGGATATAATTTTCGCCACCGGGTTGCGGCGTCATCCTTGTCAAGAGGGAACGGTAGCAATGACTTTGCTGACTGGGCGCGGGGGCGTATTGCTGCCGCCTGCCGGACACGCCCGAAGTGGATGAGGGACATGACGGGAGAGACAAAAAATAGACACGATTGAGGACAAAAGTGAAGAAAATAGGCAAATTACATGTGCTGACCGATGAGGCACTACAGAGTAGGCTGACACACCTGCAGCTTGCCGAGCTGGCCATAGCCGGTGGCGCTGATACCATTCAACTTCGCCAGAAGATAGGCTCTACGAGAGAGCTTATCGAGACCGCGAGGCAGATACAATCAGTCTGCACGAAGGCCGGGGTTACATTCATTGTGAACGACCGGGTGGATGTGGCCATAGCTGCGGGGGCAGACGGCGTTCATCTGGGTCAAGACGACTTCCCCATCCCTCTGGCACGAAAGCTCCTTGGAGAGCAAGTCATTATCGGCGGATCGGCGGGCAGCTTAGAGGAGGCCCGGAAATGCCTGGCGGAGGGGGCGGATTACATCGGCTTTGGACCGGTCTACGAGACCACCTCGAAAGATGACGCGGGCCCGGCCGCAGGGCTGGAACTTCTCAGCCTGATTGCCAAGAATATCCCACTGCCTATCGTTGCAATAGGGGGTATCACGGTAGACAACATGAAAGAGGTGATGAAGGCGGGGTCGCACGGCATTGCCGTGATCTCGGCAGTCTGCTGTCAGGACGACCCCGAGGACGCCACACGGTGTCTCCGCCGCATCCTGGGCATGGAGCCCAATGGCTGAAAAGATCAGCGATATTGGTGAATTCGGACTCATCGCGAGGATCGACGCGGTCATCCAACGTGAAGGAGTGGGCTCCGATCAGGTGACAGTCGGCATCGGGGACGATACGGCTTCCTTTACGCCGAGGGCCGGATACGAGGTGCTGGTCACCTGCGATGCTATGGTAGAGAACCGCCACTTCCTTTCCGGATCGATCAGCCCCTTCGATCTCGGTCGTCGCGCCATGGTCCAGAATATCAGCGACATCGGGGCCATGGGGGGACGACCGGTCTATGCCCTGGTCTCCTTGGGACTGAGGGGTGAGATACCGGTTTCGGAGATTGAAGATCTCTACCGGGGCTTCATCTCCGAATTGAATCCTTTCGACGCCTGTATCGTTGGGGGCAATATTACCGGTACCACCGGCCCTCTCTTTATCGATATTACCCTCATCGGAGAGGTGGAACAGGGAAGGGCGATGAGGCGCTCTGGTGCCACAGCGGGCGACGTGATTCTGGTTACGGGCTATCCTGGCCAATCCTGTGCCGGCTTACAGCTCTTGCTTAACGCCTCTGACAGGACTTCTTTGCAGGATCATCCCCTGGTCAAAGGGTACAATACGCCATCACATAGGGCACAATTGGGCGCGGCCATCGGCAAGACCGCCCGCGCAACGGCCATGATCGACACCAGTGATGGCTTCCTGGGGGACCTCGGCCACATCTGCGAAACCAGCAGGGTGGGGGCGGAAGTGATGGATGAGAAGATCCCGATTTCCGATGATTTGCTCGATGTGGCCGGAGAACTTGGCAAGGATCCCAAGGAATTCTTCCTGGGCGACAGCGACGACTACGAGCTGATCATCACATGCCGGCCGGAGAATGCCCAGCTTTTTCGTTCCCTTGCGGCGGACCATGGTGTTCCCATTACCGAGGTAGGCAGAATCACACCGCTGCCGGGCATCTTCCTGGTGCGAGCGGATGGCACGCGGGAACGGCTCAGATCGATCAGTTGGGACCATTTCCGTTAAGAACAAGCACGTATTTCACCACCCACTCGTCCCATCGAACGGGCTCGTTAGAGACGCAGCGGGCACAAGGAGGAAACGTCTCTGGGAGAAAAGCGTAGATTCCCGTCTGATGTGGGGAGATGCCCATATCAGACGGGCTCCATCACCTGCATGAGAGTACTTTATGATTGCGTCGCCGTTATCATGCAGCGGAGCTGCTGATGCCCGTAAGGCCGCATCTCTTTGGCTTACGGGCAGAGTAAGGGCTATTAAAACCCTCTGTGACCTCGGTGCCTCAAGCGAAGGGGGTGGTGAGATAATAAGCTCTTTTTTAAGATGGAGGAGATATGTTCAATCAAGAGATGGCGCTAAGAGCTGCAGAGAACCTGGAAGCCGTGCGGCGCCAGAAGCCCCTCATTCACAACATCACCAACTACGTCGTCATGAACTATACGGCCAATGCCTTGCTCGCCTGCGGCGCCTCGCCCGTCATGGCCCACGCTCTCGAAGAGGTGGAGGAGATGGTCTCCCTGGCAGGCGCCCTGGTGCTCAACATCGGGACCCTCAGTACTCCCTGGATCGATGCCATGGTGAAGGCCGGAAGGCGGGCAAATAAACTCGGGATTCCGGTCATTTTTGACCCGGTCGGTTCCGGAGCCACCGCTATGCGCACCAAGACCGCCAGACTCTTAGCCGAGGAGGTTTCCCTCCAGGTGATCCGCGGCAATGCCTCGGAGGTCCTTTCTCTCGCACCGGCGATGATCAGCTCTTCCACGAAGGGCGTTGATTCCGTCCATACCGTTGACGAGGCCACTGAGGTTGCGTCGGATTTGGCCAGGGAGTTAAAAACGGTTCTTGCCATCACGGGTGCCGTCGATCTTGTCACAGACGGCCAGAAGGCCTACCGGGTCACCAACGGACACGAAATGATGGGATGCGTAACCGGCACGGGGTGCACGGCCACTGCGATCATCGGGGCTTTCCTGGCAGTGGATCGGAACGCTCTCGGTGCGACCGCAACGGCTCTGGCCTATTTCGGCCTGGCAGGAGAAATGGCAGCGGTTAACGCCCCCGGACCAGGGACATTCGGGATCGGGCTGCTGGACGTACTGTATAACATGAAGACGGAAGAATTGTCGGTCGGCGCCCGTATTGAGGGTCTCTAGGCGCCCGGGTTCCCCCTCCATACAGCGCTTGTATCCCGGCGCGCCCCGGCGCCCTCGATGTGCTTCATTGTACGCCAGCGGTCTGTGCCCCGCCCTTTGAGCGCTCCATAAGGAAACTCTCCTCTCCGGCCCCGTCGTAGGAGCGGACCCAGGGGGGATTGTGGGGCCCGGATTGGTTTCCTCGGAAACCATTGTCGGCAGCTCGTTGGTACTTCACTTGCATGATGATCAAGCATGGAGAAGGATCCAGTATCCAGTGGTCCGATCAGCTGCGCCCTACCATGTGGTGCTCTTTTTGCGGCCTCCACAGGATAAGGACAACCTCAAGACGATGGGAATGACAGAGCGGTTTTGCTGAGTGAAGGGGCGTTGCTGTGTGCGCTTTTGTGACAAACCGTGTGGTGTCATGGTACAGTGGTCATTATATTCACTCACAGAATCTTGCCCGCCACCCAGCTGGTGTGGGGGTCATAGAAGCCCGTCAGGGCTCGGGGTTGGCAGAAGGGGGGAGAGTTTCAACGTGACAGAGGATTTTCACTATCTGGACGGGGATGCCATGGGACAGTCTAAGGCGTCGAAGATTAAAGGTGTAACCAAAAGGAGGGGCTCTACGTGGCTGATCATCCTGTGTGGGGCACTGGCTTTGGCCGTCATAGCAGTAACGTTGGCTGTGCTTTTCCTCTCGCACCTAGCAGATCGGCAGCGCCCCGTCAAAGCAGGGGTTGAGCTTCTGAAGGGAAAAAAGGCGGCGACGGCGACGGTCCTTTTCCAGAGGGGATCGAATCTGACCCACCTCGCACGAGCGCACTATGGGCAAGTCAATCCGACGATTCTCGATATCATACTGGAAGCCAATCCTTCTATTACCGACATCAATCGCATCCCCGTGCACAAGACGATTGTGATGCCGCCATTGGCGGTAGATTCCTTCATCCTGTCTATCCCCGACAAGCCCTTCGCGGTACACCTGGGAGCCTACGACCACAGACCATCCCTGACGGTTTTTCAGGATGCACCGGCGCTCAAAGGGAAAACCGTCGAGATCGTGGTTCGCACCATCTCTCCCAAGGAACGATGGTATCGCGTCATGGCAGGCCCTTTTCCCACAAAAGAGGAGGCCGCTGCAGCCCTTAAGACCATGAAACAGAGTGGTATTCCCCTCGAGTTGACCTACTAGGCCAGTAGAACTGCGAAGGATTGACGTTTTCCTGCGACAGTGGGCAGATTCTCCATGAGAGAAATGCCTATATCACGGGTCACCTTAGGGTGGGCATTTTGCGCAGATCGATCGGAACTGCATGACACTCAGGTAGCGGTCGCCGCGGTCGGGCAGGATGACCACAACATTACCTTCTTCCATCAAATTTGCAACCTTCATGGCACCGACAAGGGCTGCTCCGCTCGATAGACCAACGAAAACACCTTCGTGCTGGGCCAGATTGCGGGCCATCTCGAAGGCCTCGCCGTCCTCGACAATGATCTTCCCATCCAACTGATCTGGATGGAAGATCTTCGGGACGATAGACTCGAGCATGTTTTTCAGCCCCTGGATGGCGTGGCCAAGGGTCGGCTCCACTCCAACTATTCTGGTTTTGGGGCTCGCCTCTTTTAGGTACCGCGATATACCCATGAGTGTGCCTCCGGTTCCCATGCCCGCCACTACCACATCCACCCTTCCTCCAGTCTGGGCCATGATCTCCGGACCGGTCGTCTCATAATGGGCCTGAACATTGGCGTCGTTGTCATACTGATTGGGCATGTAATACTCATCCGGATTGTTGGCCAGCAGCTCATGGGCTGCACGGATGGCTCCGTCCGTTCCCTCTTTGGCCGGGGTCAGCAAAACCTCCGCACCCAGCGCTTGAAGGATGATTCTCCGTTCTGTGCTTACGCACTCAGGCATGAAGAGTTTTACCCGATAGCCCTTGGCTGCCCCTATCATGGCAAGAGAGATGCCCGTGTTTCCCGACGTGGGCTCGAGGATGGTTTTGTCTGGGGTGAGTTGTCCCGCTTCCTCCGCTTTTCTTATCATGTAGAGGGCCGGGCGATCCTTGACTGAACCTCCGGGGTTGCAGCCTTCCAGCTTTCCGAATACCTTCACTTTGCCGTTGGTATTCAAGTGGACGAACTGAACCAGGGGCGTCCTTCCAATGGCATCTAGAACCGACATGCAATACCTCCTCAGTTAACATTACAATAGCAGAAGATCGGGTCCAGAACAAGGGGGGTGAAAAGGGCCAAGGTGGCCCATTTTGCTGGCAAAAACGTGAAACAAAAAATGTTGACGTTTCAAATATTCTGTGTCATCCTACTTTTCGAAGCTTCGGAAGTCGTTGTCATACAATGCCGGAATTGCAAGCTTGACGGTTTGTTCGTGGCACAGCTCCGTAATCTTCTAATTACTATTCACCATTCAAGGAGGTGTGTCGCATGCCAAAAGGAACCGTTAAGTGGTTTAATGAGTCCAAAGGGTTTGGATTCATAGCCAAGGAAGACGGCGGGGACGTGTTCGTGCACTATACGGCAATTCAGGGCGATGGTTTCAAGTCGTTGTCTGAAGGTCAGGCGGTGAGTTTCGATATCGTCGAAAGTCCGAAAGGGCCTAAAGCCGCGAACGTCGTAAAGCTATAAACCGCAATTAAGGGGTAGGTCTGGAGAAAGACCTACCCCCATTTCTATACCGAGGGCCCTGGGGCCCTCTCTTCTCTGCTCTGGCGCTACGCCATCCCGCTGGAACGCCAGCGGATTCGACAAAGCAAGCGAATCAGGGGGATCATCTTGCGTTCCTAAGTAATCTCAAAGAGAGAGACGGATAAAGTGAAGGCTTTGCCACGGGGTGAACGGTCATCATGGATACGCGGCTGGTCTCCCGGCTGCGAAAGGTCTATAATGGAAGGACCAAAATGAAGATACGTCTCGCCCATCCTCAATACGCGAACATCTTCTGGTCGTTCAGATATGCTTTGAGGTTCGTCTCCAAACAAGCAGGCTTCCAGCCCGGAAGGAAAGGCATGACCTCCTTCGATTGGAAGGCGGAATGAGCGGCCGTCAATTCTGGAGTCTCGTAAGAGAGACGTTCTTATCCTGGCAGGGGGACAAGGTCTCGAAAATGGCTGCCGCCCTTGCCTATTACAGCATCTTCTCCCTTGCCCCGCTTCTTATCATAGTGGTTGCCGTGGCGGGGGCCATCTATGGCCGGGCAGCAGCGGCAGGCGAGATCGTGGGACATATACAAAACCTTGTGGGATCCGATGTGGCTGGGGTGATTCAGGGCCTCATCGAGAATGCAAGTCGGCCAAAATCAGGTGCCATTGCGTCCATCATAGGCATCGCGACTGCCCTCATCGGTGCGACCGGTCTTTTCAGTGAGTTAAAGGATGACCTTAATATCATCTGGAAAGCGGATTCAAAAAGGACCGCGGTGGGCAGCGTCCTCCATTCGCGTTTCCTGTCCTTTTTGATGGTCCTGGGCATAGGCCTTCTCCTTCTTCTCTCGATCGTTGCCAACACATTCCTTTCCGCGGTGGCCGCTTTTCTGAAGGGTCTTGTGCCCGGGCTTCGGCTCCTACTATTCCTGACCAACGTCCTTCTCCCGTTCATGCTGATAAGCATCCTCTTCGGCTTTTCGTATAAGTTCCTCCCTGACACCCGCGTCGCCTGGAACGATGTATGGCCGGGAGCAGCAATAGCGTCACTCCTCTTTACTGTGGGAAAACTTGTCCTTGGCTTCTACCTGGGGAGCAGCAAGATAGTTTCGGCCTACGGGGCGGCAAGCTCTCTGGTTGTGCTCCTGTTTTGGGCCTATTTCTCGGCCCAGGTTTTCCTGTTTGGTGCTGAATTCACATGCGTCTATGCATCGCGGTCCGGGGGGGATAAGCCGTCAAATACTGAGTAAGAGGTCGATCCCTTCCTTGTACAGACAGGAGAAGGCGTCGTTCTCCGCCCGGTTGACGTCAGGGTTTTCAAGGATTGAAGCAGCAAGCCTCTGTGGATCCAACGCGACACGATAGTCTTGCCGGGCCTGCGCAGCCAGCCTTTGAACCATGTTCATGACAAGCCCCTCCTTGGTCCCTTCATTAAGCCAGAGGGAAGACCATTTTTCGTAAAGGTCCGCAATATCAGGCTCCTCTTTTTCGTAGAAGTGAGAAAGGGGAGCCAACCAGGCCTTCAGGCCGTTCTTGGATGAACGAAAGATATCATCGACAAAAGGAAAGCGCTCCACGATGTCCGTCTCGATCCTAATCTTGCTGATGAATCCCTCTATGACGTTCGGTTGTTTGGCACGTTTTGAGCCAATTCTATTCCTGAAGAATCTCCAGACCTCGATGACGGGATAGGAGATATTCCTGCTGGAGTAGTCGACGACCTCGAGGGCTTCGATCGTGTTCCGCCGCTTCTTGGGAATGCCGTAGAGAAGGAGTCCGAGAAGATCAGAAGCGACATGGAAGAGGAGGGCCAGATTATTTGGGCGAATAGACGGGTTCATGTAGCAGATGAACTCGTTCAACTCGAGGGCCTCAACGAGGTGATCCTGTTTCGGCCCGTGGTGTATATACTTGAGGGCATCGACAACAAGGGCGCCGGTGGACATGAGGAGCTTGTCCTGCTTTGCCCCCGCCACCTCCCATACGTCGAGGATATGCCGCCTGGGCAACAAGCCTATAGCCCTTCTGCTTTGAGTTGTTCCACCAGCACCTTCTGTTGATCCGTCAGCTTCTTCGGTATGTCTGCCACGATCTCGACATATTGATCGCCCCGACCGCTTCGGCCCAGGGACGGAACCCCTAAACCTTTCATCCTCAGTTTTTTGATACCGGGCGGCAGCTTGGTCTGTTTCGGCCCGTCAATGGTGGGAATCTCTATGTTTCCTCCGAGTAGTGCGTCGCTCAGTTTCACGCTGACAGTCGCATAAATGTCGTTGCCCTCCCGTCGAAAAACAGGATGTTCCCCCACCTTGACAGTGATATACAGGTCCCCGGCCCTTCCGCTGTAAGGGTCTTTGCTTCCCTTGCCCTGCAGTCTGAGTCTTTGTCCTGAATTTACGCCTTTGGGGATCTTGACGTCCACTTCCTGCACCCCTTGCTCGCCCGTGAACGATAGCCGCTTCTCGGAGCCATGCATGGCATCCATAAAGGGGATCTCCAGTTCGTAGTTCAGATCAAGCTCGCCAGCGGTTTTGCGCTCTCGAGTAACGAAGTCACCGAAATCGAAGGTGCCCGCCGCGCCCCGTCTGCCCGACTGCCTCCCGCCCTGCCTGCCACCCCGTGCCCCCGGTTGGCCACCAAAGATCACACTGAAAAGATCATTGGTACCGAATCCCAGGTCCTTAAAAAGGTCACCCACATTGAAACCGCGATAGATGTCCTCCTGTGAGTACCGCTGCTGAAACCCGCTCATGCCGTATGCGTCATACTGGCTTCTCTTCTCTTTATCGCTCAAGACCGCGTAGGCTTCATTGATCTCCTTGAAGCTCTCTTCGGCCTCCTTGTTTCCTGGGTTTCTGTCCGGATGATACTTGAGGGCAAGTTTACGATAGGCCTTCTTGATATCATCTTCCGAAGCGTTTTTCGCTACCCCCAAGATTTCGTAGTAGTCCTTCTTATTCGCCATGATCACCACCTAGAATAGCAGTATACTGACCGACACTCCCTTTCACACTCTCCGCAACGGCAGGACACTTCAGCTTCATCACATAGATGACCCTTCGCTCGTGATCGAACTCGGAGATGGTCTCGTAGTTCCCCATGCCCTTGGCAATCACCAGGGCATCGCTTTCCCAAAGCCTCCTAACTTGGTGGCCCATCTCATTCCTTTTCATTCCCACCTTTCCGGCGCCTGTGGAGATGAAATTTGAGAACCATTCTCGGAGGCCGAAGAGCTCTACATCAGCCATACAGAGATCATTTTGCACCGGCCCCGCCCGAACGGCATAGGAGATCTCCTTGCCCTGACCTTGGAGATAACGGATCAGCGGAAGATCGAAGAGAAACTCCCCTATGTTGTCCCCAACGATCAGCGCCTGTCGCCCCGTGCGGTCTATCTCCTCACCTATCTCCTCGATGTTTCCCGCAAAAACGAAGGATTCCCTGTCATAATCGGGCTCCATGAAGACGTCAGCCGAGTTTCCCATAACAGAGCACTTGAGCACCCCCTCAAGAGACGATGGGAAAGAGCGAGCGATCACGGGGGCCGCCGACAGGGCGCGGTGGAACTCTTCAGCCTTCTTGTGTCGATAAGGATCATCCACACCGGTTCGCTTACGCACCAGTCGCAGCACTTCATTTGCTATGTCGGGAGGAGAGGCTTCCGGGGAGTAGCGTCTTTCGATCAAGGCGAAACACTCGTTGCGAAGTTCTTCTTCTGCTTCAGTCAAGAGAACGACGCCTTTGGCCAGATCCTTGAGACAAGGGAAACAGTAGGGCTGGACTTTCATAAAGCCGGTACTAACAAAGATAGTATGCTTATAAAATATATCCAAAGCCTTTACAATTCAATTTCAAAAAAATAGACTAGAACCAATTGGTAGGGGCTTACGTTGCCCCCCAACGGCGGAGCCGTTGGGGCTACCCCTCCTTGCGGCAGTAGCCGATAGTGAGGACGGGCGCTCGTTTGGCCCTGCCTGGCACTGGACACGGTGCGTCGGGCGTAAAATAGCAGCAATTAACCTTGCCGGAGGGTGTCGATGCCCATCTATGAGTATTACTGCGAATCATGCAAGAAGGTCTCTTCGTTCCTGCTTATGCGGGCGTCTGAGGAGATTCGACCCTATTGCAAGAACTGCAAGTCGCCAGAGGTTAGAAGAATTCTGTCACGGGTCGCGGTCATCAAAAGCGAGGAAAAGCGGATGGAGAGTCTCCTCGACCCCAGCAAGTTCTCCGACCTAGACGAAAATGATCCCAGGAGCGTAGAACGGATGATGAAGCGGATGGGACGGGAGTTGGGGGACGAGTTGGGCGAGGGGTTCGAAGAGGAGATGGAGGAGACCCTCTCATCCCCCGGTGCGGCTATCGAGGAAGATCTTTAGTCGAGCCCTTTCCTTGTCTCACTATCGTTATCTCGTCATCGACGAGGCTTATCACGGTAGAGGGCTCGCCCATAAGGACGCCGCCGTCGATAACCAGAGGCACATTTCCACGAAAGCGTCTTTCGATATCCCTTGGATCGGACAGAACGTCTCCTTCCGGCGGCTTAGCGCTGGTATTGATGATCGGCCTCTCAACGAGCATGGTAATGCCGCCGGGCACGGGATGGTCCGGCATACGCACCCCCACCTCTTTCGTGCTGCTCATCATGAGCCTGGGCACGATCCTTTTGGCCTTTAGGATGAAGGTGTAGGCACCGGGCAGACTTCTCTTCAGTATATGAAAGGCAAGATCGGTGAGGACGGCATAGTTGCTGATATCTTTCAGATCGTTGAATATGATACTCAAGGGCCGCTTCTCGTCGAGCCCCCTGATATAGTAGAGTTTCTTGATGGCCTTTATGTTAAAGAGATCGCAGCCCAGACCGTAGTAGGTGTCCGTGGGGTACGCGATGATATCGCCGTTCAAAATGCTCGCCCTGATCAATTCGGTGGCCCTCTTTTTCGGCCGCTCAGGGTCCCACTCGACTATCATTGTTTTTTCCTCCCTATGTATCTCGCTACCGCCCTTTCCTTGCCATCTATCGTGAATATGCCTTCTTCGTGAAAGAGAGGTTCCAGGCCGCCGAAGTAGCCCGGGAGCTCCTCATCGTCAAGGAGAAAGGCCGGGTTTCTTGGCCGGTCGATCTCATTCTGTCGCTTCAAGAAGGTCTCGTAGAAGAGGATGCCGCCGGGTTTCAGAAGGGAACTTAGCTCAGACATTATCTGCCGCTCAAGAAAATAGAAGATCAACACGCCATCGAAGCTGCCGGGTTTGAGGGGAAGACTCAGCGCGTCTGCCTGAACGGCTTCCAGATAAAGACCATTCCTCTCAAAAAGTCCACGAGCCAGCTTGAGTGCCTCCCAGGAAAGATCAAGTCCACATACCCGAAAGCCTCGACTCGCCAGGAACAGCAGATCACGACCCGTGCCTGTTGCAATGTCGATAAGGTTCCCCTTGGTCGGCAGGAGGTGCCAGAAATCCTGAACCAATTGATGGGGATCAACCGCGCCGGAGTAGAAGCCCTCTCTGTATCGTTTGTCCCAATCAGGTTTGTCCAAGCATTTCCTCCGCATTGCCGTAAAGGATCTTGGCTCGAACCTCTTCCTCCAGTCCCCTCATGGCGGGCAGATATCGACTGGCGGGCAGGAGCGGATAGTCGGAGCCGAAGAGCACCTTTTCCCGCAGGAACGAGCCCACGAAACCGTAAACCTCGTTGTTGTACAGGAAGGGAACCGCGGCTAGATCATAGCGAACATTGGCAAAAGCCTTCTTGAATTCAGGCATAAATTCATAAAAACAGAGACCACCGCCTAGATGGGAGAGTATGATCCCCAGTCGGGGATGGGCCTCAACAAACGCCGCCATCTCCGCGAAATCGATACGCGCCTTCCCACTGTACCAGTGTCCTACCTGTTCATTGATGTGCATCATGAGGATAAGATTCGCCTCCTCAAGGGGTGCTACAAGGCGATCGAGCCCTTTTCGTTGTTCCACAGAAAACCCTTCGCTGTAAAAAGCCACTTCACCCAGCCCTCGTGCCCCTTTCTCGATGCATCGCTCTATCTCTCCAACGCCTCTTTTTTCATCCCACAGATCCGACATGACGAAGGGCACGATCCGATCATCTCCTTTCGAGAGGTCGAGGAGATAATCATTGGACAAGGCCAACAACCCAGGATCGTGAAAAGGGAATCCTACAACAATAGCCTTGCTGATGCCCTCCTTGTTCAGGTAGGTACGAAGACCGTCGCCGTCAGCCATCCGTGACGAGGGCTGTCCGTAGAGGAGGCCAAAACCCCGGTCATTTTCAGCGA
Organism: Deltaproteobacteria bacterium UBA2221; assembly: GCA_002328485.1. Lineage (GTDB taxonomy): Bacteria > Desulfobacterota > Syntrophorhabdia > Syntrophorhabdales > WCHB1-27 > WCHB1-27. The sequence continues at coordinate 27,904 of DCUF01000074.1, forward strand.
TACGGGACCGGTTTTTGATAACCTCCTCCGGGAACACGTGCGTATGGGCATCGATCAAGGGCATAAGTATATCATTATACGCTTGGTCTTCTCCTTAAGAATAGATTTTTCATAGCCCAAGTGTTATAAGGTTCACCATGATGATCAAAATCGTCTTTTTTGATTGTGACGGAACGCTGACACCGATCAGAAGCAGTTGGGAATATCTCCACCGGAGGCTCGATCTGTGGGATGCGAATGCCGACGAGTTCCAGCGTCTGTTTCGTGAAGGAAAGATAGACTATTATGAGTTTTGCCGAAGGGACGCAGCCCTGTGGAAGGGGTTGCCTCTCGGCGAAGTGCTTGATATTATAGGCGAGATACCCTATCATCAGGGCACAAGGGAGGTTCTGGATCTCCTCAACCAGCAGGGTACGAAGACCGTGATCCTTTCAACGGGGCTGTCATTTTTGGTGGAGCGGGTGCAGAAGGAGCTGGGTATCCATCACTCGATCTCGAACCATCTTCTCGTGAAAGAGGGGCTGCTTACGGGTGAGATCAGGATCGATATTGAGCATGACAACAAGGGCTTTTGGGTGGACAGGATTCTTGAGGATTTGCGCATCGCTCCAGAGGAGGCGGCAGCGGTAGGCGACGGGGAGGGAGACAGAGGTATGTTCGAGGCGGTGGGCTTGCGCATCGGTTACCACCCTCAGGCCCAGATTCTGCCGCTCCTCGACCACGCCATCTCCGATGGTTCCTTTGAGAGGGTAGGGGCTATACTACGGGAGCACTGTTAAAAATAACAATCTTTTTTCTGGCCATCGCCATTCTTTTCGCCGGCTGTGCAAAGAAGGTCTCGATTTACGAGCCTGACAGCCCGGTTCGGGAAGATATCATTCAAAACGCAATGAACCATCTGGGGAAACCGTATCGCACTGGAGCGAAGGGTCCTGATTCCTTTGACTGCAGCGGTTTTGTCCACTATGTCTATAGGCAGGCGAGTTTCAAAGTCCCAGTTACCGCCGAGCAACTGGACAAGGCAGGCTATGAGATTGACGGGGAGGACGTTCTGCCGGGAGATTTGATCCTCTTTAGAATCAAAAGCGCCTATCATGTGGGTATCATGCTCAACAAAAAAGAGTTCATTCATTCCTCCCGCTCCAAAGGGGTCTCTATCGACAGCGCCGAGCAACCCTATTGGAAAAGGGGTCTGCTCGGATTCCGGCGGATATTGTAGACCCGCTGCTCCTTATCTTTCGCGGTGATGAAAAGGGGCTGAAATTCCTGGCCCATCTTCTACGGTTTCAGGTTTGAAGTGAGTACTATCTGGAAGGATACCGGAACGGAACCGATCCTATCATAACATTTTTGATGACCCGTGGTCTGTTAAGGATAAGAGATCCCCTTCGCCGGAACAGACCTTGAGCGCTTGGTTGTAACGTTCCTTTCTTGTTTAAGCTTTGTAGGGAGATAATCATCTTTTTCGGTTGCCATGCCCCGGTTCAGGGCCAAGACACGGTTACCTTGCCGTATTCGGTCTTTGTTGCTGCCGCCTCTGCAGATGAATGCCCCGGTCTTCTTTTGTGAGGAGTACCCAAATATGCTGCTAGCAAAGAAGGCGCGGCGCGTGTCGAGAGGGTGTGAGGCATAAGAGGCCGGTGTTCATGACGGGGTGTCATCCTAGAAGGTAATGAGTTAGTCGAATTCTATGCCCCGGCGGTGGAGCGATTTGGAGCACCGACTGAGGGAACAGCCTACTGGCAGGAAGGGGGCTTATCATCGTCAACCACGCAGCATGCCTTCTTCCTGCCCAGCATCTTGTTGATCATGCCCGATGCACAGCCCACCCCCGCTCTCACAGAGAGGGCGCCGCTTGGGCAGTTACGCCGACAGGCGCCGCACTCTATACATGCGTCCCGGGAAACGACCTCGATCTTCCCGTTTAGAGGCCGAAATACCGCACGAGGGCAGACAGCAAGGCACATCCTGCAGCCCGTACATTTCGAGGTATCGAATGAGAGGGTGACGACATTGCCAAGATAAAGCAAAGGGCGCATAAGCCTTCTACCCTCCCATGGCTGCCGCAGCGATCCACAAGACCAAACCGAGACCCATTCCTCCGATCGCCAGGGGGAGGGCCAAACGCATCTCCTTTTGGACGCCCGAGAGGGACGTGAAGGTCGAACAGCCGGTGAAGTTCATGGCCAAAAATGCGGCAATGGCAGGTATTGAGACGAGTTGGGCCAGACCCCCCACCATGATGGCAGCATGAGAGGGAATGCCGAAGCCATTGAAAAGCAGCACACAAAGGGCCAACAGAAGACCCATACAGAACCCCTTCGTCGAAAAGGCCCTGCCCGGCAGCCAGGGCAGCAGAATAGGGGTGAGGGCTCCTCCTGCAAGGATCGAAACGCCCAGAGCAAGGACTGCAGGGAGGGTAAGATCCGTAGCCTTCGACGGGGAGAAACCGGAGATGAAGAATGCAACAAGGTAGAGTACTGCTGCTACGAAAAGAGTCCACTTCACGGCGGCCACTATCTCGATGGGCACCAGGGCCAGTCTTTCGGCAAAGGGGAACTCCTTTACGCGCATTTCACCGGTAGCTTTCAGGCCACCTTTCAGAAAGGCGGTCAGATCGTCGGCGCGAATGGGGCCGTAGATCACCTGGAAACCGGTGCGTTGTCTCACTTCATGAGCCGATACGCCGGGCGCCCCGAGCTGCGGTACGATAAGCCGACGATGGGTTACGACATTCGGGAGCCTGCTCGACTCGATCCGTTCCACCAGCTCATCGGTTCCGAAGGTACCCTTTCCTGCGGCGCACCACACGTTGATGCCCTGTGTGTCCAGGACAAGAATCCAGCCATCGACGCCCGCGAGAGCTCTTCGGAGGAGGTCGAAGGTCATTTTGTAGTTTGCCGTAACAAAAACGGGGGATTCCGGACGAGCGCCCCCAATCGCGTAGAGGCCGGGATCAACGGTGTAAGACAGCCGGCCGATTCCCCATCGCACCTTGCAGGCGCCAAGGCGATCCGAGAGGGAAAAGATCGTTGATGCTTTCGGGACGGTGCCCACAGGGGTCTCAATCGAGCCCCTGACGAAGGTCTGATCGAGGCGCGGCGGGCTCACCTGAGCCGTTGGTTTCGGACCTCAGCAGGATTGCGAGGGCGATGTCTTCAGATCGCGCAGGGTTTCCATGTCCTTCATGATAGAGGCTTTCGGCGTTGATGTCAATGGGTCAAATATAAATGAATACAGATAACGAATGCTGCTCTTATATTGACCTTGACTACGATATGAGTTATTGATATTGATAGAACTTGATATATTTGGAGGCCCAATGGACGAATTGCTACCTATATTCAAGGCCTTGTCGGATGCGACGCGGTTAAGAATAGTGAAGCTCCTGGAAAGGGGCGAACTCTGCGTATGTCACCTCGTGGCAGCGGTCGACATGTCCCAGCCCAAGATCTCGTTCCACCTCAAGGTACTCAAGGAGGCTGGGCTGGTAAAGGACAGGCGGGAGGGCAAATGGATGCATTACCGTCTCAACGAGTCGGACCTGTTCAAGCGGCTCCTCTTTTTGTCCGTGGCCGAAAAAATCCGAGAGGAAGAGGTCGCTGCCGATCACGGAAGGCTCGATGCATTCAAGGCGTTAAGATCGAATACGGACACAGCGGTGGGTTGCTGTGCGGGGGTATGATGATGAATGACCCAACCAATCGACTTTCGTTCCTCGACCGCTTTCTGACCCTCTGGATACTTCCCGCCCTGTTCATTCGAGTAGGTTGCGGAGCCGCGTAACCGGGGGGGTAATGCAAAGTCGGAAAGAGCGGGCGGTTGGGAAGTTTCTTGAAGGGTATAACTGCGCACAATCGGTCGTTGTTGCCTTCTGTGAGGATCTGGGTATCGAAGAGGATTTGGCTCTGAAGATTGCGTGCGGGTTCGGCGGCGGGATGGGCGGCCAGGGGGAGGTTTGCGGTGCCCTCAGTGGTGCGATCATGGTGATCGGCGCCAAATACGGCAGGGGCAATGGGGACGACAAGGCGAAGAAAGGGATCACCTACGGGAAAACAAGGGAGTTGATGGAACGTTTTTCCGCAAAGCACGGCACCTATATCTGTCGGCAGCTACTGGGCGGATGCGATCTTACGACGGGGCAGGGGCAGGGGCTTTTCAAAGAACAGGATCTGCTGATAAAGACGTGCAGGGCCTGTGTTGAGGATGCTGTCGGTATTCTCGAAGAGATTCTTCAGGATCCAGGCCAATAAAAGCTTGAATGGCAAAGCGAGTCCCTGGCCTGATGACCCAGCGGGCGAGCGGCGAACCGGTTTTGCGAGACGGTTCGGACCATTGTGAGGAAGAGATCGCCCTCCGCTACCTATTTCAGAAGAAATCAGCAATAGACCGTTTCCCAAAATAAAATGTCCTTTCGAGTCTGCTCCGTCTGACGTGGCATTCCCTTCCGTGCGCTCGGTACTTCCGCCTCCTGCCCCCACTCACGGTTCTTCCCACTTGACTCGGGTACCACCCGTGAAGATGACTTTAACCTCCGCAGATTCGTTGGGAGACAGGGGTGCCCGGCAAAGACAAGCGCTCGGACACCCTGGTCATGCTACCACAACAATAGGCGGGGTACCCACGTCGACAGTGGGTCGCCCCGCTCCTTCCACCGTAAGAGGGGGCACCCAAGAGGCTCTCGCAAGGCGCACTACAGGGAACACCGAGTCAGAGCACAAGGGGGAATCAATTTTGAGAAATGGTCTAAAGGGGCGGGAAAAAGATGGGGGCGGTACGAAGAACGCCGCCCCCTGCTTATTATAGAGCTGTCTTATCCCGGGCCGTAAAGCAACGTGGGCAGCCATGTCGCTAAAGGATTGAAAACAAAGAGGATCACGGCCGCGAAAAAGAGGGAAAGCAAGAAAGGATAGACGCCGGCGTAGATAACACTGAACGGGGTCTTTGTAATGTTTTTTACAACGAAGACGTTGATGGCAACCGGCGGTATGACCACGCCGGCCATGACGGTAATACCGATCATGATGCCGAACCACGTTGGATCGTAGCCGAGTCTTATGATGGCCGGATAGAAGATGGGTGTGGCAAGGATCATAAACGCCAGATCGTCAATGAAGGACCCGCCCAGGAGATAGAAGATCATGATCACGATCATGATCAGCCAGGAGGGCAGCGGCAGGGCAGCGATCCAGTCGGCAGCAATGGCGGGTATGTTCGTGACGGCAATGAAATGCCCCAGGACAGTGGAGCCCGCGATCAACATGATGACCATACAGGCTGTCCTCAACGATTCATCAACAGACCTTACGAATTCCCTCCATCCCAGGCTTCTCTTCAGGAGAGCGAGGACCAGTACTGCTGCAGCTCCGATACTGCCGGCTTCGGAAGGTGTGAAGAAGCCCTTCAGAAGACCGCCGATGACGATGAGGAAGATCAGAACGGGCCAGAGTACCTCGGGCACGCTCTTCATCCTGGGCCCCCATCCAAATTTGTCGGTACGTGGCGCTATCGCAGGGTTAATCTTAGCCCAGCCGATGATGATTACTATGAAAAAGAAGGCGATGAGCAGGCCCGGAAGAAGCCCGGCCATAAACAGCCGACCAATCGACTGCTCCGTAATTACTCCAAAAACGATGAGGGTTACACTGGGAGGGATCAGGATGCCGAGCGTTCCGACCGTGGCAACGATACCTGTCGAAAGCTTCTTGGCGTACCCAAAACGATCCATCTCAGGAACCGCTACACTGGCAAAGGTGGCAGCCGTTGCAGGTGAAGAACCGCAGATGGCTTTGAATACCGTGGCACCCACCACCGTGGCGATGGCGAGACCGCCCGGGATATGGCCTATGAATTTGTGGGCTGCGTCAAAGAGTTTGCGGGCGATACCCGCGTTGAAGGCGATCTGTCCCATAAAAACAAACAAGGGGATAACCGTAAAACCATATGACGCAAAGACATCGAAAAAGTCCTTGGCCATGAGGTTCAGAGCCGCCGGCATCGATACCACGTAAGAGAATCCCAAGAATCCCATGATCGCCATGGCAAAGCCTAGCTCGATTCCGCTGAGGAACAGGATCAGGAGGATTGCCAGGTTTAGAAGGCCAACTGTTATCTCACTCATATTTACCCTTCGCTATCTTAACGATGTCACAGACGAGAACGAGGCACTGGACGAACATTGCAAAGGCAATCCCATAGGCAATCGGATAGAAGGGTAGCTGCAACGTAAGCGAGACCTCTCCAGAACGGTACATATCACGGCCCATGATCAGGAGGTTCCAGGAGATTATGCCGAACAGGCCTATATCGACAAGCCTGGTGCACGTATTAAGGATGTTCTGCGTCACCATGGGAAACTTATGGTAGAAGAAGTCGACAAAGATCTGCCCCCGCATGAACGATGTGATGGGCGTCGAGAAACCAATTACGACACCACCGCTGAAGGCGACAATCTCATAGGTTCCGATGATAGGTTTTCCGAAGATCCGCAAAATAACGTCGCAGGTAGTTAGGGCCATCATAAAGACGAGGGCAAGACCCGCTATCGCCTGCATCGTCCGGCTCAACCGGTAGACAAGACCGACAAATGCGCCACTCATACTAGCTCCTCACCATGTTTTTACATACTGCTCTCTAGAAAGACCCGGAAATGGCCAATTCTCTCAATATCGGGGCCGCGAGAAGGAATCCAGGAATTATGCGAGCCGTATCTTAGAATGGGCCGGGGAAACTCCAAGGGCAGAAGCGGTTGTCCTTAACCGCGAGACGACAGGCCGTCCCCTCTGTCAGCAACTCCCTTCCTGTCCGTAAGATACGGGCCTTGGTTCTCTGCTGGTGCTGCAAGAGAAAAGACAGGTCGGCCCCTTCTTCAAAGAACGCTGGAATCGTCCTTCGGAGAAAGAATGGTGGGATCAGTCGTACCAAGCTTCCGACGATACTGGGGACATAAACGCGACGAGCCTGGAACAAAGTCGCGGCACACCTTGGTGCGCGTTTCGTAGATCTCGCAGGAAGCGACAAGACCGTGCCATTTGAGATAGATACAACTCATTAAGCAGGTCTTTACGGCTGACCCGAACCGATTGATGATTCCATTCTGCGACCACGTCACGCCATTATCGCAAACGTGGGCAATAATATCATGGCGCCCCTCTTTTTCCCATCGCTGAATGTCTTCAAGAGAGACATAGGCCGTCACATCCAGGTGACAGCAATTACCGCATCGACGACAGGTAATAACTCCACTCCCTTCGGTCTTTATCATACGATATCAGGCCCGATTTCGTCCATCATACTTTCGCAGCATGAACCACGTCTCCCTTCCTATCGGTCAGCATGAACCACGCCTTTTGCATGGTCGAAGCAGTCAGGTTCCGCCCTTACCCTCTGTTCGGAGGTAATCCTCTCTGGCCAAAGAACTATCAAAAAACGGTTTCCTTCCGATAATGGTTGTCGACAGCGGGTTACCCCGTCTGTTCCATGGCTAGCGCTGATCGATGAGACAAATCATGGTTAATCGCTTAAATCTTCAAGGGTTTTTGACGGTGCGTCTCAAAACAAAGCTACTTGCCGCCCTTTTTCTCGTCTGTACAGGAGGCGGAGTGCTATCCGGTCCCCTTATGGCATTTTCGGATGGGCCCGGTCTATCCGGGGGGCCGATAACAAAAGAGGCCATCGTCAGACTTACCAATGAAGTCCGAAGCGCCAACGGGCTGGAGGAACTGAACGAGAATCGCCTCTTGGATAGCGTCGCCGAGGAAAGGGCCCGCGATATGCTCAAGAAAGCCTATTTTGGTCATGTGTCACCAACGGGGCAAAGGGCGTCGGATGTTGCTCTGAGGACGGGGTATGAATACAGAATAATAGCGGAAAATATAGCGCAGGGGCTATTCCCGACGAATCAGAGGCTGATCGATCGATGGATGCAGAGCCCTGGGCACAGGAGAAATATCTTTTCCCCTGGAATCAGGGACATCGGTGTAGCGATAGTAGAAGGTGCATTGAACGGTGAGGTGAGACTGCTTGTTGTCCAGCTCTTTGGTCTTCAGTCATCCCACGGAGATGGTATGCCCCGGGAAAAGGCCAAGCATTTGATCGCCCATGCCAATTTCCGAGATTAGAACCCCTGTCTTGCGAAGGCTCTGAGTGCCGCAACAGATACAGCCTGGGTCTTCCTTTTACCCGGCACTGCCCGACGGCAGGATGGTCGTCCCCGCGCTTGTTCACCGGTCTTTCCTCAATTCGTGTGCCCCTTACGCTGTAGTTTATTTCCCTAAGTGGGTCAAATAATCGCCTTTCTCCAGAGGTTCTGGGCAACTGCAACGGTCTTGTGATGAGAAATAGGCCCCCTAGTACAGAAGACGACGGCATGTAGGGGCGACTGGCTAATCTGCTTTGGCCAAGATCCGACGAAATAAACCCCGGTGCGTGATGCACCGGGGTGGGAGAGCGGCTGTGGTCAGACCGTTGTGACGGGGATCTTCTTTGACTCCTCAATCACCTTCTGGGTTTTGGGGAGCGTTATGGTGAGTACCCCGTTCTTATACACCGATTTCACGTTGTCCCTGTCTACCGTATCGGGCACCGAGATGGTCCGCGAGAAGCACCCGAACGACCGTTCCACGTGGTGATAGTCACCCTCTGTCTCCTCCTTCTCCACCTTTTTCTCGCCACTGATGGTGAGAAGCCCATCGTGGACAGATACATCTATGTCTTTGGAGTCTAACCCCGGCAGCTCGGAAACGATCTTGAAATTCTTCTTCGTCTCCTTGATATCCATGCGAGGGGAAAAGACCCCACGAGTCTCCGGCACCAGGTAGGTGACAAGAGAAGGTCCAAAGACCCGGTCAAACAGCGACTCGATCCTTCTCCCGAAACCTGAGAAAAGGTCGTCTTCTCGGCGGAGGAGAGAAGGTTCTTTTATATGTCTCAGTGAGAGTTCCATGGTATACCTCCTATCTTCCATTATGTCGGGCACCATGCCCGACAACCTTCTCCAACATCCTTTTTGTTGGAGGCGGATTTAGGATCGAAACCCTAAATACACTACTAATATAATAGAGTAAGTATAAGTTGTCAAGTGAAGGTTGCCACGGGGTCAGGCTTTCACAAACAGGGTTGTTGTAAACAGCAGAGCGTCGGTCGGACAAGGGCGTCCAGGCATGCCATGTATGTTCGTAACTGGTTACAATCAGACATAAAGATGCCATTGAGGCGGATCCAGGGGCGGGGTGCTCTTGTTGCATTTATCTTCCATCATTCCTTCTGACGAGGTTCGACGTCTGACAAGGGCAGATGGGGCGAATGTTATGGCCATAACCGGGTGAGAAATTCGGCGGGGAGTGATTATACTTAAACATAATGGCCGGAATGAAAGATACGGCGGGGAGGGATGCTCATGACTCAGAGATCAAGAGAGGAAGGGAAGAAGAAGGTGGTCGAGGCGCTCAACAAGGCAAGGTCCATGGAACTTCAGGCAATTCACCAGTACATGCTTCATCATTACGATTTGGACAATATGGACTATGGCGATATGGCTGGCAAGGTGAAGCTGATCGCCATCGACGAGATGCGTCACGCAGAGATGTTCGCGGATCGGATAGAGGAACTGGGCGGCGCTCCAACCTCGGATATCGCGGGCAAGATAGAAAAGGGCCAGCCCGTGGAGGCGATTTTTCCCTATGACGCCGGCGAAGAAGATAAGGCCATCGCCGCCTACAATGAGTTCCATCGGATTTGTAGAGAAAACGGGGATAACGCGAGCGCCAAGGTTTTCGAAACCATTATCGATGAGGAGCAAGTACATTTCAACTATTTTGACGGCGTCGACGGCCATATCAGAAACTTAGGCCCGGCATACCTAGCTCGGGTAGCAGGAACACCTTCTGCAACCGGATTGGCCACGCAAGGCTTTGTGGCGAGACAGGCGGGAGGAGGAAAGCCCCAAGGCCCAGCATAAGAATGTCTCTTGAACCACGGCGATTATGAGCATAGACGGATGGGGGAGGTTTCGGCAGGAGGTATCAATGGACTACGAAAACATGTCGAACGAAGCCCTTTACCTGTACCTGAAGACGAAGGTGCCCGAGATGCCGGTAAGCAAGGTCGATGACTCCAATAGAGACACGGTCATTAGGGTGCTGAAGATTGCTGAAAAGATACGAGAAAAGAGAGAATCCCAGGGAGCAAGGCGGTCGGCTGCACTCAGGTAGGAACCCGCCCCTGGCTGGTGTAGCAGAAGCGGTCCAAGCTTGATGTATACTATAGAATCAGGCCAAGAGAATGGTCCTGTGAGGTGTCCATGGATTTGAGCGACGCTCGGGAAAAAGCAAGAGAACGGATGAAAGGCACATGCGGCGTCTACAAGGTTTGCGATGGCAATCCAGACCGCCTCTGCCAGGGCATTAAATACGGGAAGGCCCTCGGACTGGGCGGGATCGGCAAGGGAACCACCTTCACGGCCAACGTTCAGGCACTGGATCGTCTTCGCCTCAAGAGCCGGCTCATCTCTCTCCACAAGGAGCCGGAGATGAAGGCCTCCTTTTTCGGGCATGAGGTAGCCTTTCCGATCTTTTGCACCTCTATGAGCGGGGTTCAGATCAGCATGGGAGGAGCCATCAGCGAACTGGAGTTCGACCGGGCGGTCATAAGGGGGTGCAAGACCGCAGGAACCATAGGTTTTGTCGGGGACGGCGCGGAGACCCTTGAAGACCGGCCGGGGCTCCAGGCAATCAGGGAAGCAGACGGCTGGGGCGTGCAGATCTTCAAGCCGCGGGAGCAATCGGTCCTGCTGCGTCTCATTCAGGAGGCACGGGCAGCCGGGGCGATCGCCGTGGGGGTTGATCTTGATGGGGCAGGCTCGGTGCCCATGGCCCTGAAGGGCCAGCCCGTATTCCGCAAGTCCGTCGAGGAATTGAAGGAATTGGTAGCCTCCACATCGCTCCCCTTTATCCTCAAGGGCATCACCAGTGAAGAAGACGCGGCAGCGGCGCTCCAGACGGGCTGCAAAGTAGTCGCCGTTTCCAATCACGGAGGCCGCACCCTCGATTCCATGCTGGGAATCGCGGACGTGTTGCCCCGGCTCGTCCCTATTCTGAAGGGGAAGGTCGTTATTGCGGCCGATGGTGGCGTTCGTACGGGTTTCGATGTCCTTAAGATGCTGGCCTTAGGGGCAGACTTTGTGATGGCGGGCCGGGAGTTCATTCGGGCAGCCATCGGCGGTGGTGCGGAAGGAGTGACCGCTGAAGCAGCATTCCTTTCTCAGGATTTGAGGAAGGCGATGATCATGACAGGATGTAACACCTTATCAGAAATAAACGAAGAGGTTTTCGCCTAACCTTCACTATCTTCTCCCCAAGACCCGTTGCCTGCCTCGTCTTTAGGGGCGTGACGGATCTCGCCTTCATTTGATTCCCTCTTCGTCTCATAGATCCTTCTCTTGATGTGACCTATGAGCTTTGTGACCGGGATCTCCTTGGGGCAGACCTCCGTACATTTCCACAAGGTCCGGCATCCCCAGACCCTGTCTTGCCTGTCCAGCATGGCGATGCGCTCAGACGTGCTCTCGTCCCGTGAGTCGAAGAGGTAGCGAAAGGCGCGAACAAGAGCGGCCGGTCCCACGTAATCTGCCGTCTGAGGATCTTGACTGACAGGGCACGACGAGGTGCAGCAGGCGCAAAGGATGCACCTGATGGCATCTTCCAGGGGCCGGATGTCCTCGGGAGACTGCCGCCGTTCATGGCCCGGCGGTGAGGATAGGGCGATCAGGTACGGTTTGATGGAGTGGTATCTTTGGAAAAAGGGTTCCAGGTCCACGACCAGGTCCTTGATCACCGGAAAAACGGGCAGGGGTTCGACGCGGACCTCCAACCCAAAGGATTCAACCAGTTTTTGACAGGCGAGGCCGCATACCCCGTTTATCCTCATCCCATCGGAACCACACACCCCATGGCCACAGGACATGCGGAAGGCAAGGGTCGGGTCCTGCTCCCATCTGATGCGGTTGAGGCAGTCGAGGAGCCGGTCAGTAGGTTCTGCCTGGACCTCATAGTCCTGGTAGTACGGGTCCCCATCCTTTTCAGGGTCAAAGCGAAAGACCTTCAACCGTACCAGCATTTAACCCCCCCGCAGTCACCGCCTCTCACTAGTATGCCCTCACCGCCGGTTGGAAACGCCCTAAGACAACCGGCTTGTACGCTATCCTCGGCCCCCCGGTGGCGCAAAAGGCAAGGGTGTGCCTCAGATAGTTCTGGTCGTCCCTCTGGGGGAGATCCTCCCGGAAGTGGGCGCCCCGGCTCTCCCTTCGGTTGAGGGCGCTCACGAGGATCACCTCACAGAGGTCGAGTTGATGTCCCAACTCCACGGTCTCCATGAGGTCGTAGTTGAATGACGTACCTCTGTTTGTCACCATCACGCGAGAGAATCTCTCCTTGAGAGCCAGAATGGCGTCGATCCCCTGTCTCAATGCACCCTCGGTGCGAAAGACTGATCCGTAATCTGTCATGACGATCTGCATCTCCAGCCTGATGGCGTGGGCCTTCTCCGGACCCTCCCTGTCCGTCAAGGCCGCAAGCCGTTCTCTCACCGGTTTTGTTGGATCACGTCCGGTCAATAAGGTCTTGACCCCCGCTACCTCGTCCTTCATGGCCTTACCGCTTCGCCTTCCGAATACAAGAAGGTCTAGAAGGGAGTTGCACCCGAGCCGGTTTGCGCCATGAATAGAGACGCAGGCACATTCACCCGCAGCATAGAGACCCGGCACCGTCCTTGCCGTTTGATCCGCCCGTACCCTGCCGTCTCCGTCCGTCGGTATGCCCCCCATCAGGTAATGGCAGGTGGGCGCTACAGGAATAGGCTGGGAGACGGCGTCCAGCCCAAGGTAGATCCGGGCAAAGGAGGTGATCTCCCAAAGCTTCTCTGTAATCTTGCGCTCCCCTAAATGGGTGAGATCGAGGTGAACATACCCTTTTCCACCGATACCCCGCCCCGCCCGGACTTCTGTGAGGATGGCCCTGGAGACCACATCCCGGGCTGCAAGGTCTTTGATGCTTGGCGCGTACCGTTCCATGAAGGGCTCCCCTGCATCGTTGCGGAGGATCCCCCCTTCGCCCCGGGCGGCCTCGCTCACGAGGATCCCCAGCGGGAAGAGCCCTGTGGGATGAAACTGAATGAATTCCATATCTTGCAGGGGGATACCTTCCTTGAAAGTGAGGTTGAGGATCTCACCGGTGGTGGAGAAGCCATTGGATGTGGTTCTGTAGATCTTGCCGCACCCCCCTGTGGCGAGGAGAACTACCTTTGCCCTGAGGAAATGCAACCCGCCCGTAGCCAGGTCGTAGGTGACCACCCCACAGCAACGCCCGTCGTCGAAAACAAGAGAGAGGACGTAACATTCCCCATAGAATCTCACGTGCCGCCCGATGGCCTGATCGTAGAGGGTATCGAGTACGACCCTTCCCGTATGATCGGCCACGTAGCAGGCCCTTTTGACGGGCTCCCTACCGTACCCTTTGGTGTGGCCACCGAAATTCCTCTGGGCGATACGGCCATCCCGGGTACGGCTGAAGGGAACGCCCATATGCTCAAGCTCGTAGATCGCCCTCGGTGCATCTTTCACCATGATTTCGATGACATCCTGGTCACCCAGGTAATCGCCGCCTTTCACCGTATCGAAGAAATGCCATTCCCATTGGTCTTCCTCTTCATTACCCAAGGCAGCGGTGATGCCTCCCTGGGCGGCCCCTGAATGGGAACGGGTAGGCAGCACCTTTGATACGACTGCAACGTCGGCGGTTTCGGAGGCCTCCACCGCGGCCCGCAAACCGGCAAGCCCGGCCCCGACGATTAGGATCTCATGATCGAGGACCATGGGGATTTGCCATCCTGTGAGGATTCGTAATACGGTCGAACTCATCGGCCGAAATATAGCCGAGCCTGAGCGCGGCCTCCTTGAGCGTCAGCCCCTCTTTGGCCGCCAGATGGGCGATCCGACCCGCCCTATCGTATCCGATGACCGGAACAAGGGCGGTCACTAACATGAGAGAGCTTTTGAGATAGTCATCTATCCGTTCTCTGTTCGGCTCCATGCCGACAACCAGAAAATCGGTGAATCTGCTGCACCCGTCGGAAAGGAGCCTGATCGACTGGATAACATTGAACGCCAGGAGTGGCTTGTAGGCGTTCAGTTCCAGGTGCCCGCCCGCCCCGGCGATGGTCACTGCGGCGTCATATCCCATCACCTGGACAGCTACCATGGTCATGGCCTCGCATTGGGTTGGATTTACCTTGCCGGGCATGATCGACGAACCTGGCTCATTGGCTGGAAGGATCAACTCGTTAAGGCCACCGGTGGGTCCGGAGGCCAGAAGCCGAATGTCGTTCGCTATCTTGAAGAGGGAGACAGCCATGGTCTTGAGGGCGCCGCTCACCATAACAATGGCGTCGTGGGCTCCTTGCACGGCGAACCTGTTTGGGGCAGTCTCTACAGGAAGGCCAGTGATCTCTGAGAGATAGCGCACGGCTGCCTCCCCGAAGCCCTTGCCGGCCGCCAGTCCTGTGCCCACGGCGGTTCCGCCGATGGCCAGTCGATAGAGGCCTGGAAGGAGGAGATGGAGCCTTTCAAGACAGTCATCGAGCATGGCAACATACCCGGAGAACTCCTGACCCAAGGTAAGGGGAACCGCATCCATGAGGTGGGTCCTCCCCATCTTCGTAATGCCGGCCCATGCCATTGCTTTCACATCAAGGCTGTCCCGCAGCTTCCGCACCATGGGTACGAGACCGTCACGGATGGCGAGAGACACCGCCAGGTTCATGGCCGTGGGAAAGACGTCGTTTGTCGACTGGGACATGTTGACATGATCGTTGGGATGAACCGGCATCTTGGTCCCTACGACCCCACCCCGGAGTTGAATTGCCCGGTTCGCGAGCACCTCATTGACATTCATGTTCAGCTGGGTGCCGCTCCCGCTCACCCACACAGGCAATGGAAAATGGCTGTCCAGCCTTCCGTCCAGGGCTTCCTGACATGCCTGTAGAATGGCCTGGGCCTTCTCCTCCTCCAGGCTCCCCAAGTCGCGATTGGCCTGGGCGGAGGCCTTCTTGACCATGACAATGGCCATGATAAGCTCTTTTGGAGCTAACCCTTCGCCGATCGTGAAGTGTGCCAGAGCGCGTTGGGTGTCGGCACCCCAAAGGCGGTCCGCCGGTACCCAGATCTCGCCCATGCCGTCCCTTTCCAGCCTCATGCCGTTCATCGCCGTTCCCTCGGGCTCATCTGACATGGTTCCCCCCCAGGTCTTGCCGGAGATCACTTCTCCCCCGTCACGGCTCTGGGGTAGGTGTCCATGGCAGCACTCATGGCGGAGCCCAGCCAGGAAATTGTTCTCCCGAGATCTTCCATGTTGCGTAGGCCCTCGTCGTCGCTTTCGACATCACCCTTGTCGCGCCCGAATCCGAGATTCCAATAGGTGGAGCCCGGTATGATGGCGCCGGACATGAGGAACATATGGTTGATGGTGTCGAAGGCGTGTGTGCCCCCGCCACGCCGGACCGCGACGACCGCGGCTCCTATTTTCCCCCTGAGCAATCCACCGTTGGCCACGCTCACGAATCCTGCTCGGTCGAGAAGGGCTTTCATCTCTGCGCTCACATCAGTGAAGTAGGTCGGGGTTCCCAGAATGACGGCCTGGGCGGCAAGCATCTTCTCGAAACACTGGTTGAAAAGATCCGTCTTTACGCTGCATCGAGCGTCTTGGGTCTCGAAGCACCGGTAGCACGCGATGCATCCCCTGATCCTCTTTCCTCCAAGCTGGATAAATTCCGTGCCCCACCCCGCGTCTGACAATGGTTCGAGGACCTTTCTCAGCAGGATTTCCGTGTTTCCCCCCTTGCGCGGACTTCCGTTTATGGCGATGGCCTTCATGTTCCCTCCTGGCCGACATCAGAATGCTTATCAATTATAACGCATCGGCCGAGGCTGGGAAATGACCCTTTACCTTCAGGGCGCCTCTCCTCCTGTTGTCGGGATCGGTAGGCAGATGGGTGTTGAATGCGGATCAAATCGGGCGGTAACTTTTAGAAGAGGCATCAACACCTGTCGACCATGGGCGCCCCGCACCATTGGTCGACAGGCTGACAT
Organism: Deltaproteobacteria bacterium UBA2221; assembly: GCA_002328485.1. Lineage (GTDB taxonomy): Bacteria > Desulfobacterota > Syntrophorhabdia > Syntrophorhabdales > WCHB1-27 > WCHB1-27. The sequence goes on from DCUF01000074.1 coordinate 44,042, forward strand.
GGTGCATCTGCAAAGCGGATGTGCCTGAGAGGAATTGGAAAAGAATTGTGAAACTGTCCTGATAAATTGCGCCTTATGACGGCAAGGGGTGTTTCAGTAGAACTCGTTCAAGATGGTCCTGGCGATGATCCCTCTAGCGAAGGCTTGTCTCACCAGGGGTTCCTTTGCAAGAAGGGGGATGCGTTCCTCCATGGGAAGGCGGTGGTTGCGATAGATGATGCCGAGAGGTATTCTGTCCCCGAATTCGATCGCCCTCTTGAAAGCCTCTGCCCTGTCCTCAGGGTCGTAGTCAGGTTCCAGATGGTAGACTCTTTCCTTGAACCAACCATAGGTGTTCACCAGATTGAAGGTCACGCAGGGTTGCAGAATATCGATGAGGGCAAAGCCTTTATGCCTGAGGGCGGCCTTCATAAGACCGACGAGGTGCTCGAGATCGCCTGCATAGCCCCGGGCCACAAAGCTGCAGTCAAGGGCTATGGCCAGGAGCAGAGGATTCAACGGCTCCGCAATGACGCCGTGGGGGGTCAGCTTGGTTTTCATGCCCGCCAGACTGGTCGGCGAGGCCTGACCTTTGGTAAGCCCGTATATCTGATTGTTGTGCACGAAGAGGCTCACATCAATATTGCGGCGGATTGCGTGGAGCAGGTGGTTTCCCCCTTCCCCATAGCAGTCACCATCCCCTGCCTCTGCAATCACCGGCATTGTATGATTCACCAGTTTTACACCCGTTGCAACGGGTAGGGTTCGGCCGTGCAAGCCGTTAAAGGCGTTGCATCTCGTATAGTGGGGGAATTTGCCCGATTGCCCGATTCCCGAGACGACGGTGATCTCATGGGGCGCCAGACCAAGATCGACCATGGCCTGCTTGAAGGCCCGAAGGATACTGAAGTTGCCGCATCCGGGGCACCAGGTTGGCGTTTTGCCTTCAAAATCAGTCAAGGTAGACATGGAGCGCCTCCAGAAGCTCTTCCACCAGGAAGGGCCTTCCGTCAAACTTGTTGACCGTTGCAGAGCACGAGAACCCGATCTCGGCCTTGAGCAAGCGCGCAAATTGTGACGTTGCGTTCTGCTCGACGCACACCGTGCGTTCTGCCTTTGTGAGGAGCGTCACGTAATCAAAGGTGTCCGTCCCGGGGAGGGGGTAGATTTCCGTGAAATGGAGCATGGCCGCACCCTGTTCCTGGAGGTTGCCTATAACCTCTCGCACCACGCCGTAGGTCGAACCCCACGAAATAAATAGGGTCCGGGCATCCGGATGACCATAGAAGGTGGGAGGGGCCATCTCAGACCTCAAAGACCGGAGTTTCCTGAAGAGTCGCTTGTCCACCATTCTTCTTCGCAGTTCAGGATCCTCCGTTATGTGCCCTTCTTCATCGTGTTCGTGGCTATCCGCAATCACGACCTGCCTGATGTCACCGGGAACGGCAAAAGGTGAGATGCCCGTATCGGTGAGGGCATACCGCTTATAATCGTCCGAGAGAGACGCAGGTCTCTCGCCCCTTAACCGATGGTCCTCGCAGATGAGTCGGGAGAGATCGAGACCCTCATATGTCCACTGGCTGTCAGCCAGATACTGATCGGTCAGTATGATAGCCGGGATCTGGTACTTCTCTGAGAGATCAAAGGCCTTGTTGGTGAGGTATAAAGCCTGCTCCGGTGAACCGGGGGCGAAGATCAGTCGAGGAAATTCACCATGGGCGGCGTGAAGGGCAAAGAGAAGATCACCCTGTTCGGTCCTGGTAGGGAGCCCAGTGGCAGGGGCGGGACGCTGGCCTAAGGCGATAACGATCGGCGTTTCGGTCACTGCAGCGAGGGAAAGACCTTCTACCATGAGGGCAAAACCCCCTCCTGCCGTACCGGTCATGGATCGCACCCCTGCGAAAGACGCCCCCAGGGCCATGTTTATGGCAGCTATCTCGTCTTCCGCCTGTTCCACAACAATGCCATAGTCATCGGATTTGCCCGCCAGGTAGGTCAGTATCCCCGTTGAGGGTGTCATGGGATAGGCAGTGTAGAACCTGCAGCCGGACATAACAGCCCCCACGCCAATGGCCCTATTACCGTTGATCAACATGAGGGGTCTTCCTGGAGGAGCTGCGGAAAAAGCGCAACGCTCACAGTGTTGGCGGGCAAAATCACTGCCTCGACGGGCGGCAGAGATGTTCTGCTCTACTATGGCCTGCCCTTTCTTTAAGAAAAGCTCTTTCAGCACGTCCTCGAATGGGGACGGGTCCATGCCCAGCATACCAAGGACGGCGCCCGTTGCAACCGTATTGGCCATCACCTTGCTGCCGCCATCCTTTGTGGCCAACTCGACAAAAGGGACATCCAGAAATTCAGGTCCCGTGAAGGCCTGCTTTAAGATCTTGGAATCGTAGACGATTATACCCGATTCCGATAGATCGGCCTGGTTGTTGGCGATACTCGCCTGGTCAAGAGCAATGACGATGTCGATGGGCTGCCGGGAGGCCATGACGGACCTCTCAGAGAAGCGTATCTGAAAAAAATTGTGGCCCCCTCGAACGCGTGACTCGTAGTCTTGATGGACAAAGACGTGATAGCCCGCCCTTGCGAACACCTTTGCCAGGCTGTCACCGATGGTTTGAACACCTTGACCGGCCTCGCCCCCTATCCTTATCGTATAATCCAGAACAAACCTCCTGAAGATGCTCCGTCTCGCCAGAATGGACCGGTATGTTGTTTATCCCGGGGTGGTTCGGGGAAGAGTCCTACCCCCTTTCTTTTGTTTCGTCCTTCGTCAATAACCGCGTCTCATGACAGTAGACAGGACACGACGGGGTGAGACGGTGAATCGGTCGGTAACCCTGCCTTGCAAATCTCTTGTTTCAAGGTGGTAGTGTCCATCGAGCCTTGTCACCGCGATATAACGAAAGGAACTTGTCTTCTTTGACACCAGACCCACCGGGAACAGTTTCCCTCCCGTGTTGGCCGTCACGACATAGGTCACGCCGTTCCGCGTGCTTCGCCGATAGATGTGATTATGACCTGCAACGACAAGGTTGACGCCGCTTTCCACAAAGAGCCGATGGAGGGCGTCTCGTGACCTTTTGAAGACGTTGAGGCCCTGGAGGGGCAATGCGGGGAAGAGGGGCTCGTGAAGGAAGACAAGCTTGAAGCGAAAGGGCCTTGCCAGCTCCATTCTCAACCATGCAAGCTGCGCACCCGTCACCCTGGACCTTTGACGGGGAAGGGTAGTGTTGAGCATGACAAAAAGGGTGTCCCCTACCGAGAATGAGTAGTACTGCTTAGGGAAAAGCCTGTGATACACCTCACGGGACGTCCTGAATCGGATGTCGTGGTTCCCCGGTGCGATATGGACTTTCCTCTTCGGACCCGTGGCCTCGAAAAACTTCTTCCACTGACGCGAGCTCCCCGGCTTATTGATCACGTCTCCCGTATGGATGATGGTCTCAATCTTCAATTGATCCATCACCTCCAGAAAGTGGGGATAGACCGAGTTACGGGCGCCGATGTGGGTGTCACTCACGATGGCGAAAGGAGGATATTCTGCTCGGACTGGAAAAGGGAGAAGGGAACGGCTCCATGCTTCATCGCCCATGACGTTAAGTGTATCCGATCCCGAGGCAGAAAGAAATAGGCGCACCACCGGCTCTCCTGAGCGGGAGGAGGCGTAACCTTCACAAAAACGGAAACCTGTGCGATACTTGCGTTATGAGAGGGCGTCAGGGAGGATACCATGTCCGACAAGCTTGACTGCATTATCGTGGACGATGATGAGGGCGTGTGCGAGTCCATGGCTGAGATTATCAGACATTTCTACTCCTGGGGGGATGTCATCCCCTTCACCGGAGCCGAGGAGGCCCTTGACTATGCCAAATCCCACGGCCCAGGGGTTGCGATTTTTGTGGTGGATGTCTTCCTCGGGGACCAAACCGCCTTCGATTTTCTTGATTCTGTTGCCGCCTGGTACCCCATGGCCCATGAGGATGCGGTCATCGTTACGGGTAATGCGAGCACCGATGTCGTGAATATGTGCATCGCGTCAAATATAACCTACCTCATCGAGAAACCCATACGGCCTTACAGCCTCCAGCTATCCGTAAGGGCTATCGTCTCCAAGTACTTGAGGTTCGCAAGGAAGCTTCTTGAAGATCCGGCCCTCATGGAGAATATCCTGGCGTTGTGATAGGAGGAATGAGGAAGAAGAAGTGAAGCGATCAGGGAAGATTGCTTACCTCAGGCGAAACGGGCTGCCAGGTCGTTGTCGATCACGTAGATACAAAGCTCTTTGGCCCCCTTTGCCGTATATTTGTACCTTCTCTGAAGGTTCTTAATCAGGGAGGTTACGTCCCGCCGGATCCTCTTGTCGTAGGCCTTGAAAGAATCCACATCGAAGTCTTTGATGGCTCGTCGAAAGTTGTCATTGCCCAAGAAGGGCTCCATGACTTTTTCCTTCAGATTGTGGCTGTATCCCTCCAAGAGAGATTTGTAAACGCTTGTTTCTGTAATGGGCCGCCCCTCCAGAAGCATCTCCTGGGTCAGGGTCGTTGAGGCATACTGGCGTTGAATCTCCGTCCGAAAGGCCCGCATCTGCCTGGCAGTTGCGCCGGCCCCAAGAATCTGGCGTTCCATGTTGTTGAAGAACTCCTCTGATACCTCGACCGTCTCGCCCGTGTAGAGGCATTTCTCGACTCGGGGGGGTTCGTAGTTGATGGCGCAGATGTAGTTCTGTATGTCTTTGGAAACCCTCTCCTCATTGAAGTAATAGAGACACTCCTTCACTTCTTGGAGCACGGCGTAGTTATAGGAGTTGAGCAGCGATTCCAGGAAACCCTCAGGGATGAGATCCCCGAGATCCCTCCGTCGTTCGCGGAAATAGTTACAGAGGACAGGCATGGTAATGAGGGCGCCATTCTTCCCGTAAATACTATAGAATTCATTGAATATCTTGATTGAATCTCTTCCGGAGAAACCCTTGTTCCCGTCGACCTTCGATTCAGCGATGATCGCCCTCCTCCTTTTCACCGTGAAGCGCCGGCGGTCCTCCTCTTTCAACCAGGAGGGAAGGTGGCCTGCGTAGACAGCCATCTTGAGAAGTTGAAGCTTGCCGTCGCAATAGAGGGTGTATTGAGTCGGGTCTTCTATCCACTCGCGACACGCCTCGGAATCCTCCGTTAGCCTCGACGCGATCATGACCTTGGCGAAGTTGTCAAGTATCCGGGGAAGAAACGCTCGCTCTATCTGATCTCCAAAGATATTTCGATAGATCTGGACCTCTGTGTTGTAATCGAGGACGTAAGGAATCCTGATGAACGTGATTCTGTCAGTGAAGGACGGAGCGCCCTCTATGTTCTCGTGGTCTTCGGGGTTCATGAGGGCAAGGAAAAGAGAATTTACGTTCTCCTCCATATCCTCCACCTTGTGTAACCCCTCGCTGATGATTCCGTGGAGGCTCGCGAAGCGCTCCTTGTTCCGGGCCTTTATGTCCATGAGGGCGTAGATGCCGTTATTGGTATTGGCATAGCGGGAGAATAGGTACTTGACCTTGTTGCTGTCTCTCAGGAGAACGTTCAACTGATCCTGAAGAAGCTGGTTGGTCTGAACATGGGCCCTAACGCCCCGATCACCGGGGTTAAAGACGCTGATCCCTTGACCGAGACGGCGGCTGAATTCATATCTCCTGGCATACACCATGTCAAAGACCCTCTCAGGAGAACCAAGGATGTCAAGGAGGGCCTGATAGAGGGACAGGCAGATGCTGCAGGGACTTTCTCTAAACACCCATTCATACTGTTTTTGGGAGAAGAGCTTTTTCTTGAAATCTTCGTCTTTGATGAGGTCGTCGAGAATCGCCTTCCGGTACTCTCGCCGAATGATGAGAAAGGGGTGGTCGTGGCTGGGGCAGGGGACCTCCAGGTATTCCTTGTTTGGAAAGGTGGGGCTTCTGTCCTGCTGCCCCTTTCTTGGCTTGGGAGACGCATCATGCCCAAGGCCCATGAGCTGACTGGAGATGGTGTAGGACTCGTTCTCTGAGAGGGCTCCGAGCGCCTTCCTGTCAAGGCGCCAAAAGATCTCATAGGCGCCTCCTTCAAAGGTTGCCGAATAATGCTCGAACTTCATGAGCAGGTTGTTGAGGAAGGTGCTCTTTCCTGATCCGTGGGGCCCCTGGAAGATATAGATCCTATTCTGCTGGGCCCCACGGCGGAAGGTGGAGAAGTGGGTAACCAAACGGTTTGCGAATAGGCGGTCTGCGAAGAAGGGATGGTCCGTCCCTTCGACGAAGAGTTTTTTGCAGTCGTAATGGATGTAGCGAATGGACTCGGGCTCGTCGGGATAATCGTCCACCCCCTCAGAGACAAAGGCAGCCATCATATCGTACATCCTCTGGAAAACGTTCCGCAGGAGCAGATTGGGGTGCTGGGCAAGACTGGCGAGATATTCGGAGAAGGGAACGGGGACTCCGTGCGCCTGTTCTTTGATTTTTGCGCTCAAATCGGTAAGGACTTCATCAATGGTGCGCATATCTATCCTGCCTAGGTTACGATGGACCTGGTGAGCTGCCTTTTCTCCATGGTATAGACCGCTCTCTCAAGGTATTTCTTCCTTTTGACCTGGGCGGTTGACTTCCTGAGCATGTAGGAGAAGAGGTTAAGGGGATCGTATGCCGGTTCAGGCTCGGCAACCCACTCAGTCGTTTCAAGCTTTACGCGTCCACCCCAGAGGTACTCAATGCCCATCATGGTGCCTGCAATAAACTCCTGCACGAGCGGTTTTCCCTCGAACCGGTGGTCCAGGTATAGACAACCGTCTTTTGATTTCTCCTCGTCAACGACGATGCAGGGCGGATGGTAGAGGGAGTCGAGTAGCATCTGCCGGTAGCTTTCGGCCTTCCGGCTCTTCACGGAATACTCCCATACGCCCCTTTCCCTGTTGGCCCTTCTCTCCGACACAAAGAGTTTGTGTCGATCGACGAAGGCCTGGTCGACAAAGGTGTTGATAAACGTGAAGTCATTCATGTTCTCTCTCACCGAGAAGATGAAGTCCATTCCCGTCCCTGTCCTCTTGTTGAAACGCTCTCGCTCGTTCACATCCTTCAGTCTCCTGAAGTCAAAGGAAAACCTGCCTTTGTCCGCCATCTCCTCAATAAATGAAAAAAGCCTCATGCCAAGGGCATAAGGGTTCAAGCCCACCCGGGGCATGGCCGTGACCTTTGCGTTTACAGAAGCGTAGGTGACCTCATTTCCCTTCATTCTGTCGTCCAACAAGAAGAGCTTGTCATGCCAATAGCTGGCCCACCCCTCATTCATGATCTTTGTTCGGAGTTGGGGCTGAAAATAGAGGGACGTTTTTCGCACCATCTCCATAACCGTGATCATCCAGCGATTTTCCTCTTTCGCGAGAAAGGGGGAATGGGCTTCTAGAAACCCCAGGATATCCTTGGAGGCCCCCTTCGTCCTGTCTTTCTGTTTTTCGAACATGGCCTCAAATTCGGGGTAGGTCCTGCTGACCGCTGCAAAGAAGACTGATTCGCCGACGGGGCCGTATTTTTCCACCGTTTCATTGTAGCGATCAAGTTCCTTGAGGTACTCGCCCACGGTTACGCCTTTGATCTGTTGGAGAAAGACGTCAAAGTAGTAGTCGAGCCTTTTGGAACCGTTCAACTGTTCGGGGCGGTCCATCTCCGACATGAGTCCATAATAGTCCACCAGATTATCGATCCCTCGGGAAAATTCGATCACGTAGTCGACCCATCGGCCTTTTTCGGAACGGAGCATGGCCATAGTCCGCTTATCTGACAGGGCCTGTCCGGCAAAGTCTTCGTCCCAGGTGTGGCGATAGTAAAGGTTGTTGTGGAAGAAATCGATGTGGGCGAGGACGTGGTAGAAGATCATCACATTTAGCCAGTCGGGATTGTTATCGTTATAGAAGGAGATGGCGGGCCGTGTGTTGATGACCGTCTCATAGGGATTGTGCGGATAAATCCCGTATTTGCCTCTTTCTTTGAGGACCTCCACGTCATGAACCCAATAGTCGTAGAGGGTGGGGATCATATTCTTGGGGCCCAATTCCAGGAGATCCTTGTTGGTCACTATATACTCCAGGGTCTCCGTTTGCACGTTCAGGCCGGCATCCCTCGCCCTCTCCTTGCACCCCTCCATGATGGCCTTCGTATGCTGATTGATCAGTTCCATGGGTTCCTATACCCTTCTCTATCAGGAGATCAGTTTTCGTATGCCGGCGATAAGACGGGTCTCACTCCTGGTTTCCGTTATAGTGTCTATCTTCAATTGTTCCGGCAACTCTTCCGCAATCGGAAGAAGGTGTTTTGCCACGGTTGTTATTGATCCTGGCTGGGACCGGTTGTCCGCGATCGTGACTCCTACCCTGTTGCACGAGGTGATCATCTTTCTGGCTGCGGGGATTGTGTGCACCCCTGAAAGGTCCCAGTCCTCACCATCGGTGCCCTGAAAAACGTAGATATTGTAATGACGGTCCAGGCTCTCCTCTTCGATGATCTCATTCACGAGCCGGTAGGCAGACTCTATCCTTGTCCCACCACTTGCGGAAAGATTGTGGTAGGTGTAGAAATCCGGCACCTCCCTTGCTTCCGTGTCGTGGAGGATGAAGCGGGTTTCCACGAGTCCCTCGTATTGGTAGAGGAGCCAGCTATAGATCATTACATGCTGGGCTACGATGAGCTCCGTAGGTGGGCCCGACATGGATCCTGAGTAATCGCGGACGAAAAAGACGAGGGCCTGAGAATCATAGTCCTGCTCTTTCGAAAGGATGCGATAGATGCTGTCCCCAGGCGAAACCAACAGATCTGCCGGATCGATGGCCGGAAGATTGGGAAGTCTGTCGAGACCGATGTTGGTCTCGATCACCTTGCGAAGGGTAGCCTTCTTGTCGAGGATCTGCCCGAAACCGGCGTTCTTGTCGGTGAGCTCATAGGTGAACTTTCTGAGAGAGCGCTTTGCCCCTTTGTTTTTGAGATTCGGAAGCTGGAACTGCTCGGTGAGTATTCGACCAAGATCGTAGAGATTTGCCTCAATCTCGTGTTCGGATCTCTCCCCCTGGCCGGAACCACCTGCTCCCGCCTGGGCACCTTGCATGGGCTCTTCACCGATGACCTCTCCTTGCTCACCACCCCCCGAGCCTCCCGACTGCTGTGGTTCATCCTCGTCCTGAGGCCTCGTATCGTGGTAAAATCTTTCCTCCACCGTCGTTGGGATGATGATGACCTTGTCCCTCCCCCCCCTTGCGGGCTTTATGAGCCGTCCAACCCTAATTTTCCTCGGGAAACCGTCTTTTTCCCGCTGAGCGTCCCGCTGGAGAAGATCCTCGACAGATCCGATGGTATGAATATAGTAATGGCGAGGCATCACCGAGTCTAGTTGAAGGGTTACAAGATCGGACACCCCGTAGAGATCATCTCCCTGGCACCTCTCACCTGTGACGGGAAGGGGTCCTCTCTTTTCTGTCTCTTCCGTGGGACCGGGGGGATCGGTTTTTTCAGTGCTCATGACGGATCTTCCTTCTGCGTCTGTCCGCGGCTCGCTAGTTCTCATCACTCAGCGTACAGAAGTACTCGATGGTCTTCTGCGCACAGGTTCGACAGTAGCCAAGTTTGTCAAGCATGGTGGAGATCATCCGGTCGTGGAGCTTCTGATTTTCTTCATTCGTCCTATTGGCCAGGGCCCCTATCAGGCTTCCGGCGCCGGCGATGTCCGATTTGAGGCGTACGTCCGTGACTGCCTTGACCAGGTCGAAATTGTCCATGAAATCATAGTTAGGGTCTACCGATATCTTCTGGCCGTAGATCTTCCTGATGGAGGTTCTGAAGGATTCCCTCTGTTCCACCGTTTTTAGTCCGAGCCTTTCCTCCACGCTCTGTACAAAACGTTCGTCGATCTTGAGGGCCTTGAGTTTCCCCGTTTGGGGGTCCTTGTACTTCCACATCCGATCTGGCCCCAGGTTCTCCGCGTCAATACCGATGATCATATTGACATAGTTCATGACATCTCGCTTGATGGCTTGCGGCTCATCCATGTATGCATTGAACATTTCTGTCATGATACGTTCACGGTAGAGACCGCGGGCAATCTTCAGATCGGCAACGTATTTTGCCCTATCGTTGGCGTCGCTTACATAGTCGAGGATCACCTTTTCGAGGGCCTTGAAGATATCCTCGGCAAACATGCACTGTCCTTCGTTCGTCTCCGACATCTCCATAAGGACCTGCAGGGCCCTTCCCAAATCCCTCTGACCCATCCCTTTCTGACCGAAACGCTTTGTGATATCAGGTTCGTGGTTGAGCATATCGATCACCTCCGAGAGGGTCTTGATGCTCTTCTCGCCTGCCACCTCCCCTGCTGAAAGCTTCATCATCTCCAGGGGGGTCAACTTTTCGGAGGCGGGCAGACGGGTCAAGACCACCGACACGGAGGCCGCATAGTTCAGGTTCGGGTCCTGATGGAGCCGTTCCTTGGTGAGGGTGGTTTTTGCCTCATTCCCGAGGGCATACGTAGTCAGGGAGTGCTGTAGCCTGTAGTCTGTGTTGTGGGCCACGTAACAGATACGGCATCTGTCCACGATGGGGGCCTCCTCCTTTTCGGCCAGGAAGCGATTGAATTCCGAGTTGTTGCTCGTGGCAATGATGACCGTATCGAGGGGCCATCGGAAGCCGTCAATCTCGATATTCCGATTCTGAATCACCCCCAGATAGACCTGTACCAAGTCCTTTTTGTTTTTGAAGATCTCGTCGCTAAAGTGGATGCCGCCGCCGCCCACCCGGGCCAGGGCCCCCCGCCTCAGGTCGAATCGGTAGGGGTTATTCGGATCGGTGAGATGGAGGAGTCTCTGGATCGATTCCTCGCCCAGGAGGTCTACCGCCGAGGAGGTGATCTTATCCTTGGCGGAATACTTGCCTGTGACCGTGCCCAGGGTTTCGCTTAAGGGCACGGGTACAATCTCTATGAAGTCGAGGAGCTCTTCCACCGTCTCGCCGGCTATGCTTCTGATATCCTCGAGGATGTAGGAGCTGCAGGCCCCAAGAGGTCGGTAGTTCTGAAAAAGGTATTCGATACCACCGTCGTCGAAGCCACCGTAGCGGGAGAGGAACTCTTTCGACTCATCCTCAGTCGGCATAAGGTTCATGGCAAGAATGAGGGGATCCTCGAAGGTTTGGGATTGAATGGTGGTGATCTTCCCGTAGGTACCAACGCGATCCAGTCCCTTGAAATTGAAGGTGTATCGCCGATTCCCCTCGTGGCCAAGGAACCTCCGGTACAGAGCACAGAGGGTTTCTACCAGAAACGTCTTTCCGTTTCCCGGCTCCCCAACGAGAACAAAGGCCATCTCCCGGGAAGAACCACCCTCCGCCGCGTCTTTGATACAGGAAACAAGGCTGTTAATCTCATCGAACATACCGATGACGTGCTTGGCACCTTTTCTGAAGATCTGAAAATCGTAGGTACTCTTTCCGTTGACGATTACCTTCTCGATGACCTCATTTTTCTCGAGAATCATCCTCACCAGACTCTGAAAACCGTTTTCGAATCTTCTGTTGCCCTCTCTTACGTGTTCAAGATGGTGGACAAGGCCTCTGGCGTTGTTCCCATTCATTGGAACCTCCCTCCGTTACGTGTCCCCTGGTAGGGGTGGACAAATTTCTGCTAATGATTACGCTGCTGATTTCAGGACAGATCAGACGAGAGGGCCCTCGATATCAGGTCAGCGGGAATTGGTCGGACGAGGGCTTCGCAGTACTTTATTTTAACTCATTTCCGTGGGAAGGACCATATGCCGGGTACGCTTATTTGTTCGCCGCCCGGTGCAAGGAGCGATCCATTTCGGAGGCGGACACTACCTCGGGCCAGATCTCGCAATATTTAAAGATGGCCGATTGTGATTGAAACGGGATGGGATCTCCAGCAAAAAAGAAGGCGGCCGTAGAGCCCCGTCTGTTGACGGGACAGCCGCGGCCGCCGTTAGGTGCCTTGGAGGGCGAATCTGCTATTTCTTTGTAGCGTCCTCGGCCTCCAGTTGCATGATGTCTCCGCCTTCACGCTTGCTCTGCCAGACGGACCATGCAACCGCTAAGCCGGCGACGATAACGACGATAACTCCAATCGTCCGGCCTACAGTGAGGGGTTGTATGATGTTGTAGTTGAGAACCAAGCCGAGTGTTAAGAGGGCGACCATGTTCATGACCTTAATCAGGGGGTTGATGGCAGGGCCGGCCGTGTCTTTCAAGGGATCGCCTACCGTATCACCAGTGATGCCCGCCTTGTGCGCCTCAGACCCCTTGCCGCCATAAACGCCATCCTCGATGGTCTTTTTCGCGTTGTCCCAAGCGCCACCGGCATTTGCCATAAAGACGGCGAGAAGCTGGCCGACGAGGATCATGCCGGCGAGGAAGCCACCCAGAGCGTAAGGGCCAAGGAGGAACCCAACAAAAATCGGAGTCATAATAGCGAGGACGCCCGGGCCGATCAGCTCTTTCTGTGCCATGATGGTACAGATATCGACAACGCGGCCGTAATTGGGTTTCTTCGTCCCCTTCCAGATCTCGGGATCCTGAAACTGGACACGGCATTCCTTAACAATATAGTATGCGGCGCGACCGACAGCCCGGATCAACATACCGGAAAAAAGGAACGGGATGGCGCCACCGATCAGAAAACCGATAAAGACTAATGGATCAGCAACGGTGATCTTTCCGGCTTCTACAATGTACTGCTGAACGCTCATGAGATGAATCTTCTCTTCACTGCCCACGGCGATCACGGCGATGAAGCTTGAAAAAAGTGAGACTGCGGCAATAACGGCGGAACCGATGGCAATACCCTTGGTCTCGGCCTTGGTGGTGTTGCCCACGGCATCGAGGTCGGCAAGAATCTGACGGGCCCGTTTGTAGCTGCCCGGTTTTGCCTTTTCCATTTCTTCCTTATCGTATCCCATCTCGCCGATGCCGTTCGCGTTATCCGCTACCGGCCCGAAGACGTCCATGGAGATGGTGTTGCCCGTAAGGGTCAACATGCCGATACCGGCCATGGCAACACCGTAAGCAATGAAGAGGGGCGGCGTGCCGATGTAGGTCAGAACCGACAGCAGAATAGCAACAGCGATGACGACGACGGCGGCAACGGTGCTTTCATAACCCACCGCGAAGCCCTGGATGATGTTGGTGGCATGACCGGTCTGGCATGACTTGGCAAGGCTCTGGACGGGCTTGTAGCTGGTGTGGGTATAGTAGCTTGTCACTTTGTTGAGGGCGACCGCGAGGAAGATACCGATCAAGCAGGTAATGGCAGGTCGCATATCAAGCCCAGGGATGCCGAAATTGGCGAACCATGGAAGCAGGGTGGGATCGCCATTGGGGAAGCCAGCAGCAGCGGTTGGGTTGTAAAGGAGGTAGGCGGCATCAAAATGCAGGTAGTAATAGCCGACTATAACGAAGCCAACGATACTGATGATTGACCCGATCCAGAAGCCACGGTGAACGCTCTTGAGGGCTGTGTCTGATGTATCGTCTGCGCCAGCCTTGACCGTGTAGGTGCTGATGATGGAGCCCAAGACACCGATACCACGGACGAGGAGAGGGAAGATAACGCCCTTGTGGCCAAAACTGGCCATGCCGAGGATCATGGCGGCCACGATGGTGACCTCGTAGCTCTCGAAAATATCTGCCGCCATACCAGCGCAGTCGCCGACATTATCGCCGACATTATCCGCGATGGTCGCAGCATTTCTCGGGTCGTCTTCAGGAATGTCTTTCTCGAGCTTGCCGACAAGGTCGGCACCCACGTCTGCGGCCTTGGTGTAGATACCGCCGCCGACCCTCATGAAAAGGGCAAGCAAGGTGCCGCCAAAGCCAAAACCCAAAAGGGCCTCGTACGCCTGCTCGCCGAAAATGATGAAGATCGTCGTGCCGCCGAGTAGACCGAGACCGTCCGTGAGCATGCCGGTGATGGTACCGGTGCGGTAGCCGAGTTGAAGGGCCTCGCCATAGCTGTGTTTAGCGGCCGCGGCAACCCTCAGGTTGCCTTCGGTGGCAAGACGCATGCCGATAAAGCCGACGAGGGCACTGAATATGGCACCCATCAAAAAAGCGCCTGCGCGGCCCCAGCGGAAGGCATCATGTGTCCCCGTGTAGGTGAAGTAGAGAAAAATGGTGATGAGGACGATAAGAAGGCCGACCTTCTTGAACTGGGCTGACAGGTATGCGTTTGCCCCCTCTCGGATGGCGGCGGCGATGGACTGCATCTTTGCTGTTCCTTGATCTGCCCGTCTCACCTGTTTGACTAACAGGGCTGCGTAGATTAAGCCCGCGAAAGCGACGGCCAAGACAGCGAGGACTGCATAGATCTCCATAAGGTTAAATCGTGGGTCGAAGAAGAGCGCAAAGGCCGTGAAGGCTCCGTGCTCAACAGGCCCCTGCTGAGTGAAGCTGGATGAGGGGAAGAAGAGATACATAACCCCGAAGAAAAAGAGCAGGGCTACGAGATATGTTATTCGAGTTCTCTCTGTTAACCCCCTAAAGAAACTTGCGAACATGCCCATTAATGAACCCTCCTGTAAGAAATTAAGATATTCTCTTTCTGCAAAACGATGGATGAACCGGTTTGTCGATCATCTTACGCGTCAGAAAGTAACGCAACCCACGGGAAAGCTTGCGTATGCGTACCTTTTTTCTCATAACTAGCGTGGTCAAGTCAAACAATTTTTCATGCCTAGTTATATAATAATATTTTGAAAGCTTTATGTAGTAGTTTCGGGTATAATGCTCAGTCTGAACCGGGCTCCGAGACGGTGTCAGCGGTCGGTGGCAATGGCGCCGGGAGATTGTGAGATTTAGAACAAGCACGGCTTTAACGAGGCAAAGTCGGACGCCTCTGCTATAATTACAGACAGAGTAGATAGATGTGGCGCGTTGCCGCCCAAAGAGAAGAAACGTCAAGGCGTTTCTTACGAAACCAAAGGAGGACTCACTATGAAGGCACTTATTCTGTTCTCAGGCTCAGCACCTCTCCTACTCTTGACGTCCTGTCAATCGGCTCAGGATCCTCAGTTCATTAGGAAGCTGTTTACCAAGGGGATCAAGAAATTTGTGGCCTACGAGGTGCCTGAAGACTTGGTAAAGCAGGTCTACGGACAGCATTATGATCACGTCATGGAGGACCTTCATCAAACGGACGATTTGCGGGTTCTTGACTACGATGGCTACCACATCATGAACACCTTCTCATTGAAGGCATTGGGAAGACCACTTATATACGAGCCGTAACCCAACGCCTGCGACCTTGCTGATGGGGGGCACACAGATCAGGGCAAGCAGGCCTGAAAGCAGAGGACCAAAAAAGGAGGGATGAAGTGACCGTCATCCCTCCTTTTGATTACGCATGAGACATTCACCGCCCGCTGTTCTTTACCGTAGGAGGTCAGAATCAGGCAACAGGCGGCACCCTTTATCGAAGTACGAGAGTCTGGTCTGCCCCTGCAGCTACAGTCTCTTTCGGGAGGCAACACCAATTCTCGCGATTGCGCGGAACAAGGCGAGCTCGAGGAGTCGATAATCTCTATCCTCAAAGCCCAGATCCCGTAGCGCCTCTTCTGCCCTTTCCTTAGCCCGATAGGCCCTTGCGACGTCGATCTCTTCCGGAGACTCGCCGGAAGAGAGCAGGAGGGTTACCTTATCGTTAACGACCTCGGCAAAACCACCCCCAGTGGAAAGAAAACGGGCCTGCCCGTCATTGAAGATACGGACCTCGCCGGGCTCAATTGTTGTGAGAAAGGTCACATGGCCGGGCAGGATACCGAATTCTCCCAACGTGCCTTGCGCCTCAATCATATCGACGTCTTCAGAAAACATGACCCGTTCGGGCGTAACAATTTCGAGATGCATCTTAGCCATCGGCCGTTACTCCATCATCTTTCGGGCTTTCTCTACTGCTTCCTCGATAGGGCCAACCATATAGAAGGCCTGCTCGGGGAGGTCGTCATGTTTGCCCTCGCAGATCTCCTTGAATCCTCTAACGGTGTCCTTAATGCTGACATACTTACCCGGACTACCGGTGAAGGCCTCTGCAACAAAGAACGGCTGAGACAAGAATCGCTGAATCTTACGTGCCCTGGAGACGACCAGCTTATCATCTTCGGAAAGTTCGTCGATACCGAGAATGGCGATGATATCCTGAAGCTCTTTGTACTTCTGGAGGATCCTCTGCACCTCGCGGGCGACAGCGTAGTGCTCTTCTCCGATAACCTGTGGATCCAGGATACGACTGGTGGAGTCAAGGGGGTCCACGGCCGGATAGATGCCGAGTTCGACGATCTGACGGGAAAGAACGGTAGTCGCGTCCAGATGCGCGAAAGTCGTAGCAGGCGCCGGGTCGGTCAAGTCGTCGGCTGGGACGTAGATGGCCTGGACCGAGGTGATGGAGCCACGAAGCGTGGAAGTGATGCGCTCCTGGAGCTCACCCAGGTCTGTGGCAAGGGTGGGCTGGTAGCCGACGGCAGAGGGCATGCGGCCCAGAAGAGCCGAAACCTCTGAATTTGCCTGCGTGAAACGGAATATGTTATCGATGAAAAGAAGCACGTCCTGGCCTTCCTCATCACGGAAATACTCTGATGCGGTCAAGGCGGTAAGACCGATGCGGGCACGGGCACCGGGTACCTCTGTCATCTGGCCGTAGACGAGAGCCGTCTTGTCGAGAACGCCCGATCCTTTCATCTCAAGCCANNCCACCGTGCTGCATGGCGATGTTATTGATCATTTCCATGATGAGAACGGTCTTGCCGACGCCAGCACCACCGAAGAGGCCAACCTTTCCACCCTTCGGATATGGTTCGAGGAGGTCGAGTACCTTGACACCGGTTTCGAGAAGCTCGATCTTGGTATTCTGCATCACGAGAGTCGGTGCGGCACGGTGGATCGAGTAGCGTTTATCGCTGTTGACCGGACCCATGTCGTCAACAGGTTCACCGACAACGTTAATGACCCTGCCAAGCACCTCTTTGCCGACGGGGATCGTAATAGGGGCACCCTTGTAGACCGCATCCTGACCGCGCCTTAGTCCGTCGGTCGTTTCCATAGCGATGCAGCGCACGGTGCTATCTCCGATATGCTGGGCGACCTCCAGAATAAGGTTTTCCTTTCGGTCGTTTATAGTAGGATTTGTCAGATATATAGCTCCGTAGATGGGGGGGAGGTTGTCGGGCGAAAACCGCACGTCCACAACGGTTCCGATTACCTGTACGACCTTCCCTGTGACCTCAGCGTTCATCCTGTTCCTCCTTTACTCGCCTTGCAGAGCTTCAGCACCACCGACGATGTCCATCATCTCGGCGGTAATGCTCTCCTGCCGGGTCTTATTATAGACGAGGGTGAGATAATTGATCATTTCACCGCAATTGCTCGTTGCATTCTCCATGGCCGCCATTCTGGCCGCATGCTCGGAAGTCTGAGACTGCGTCAATGCATAGAAGATCTTGGTGCTCACATAGTGGGGAACAAGACGTTCTATGATCTCTTCCTTTCCGGGCTCATACAGGTAATCAATAGTTTCCTCTGTCTGGGGTACCTTTACGGGGATAAACTCCTCGAAGATTACCTCCTGTTTTATTGGAGACTTGAACTGAGTGTAAATCAGATAGATCCGGTCGAATTCACCTTCAAGATAGAGGTTTATAAGGTCGCCTGCGATACCTTGAACCAAATCATCGCTAATGGTCTTTATATCCATCAACTCCTTGGTGGTCTGTATCCGTCTCTTTCTCAAATAATCCCGGATCTTTCTGCCGACCAGATACACCCCGATCTTATCGTAGGTCTGCTTGTTCTCACGGATAAAATTGTCGACTCGGGTTGAAATGTTCAGGTTAAAGGCCCCCGAGAGACCACGATCCGAGGCGATCGGGAAGAGGAGAACGTTGCGAACCTCCTCCCGAGGGGTTAGAAGGGGATGCGAACCTTCGGGTAGTCTTGCTGCGACCCTCTTGAGTAACTCGTCGAGATTCAACGCATACCCTTTAATCTTATCCAACTGCTCCTGGGCCCTGCGTAGCTTGGACGCGGAAACCATTCGCATGGTGCGGGTTATGGTCTGAGTGCTCTGGATGCTGCCGATTTTTCTTCTAACGTCCCGTAAGGTTGCCATGGTCTACCATTAATAAGTGAAGATATCTTTAAAGTTGCCGAGTGCCTTTTCGAGGGCTTCTTCCGTAGCCGAATCGATGGAGCCCTTCTCGCGGATGGAACTCAAAACGCTGGCGTGATCCTTCTCCATATATGCGAGCATTTCGCGTTCGTACTTGAGGAGGGCTGATTCCGGATAGTCATCGATATAACCGTTCGTGCCAGCGTACATCAGCACGACCTGGTTCTCGACCGGGACGGGCATATACAGATTCTGTTTCAACAACTCAGTGAGCCGTGAACCTCTCGCCAACTGTGCCTGAGTTGACTTGTCGAGGTCGCTGCCAAACTTTGCGAAAGCGGCCAGCTCGCGGTACTGGGCAAGTTCAAGGCGGAGGCGGCCAGCAACCTGCTTCATTGCCTTGACCTGGGCGTTACCGCCGACCCTGGATACGGAGAGACCGACGTTGATAGCAGGCCTGATGCCGGAGTAGAAGAGCTCAGGCTCAAGGTAAATCTGACCGTCGGTGATGGAGATCACGTTGGTAGGGATGTATGCCGACACGTCGCCGGCCTGGGTTTCAATAATGGGCAAAGCTGTAAGGGAGCCGCCTCCGTGGGCGTCATCCCATTTTGATGCCCTCTCCAAGAGGCGGGAGTGCAAGTAGAAAATGTCGCCGGGAAAGGCCTCCCGTGCGGGTGGCCGTCGGAGCAGAAGCGAAAGCTGCCGGTAAGCGACCGCGTGCTTTGAGAGGTCGTCATACGCCACGAGCGCATGCTTGCCGTTATCCCTGAAATACTCCCCCATCGAAGTTCCTGAGAACGGCGCGAGATACTGCATTGGCGCAGAATCGCTGGCTGTCGCAGCGACAATGATCGTGTATTCCATGGCCCCATGGGCGGTGAGAACATCCACGATACGCGCGACTGAAGAGCGCTTCTGACCCACGGCCACATATATACAGTAAACGCCTTTGCCCTTCTGATTGAGGATTGTATCGATCACGATAGCAGTCTTGCCGGTTCCGCGGTCGCCGATAATGAGCTCTCTCTGTCCGCGGCCGACTGGGATCATGGCATCGATTGCTTTAATGCCTGTCTGAAGAGGTTCCTTCACCGGCTGGCGGACAACCACGCCAGGGGCACGCTGCTCGACATTCCTGAACTCGGTGGCCTGAATGGGGCCCTTGCCATCGAGCGGGTTCCCGAGGGCATCAACCACCCTTCCAACTAGGCCTTCACCCACCGGAACCTGGGCAATCCTATTGGTCCTTTTGACCAGATCACCCTCTTTGATCATGTCTGCCTCGCCGAAGATAACGACACCGACATTATCCTCTTCCAGGTTCAGTACCATGCCGATGATATTGTGAGGAAACTCCACCAGTTCGCCGGAAAGTGCATTTTCCAGCCCATAGATACGAGCGATGCCGTCTCCGACGGAAATAACCGTCCCCGTTTCCTGGAGGTCGATTTCCCGCTCAAAGCCGGATATCTTTTGTTCAATGATCCTGCTTATCTCATCTGCTTTAACCGCCATGGTCTACTCCTTCAGAATGCTTTCATTCATGAGTTCAAGCTGATGTCTTACGCTGCCGTCTATCCGCAATCCGCCTACAATCACCTTGACCCCACCGATGAGGCTGTTATCCTCCATGGTCGACAACTGGACCTGTTTTCCAAGCCTTTCTCCCAGCACCTTCTCGATCCGACCTTTTATGTCGTCTGAAAGGGGGTAGGGGGTGAATATCTGCCCTTTTGTCCTGCCTTCCTTTTCATCAACCAGCTCCGCATACATCTTCCGTATGGCAGGAAGATAGTCAATGCGGTGGTTCTCCAAAAGAAGCTGTAGAAGACTGGCAACCGTGGGTGACAGCGAAAGTGCGCGAATCACGTCGGATAGGAGATCCCTTCTCTTCGCCATCTCCAGCAACGGGAGCATCAGAGCATTTCTGAGCTTCTGGTTGGCGTCAACCACGCCCATGACCTGCTCCAACTCTTCAAAGTAAGCGCCGTACTTGCCGTCCTTGTCTCCAACAGCAAACAAGCCCTTCGCGTATCTCCGCGCAATAGACTGATGTATCAATTGAGACTCCTCAATTTTTCTATGAATTCATCGACCAATCTGTCGTGGTCTTCCTTCTTGAACTCTTCTTTGACCCGTTGCTCAGCCAGCTCCAGTGTCTGCCTGGTGATCTCGGCCCGTACCTTCGCGAGGGCCTCTTTCATTTCCTGCTCGTACGCCAACCTGGCCTGTTCCTCAATACGGCCGGCCATGGCTTGAGCCTCCGTTAAAATGCGGTTCTTTTCCTTCTCGATTTCTGCAACCGCTGCCTGTCTGAATTCCTCGATCTCCGCATCAAGGCCGGCAAGTTTCTGCTCGTAACTGGCCTTCAGCTGTTCAGACTCAGTGATGAGTCGCTCAGCGGTCTCAACCTTTTCCTTTACCTCGTCGTGCCTGCCCTTAACAAACTGCTTGAGCGCTGCTCCGCCGAACTTTAGAAGCAGCCAGAGAAGGACAAAAAAATTGATGTAAGGGGAAATGACTTTTACGATATGCCAGATCTCGGTCATCATGCGCCTCGCCTCATTACCTTCGCGACCACCTCGGCCGCGAGTTGGCTGGTCTTCTCGGTCAGGGACTGCAAAGCCTGATCGGCTTCGGTTCTCACTGTCACCTTGATTTTGTCAAGCTCAGCGGTCAACCGTTGTCGGGCCTCTTCGATAATCTTCATCGCGCCTGCATGGGCATCCCGGAGGGACGATTCTCGCTGTTCGAGAATGGGACGCTTCTTTTCCTTTGCGCTTTCATCGTAGTTCCGTCCGAGCGCGGCCGTGTCGTCACGGAGCTCCTCAACCCTCTTGGCGAGACTACCAAGGGCGTCCTTGCGCTTCTTGAGAGCGGTGAGCACGGGTCGGAAAAGAAAGATCTGAAGAAGAATAAGAAGGACAATAAAATTTGCGAACTGGATAAGGATTGTATAGTTGAAATCGAGCATGATGCATCCTCAGCAGCAAACGAATTTTTTCACAAAAGAATTAGTAGCACGAAACCAGGGATATTTGCAAACAAAATTATTATGTTTCCGGAACCAATAATTCTAAAAGCGCCTCAAGATCATCCTTGGAGTAGAACTCTACGATAAGTTTACCCTTATTCCTTCGGAAGGTGATCTGTACCTTGGTCTTCAGGGCCTCTCTCAGAAGGTCTTCCGCATAGGCAAAGGGGGAGGCTTTAGCAATACCCTTTCGTCGACGGATGTTTTCAAGACCCCGCACCGAGATGGCTTCTTTCAAAATCCGATCGACGTAGCGCCTTTGCTCCGCCTCGTCTTCGATGGTGATCAAGACCCTTCCATGGCCCTGGGTAAGCTTGCCTTCAGCGATCAGATCCTGAATCCACGGCGGAAGCTTGAGCAGACGGATATAGTTGGTTACCGAACTGCGTTCGACGCCGATCTTTTTTGCCAGACCATCATGGGTGTAGTCGAACTCATCGACGAAGCGGCGGTAGACGTGAGCCACATCCATGGAATTGAGATCTTCCCGCTGAAGATTTTCGATGAGGGCCATCTCCAGGGACTCTCTGTCGTCAGCCTCCTTTACGATGACCGGTACCTCGCTCAATCCGGCTTTGAGGCAGGCCCTGAATCGCCGCTCGCCCGCAATTATCTCGTATCCATGCCCCGTCTTCCTTACGAGGATGGGCTGAAGAAGACCCTTTTCCTTGATGGATTCAGAGAGTTCGGCTATGGAATCGTCCTTAAAGGAGAGGCGCGGCTGATTCGGGTTAGGTCTGATCTGGCCAAGAGGGACGAATAGGGGGGCTCCCCTGTCTTCTATGTCGTTGAGGATTGCAGATAGGCCTTTTCCCAAAGGATCCTTCTTCTTCATCTATCTCCCGCCATTGGATATCTCGGCAGCAAGCTGCAAATAGCTCTCCGCCCCTTTCGAACTACTGTCGTATAGAATGGCCGGCTTCCCGTAGCTTGGGGCCTCGCTGAGGCGAACGTTTCTCGGTATCACCGTCCGGAATACCTTGTTGCCCAAGTGCCGGCGGGCCTCCTCCATAACCCGGAAGGAAAGGTTATTGCGCTTGTCAAACATGGTCAAAAGGACGCCCAAAATCTCGAGGTGAGGGTTCACCCTCTTCTTCAAAATGGTGATGGTCTTGAGAAGAAGCACGAGACCCTCAAGGGCGTAATATTCGCACTGGAGCGGTACAATGACACTATCTGCGGCCGCAAGGGCATTCACGGTCAACAAGCCCAACGATGGCGGGCAGTCGATGATGATATAGGGGTATCTTTCCCTGGCCGGACCAAGGAGCTCCTTGAGGATCATCTCTCTGCCTTCTGTTTCGAGCAGTTCCACCTCTGCCCCAACAAGATCGGGATGGGAGGGAGCGAGGTCCAGATGGGGCACCTGGGTCTTGAGAATGATTTCACCAATCTTCTTTTTGTTGATCAGTCCATCGTAGAGGTGCGATGGAACCTTGCCGTAGGAGATGCCTACTCCACTGGTGGCGTTGCACTGGGCATCCATGTCGACCAGGAGGGTCTTCTTTTCCGAAATAGCGATGGAGGCTGCGAGATTGACAGCCGTTGTCGTCTTCCCCACACCGCCCTTTTGATTGGCAATTGCAATAATCATTAACCAGATACATTAGCACAAAACCGGAAAGCTAGGGAACCTTTTTATAGGTGATCAGCTTGAATTCCTTGGTACTTCCTGGGAGATGGTATTGAACGGCTCCTTCAATCTGGAACCCAGGGAAAGGCGCCACCGGTTCGTATCTGCCCTTCATGAGAAGAATCTTCCCATTATCCCTCAGGTGCTTGGCGGCTTTATCCACCACAAGCTGGGTGGGGCCGAAGGCCTTCGCTACGACAATCTCAACGCATTGTGATTCCAGATGTTCGATCCTGGTGGGGAAAAGGGCAAGATTTTGGAGTCCGAGGGCCCGCCTCACATGCCGTTGAAACTGGATTTTTTTGGTGCTTGCATCGACAGAGATGACTTGCAGCGAGCTGTCGAGGATAGCAAGGGGTATGCTGATGACCCCGGCGCCGGAGCCCATGTCGAGCACCGATCGCGCTCCGCGGATATGGCTGTAGACGTAGAAGGCGTCGTAAAGAAGATCAGTGACTATCTGCGCCCCTGTCTTCTTGCCCGTAAGGTTTATCTTGTGGTTCCATCGTTCCAGTTCGGCCACGTAAAAGGCAAGGGCCTGCATCGCCCCATCTGTGATCGGCACCAGTGCCGATTCTTCGAGGCCTGTGCGGATCAAAGCATCGATTCTCTCCTCTTTCAAGACCATGGCCGCCAAATGACCGTCCTCACGCTTTGTCTTAACTCTATAAACGTTAGCATAATCAAAAGTCATCTGTTATACTATCGCGTGCGCAAGATTGGCCTTTTGCTTATCCCATTTCTCTGTCTGCTTTTTGTATCGTGCAGCTCGAAAGAGACAAAAAAGACCGAAAACCCCGGCGATCTTTACGTGCAGGGCGTCAACCTCCTTAACAAGAAAAAGTACTCAGAAGCCATAGAAAAATTCATGAAGATCAAAGAAGACTTTCCCTTTGATCCCTTGACCATTATAGCCCAGGTCAAACTCGGAGACGCGTATTTTGCAAAGGAGGAATACCTCCTCGCCTCCGGGGTGTACGAGGATTTCTTCAACGCTCATCCCGCAGACGACAATATCCCTTACGTTTTGCGCCGACTCGGCGAATCCTACACGCAGCTTTCCCCTACCATCGACAGGGATCAGGCCTTTACGGTCAAGGCCATTGAGCGTTTTACCTATCTCAAGAACCGCTATCCACAAAGCGCCTACGCCAAGGACGTTGATGCGCGGATCGATGAGCTTAGGGAAAAACAAGCCGCCCATGAACTCTATGTGGGAGAATACTACCACAGGACGGAGCGATACAATGCTTCTATCCTCCGCCTTGAATACCTCTTGGCCAAATATCCCCAGGCGAAGAATAGGGATAAAGCCCTGTTTCTCCTCGCCGACTGCTATCGCAAGCTTCAGTCCCCGGAGAAAGGCAGGTTCTACCAGGAACAGTTGAAGAAGGAATACCCCAAGAGCATCTATGCCACCTCGACCATGAGACATGCCATCGATGCCGAGAAGCCCAAGCCCAAGGTGACAAAGTCTAGAGAGACCGTCCCAGTTCAGTCCGTGCAGTCTGAGGGGGACGAAAAACGACAGAGCGTTACTCTTCAAGATACCGGAAGCACCAAGAAGAAAGAGATCGATCTGAGACCTGCCGCTGCCGAGCAGAACAAGACCGTAGCTGAGGTGCCGCCAACAACGCAGGCACAGGCAGCCTCGGCCCCAAGATCTGATCTTCCAGCCGGAAAGGCCCTCGCAACCCCAACAACCACGGTGACGCCGGATGCCGTCCGAGGGGCAGGAAAGGCCGATCAGACCTCAGCGTCCTCGATGGTAGAGCCGCCAGCCCTCGGGTCATCCGGGATAGAGCCTGGTGTTTCTGAAGCGACCGCCGAGGCGAGTGGACCTGAATTGGCCTCTAAACCTTTGAATGAAAAGAAAGATGACCAGAGGAAGAGCCCGCTGGGCTTTTTCTCGGCTGAAAAGAAACCGATCGACGTTGTATCCGACAGCATGGAAGGCCTTGAAAAAGGCAAGGTAATTATCTTCAAAGGAAATGTCGTGGCTATACAAGGCGATTTGCAGATGTTTTCCGACACGCTCACCGCCTATCTCGGCGAAGAGAGCAACGAGATAGAAAAAGCCGTCGCGAGTGGCCACGTGAAGATCGTCAAGCAAGACCGCATAGCCACCTGTGAAGAGGCCCTGTTTGAAAATACCAAGGGCGAAATCACCCTCAAAGGCAATGTCGTAGTTTTCTCGGGTCCCAACAAAGTGGTGGGAGATATCGTAAAATACTTTATAAACGAAGACCGGGTGTCGGTCGAATCAGAGAAGGGCAAGCGGGCGCGCGTAACTGTCCATCCGAAACAGTAAAGACGTGCCGTTCTTACCCCTCCTTACGGGCAGCCTCCTCGAAAGGGGTTTTTGCCGCAATCCCATCCAAGAATCCAGCATTTACGGTCTTTGGGCCTGATTAGATCGCCTTCTTAAGCAGGTTTTCGACAGCGGTCTTGGCAACAGCGCCAACGATTCGGTCCACCACCTGCCCATCCTTAAAAAGCAGCAGCGTCGGTATGCCCCGGATCCCGAACTGGGCTGGGGTCAACGCATTTTCATCCACATTCATCTTCATCACCTTGACCCTGCCCTCATACTCTTCTGCGATGGTGTCCACCACAGGACCCATAGTCTGGCATGGCCCACACCAGGTGGCCCAGAAATCCACCAGCACCGGAATGGACGAATTCTTGACTTCCGTCTCAAAATCAGAATCGGCTAAAGGTATGGCTTTCCCCATCTTTTCCTCCTCACAATTAACGTTACGGTCTTACCAGAACAGGTTGCTCTTTTCGGCGTCCTGGAGTATTTCGACGTACACGTCCTCATCGGACAATTCGTTACAACCTATCTCCTTTTTCACCTGGCTGCTGCCACAATTGGGACAGAATACGTCTTTTTCTACGGGAGAGAGAAAAAGACATCCGCACAGGTCACATACGTACTCATCCGGCAATGTCACTGTTGTTCCTCCTCTTCCACCTCCCGATCTACTGGAGACTTTTCTCGCACCAAGAGATGGGTTCCTTTTCAGGCCGGCCGCAAGAGATGCCATGTATCTGCGACGACCTTGTCAAGTATATTATATATTATTGTACATAAACAAGTTATGCGAAGAACTCGGACATAAGTACCTCGAAATTCTTGGAGATAGACTGTCTTCCTTTCACCATATCTCCATGTCCAGGGATCAGGAACTCCACGTCCAGAGAGGACAGCCTCCGAAGGCTCTGACCGAGGAGGTCCATATCACCACCCGGCAAATCGGTCCGGCCCACGCCCATGTAGAAGACGGTGTCGCCGGAAACCAGCAAGGCCTTTTCCGGCCAATACAGGCATAAACCCCCGGGTGAATGCCCCGGGGTCTCGATGACAGCAAACTGCTTATCTCCGAGATCGAGCAACCCTTCCTTGAGCAGCAGGCCGAAAGCCTTCCGAGGGGACCTCGACCCCGTCAATAGGAACAGTTCTTTACCTTCTTCCTCCAGATAATCGCACTCCTTCTTCCCGATGGCCCTTACCACTCCTTTATCAAACTGCTCCGCCGCCTCCAAATGGTCGGGGTGTCCGTGGGTACATATGATGAGTTTGACCCTGTCGATGCTCACTCCATCTCTTGCCATGCCCTCGACGACATATCGAAACAGGTGTGTATGACCTGGGTCAATAAGGGTGGGCACCTGCCCGTCAATAAAAATGGTGTTTGCGTTATTTTCCTGGGTTGACATCCAGGGGTATACATAGAAGTCTTCAAAGATTCTCATAGGCTGCCCTTCACCTTAAATTTGTCAGGGTCCACGGGGATCCTGGGGATGCTCCGATAGGTTGTCCGGCCGTCAAAACATTCGAGAGAGAAGGGGAATACCTCATTCTTTGCGAAGAAGGAGATGATATTGCCGGCGATAGCAATCGTATTGTCGTCCACCGGACCTTTCAATACGGCGCTGGGGCCTTTGAAGTCAGCAGACCGGGCAAAGAGATAGGGGGGCGACCACAGCTTGTACAGGGCCTCGTTTTCATCCTTGTCCCTGCCGACCACCAGCTTGACACCACAGAACCGGAAATGGCGGCCATACTTCAAAAGGTCGATATCAGTCATGGTGTATTCAGGCTCTACTCTCAGCAGTTCCCTCAATTTCCTTGCGTAGATAGGATCGGTGAGCAGGCATCCTCCGGCGGGCTTGGAGAATTCCTTGAGCCCGTACCGTTCCACCAACTCATACTGGGCCTTTCGGGACCGGCCTGCTATATCGAGAAGCTGCGACCTATCAACAATACCCTGGCTCTCCGCCTCAGAAGGAGCCAGCAGCTTTGCCGACAGAGGCCTGACGATGAGTCCTGTCAAGCCACTTTCCCTTTCGATTAGTCGGATCGTGTCACGCATCTGAGACATAGGCCGCTGACCGACCACTTCGCCGGTCACGAGAAAGCTTGCACCCTCCGCCTCCATGACGCGACGAGCTTCCTGAAGCATGTATATGCGGCAATCGATACAAGGGTTCATGTTCTTGCCGTATCCATGTTTTGGCTTAGTCAGCACCTGCACGTAGCCCGGTCCCTTGTCACGAATCAGCACCCTTATGCCCAACTCGGAAGCGGACCTGACGACCACATTATCTCTTTCCTTTCGCTTACTGTCGCAAAAGGAGGAAACGAAGTGGAGGCCAACCACCTCAATGCCCTGGTCAAGTATTAACTTGGCTGCAATGACGCTATCGAGTCCGCCCGAGAGCAGAGAGAGTGCTTTCTTGTTCATCATGCTAGAAAAATCAATATCCTGTACTTTTTTATTGAGGCCCACGTCGTAGTCTCCATAAGGCTTGATCCTCCGCGGGCGCAAGGTCTGGCGGCAGTGGCTGACAAACAGAGAGACCCTGGATGACCTTCTTTGTTTGCCGTCTGCTATCCCCCGACTACGACTTCTTCCAGGGTATTCATCTTTATCCCCGCATCAACGCCGGGCAGGCCTGCCACCGGGGATGATAAGGTAAACCGGCCGGATATTATCCACTCCTTAAGCAGCGTGGCGATCTGTTGGGCCTTGGTATAGCTGGATATTGGGGATGCCGATATCTCCTTCCCATTGACCTGAATCTTCCCCGATCTCAGCTCCCTGTAGCTCACCTCTGCAAGGCTGCCGGGCACCCGGTTGGGGTAGTCATGCCCGTAGTCAACCACTTGAGTGAACAACTCGTCATCATCTCGGGAGGTAAAGTAGGCCATCTCTTCGTCCAGGATCGGTATGGGCACTCCCAGCCCTACAAACAAGGTGGCCCCATAACCAATAAAGCTTGCCCCTTTAAGAAACTCGGAGCTCATGGCCTTGGCGTCACCCGTGGTGGCCAAGGTACCCCCAGGAGCGCGGACAACACCTTCCGGGGTTCTTAATATATTGGGGTTATGCTGCGTCCCACAGCCGGCCACGTAGCCCACCCCCCCGCCAAGGAAGATGCGGGTACCCATGCCGATGGTCCGGTAGAGGGGATCCTTGAGAAGAGGGGAGAGCTTCCCTGCACTGCAATAGTTTGCGTTGCCCAGATTGGGTTTCAACAAGCCCATGTAGGTGTGGATTACCCGATTGGTGGCGTTCACGGCCACGTTGTAGTTTTGATAGCAGTTGCGAGGATTGTACAGATACGCCTCATTCACCGTGCGCTTGTTGATACGGGTATCGATCTTTTTCCTTGGGTAGCAGTCCGTTCCGTAGGCGGTTGCCGAAAGGGTGAGGTCCTTGCCACTCACGAAATCCTCAATAACGTGTCCGCCGCCATACCTGAATTCACCGGGATACACCTGGTTTTTGGGGTCGCTCTCCGGTATCGCCGTTGCCCCCAGATAGATGTCAACCGCTGCCAGACCGGTGTAGCAGGGGACGTCATTGAGATAGCAGGTCCCTCCGCCTATCTTCATCCTTGGTTTGGAATGACCCACGTTTATGAACATCCCGCTGGAGCACATGGGACCGAAGGTGCCGGTGGTTACTACGTCCACTCGATCTGCTGCCGTCTTGGCTCCCTTGTCCTTAACGAGGTCGACCATCTCCTCGGCAGTAACGACAACCACTTTGCCCTGCTTTATCTTTTCATTAATCTCTTCTATGGTTTTCAATTTATTCTCCTCCGCAGTCTGCGTCTTCCTTCGTGGGTTGTAGGTCTCAATAGACTAATCTGTATAATCGGCGCTCAGAGCTATGAGCTGGTAGTGTTGGTGAGGCTGCCCCGGGCGGGGCGACGCATTATCCATTGAATCAACCGGAGGGTAGACTCTGTTCTCATGGACGCACTCTCATACTGGTAGTTTAGTATAACACAGACCGGCTGAAATGACGTATACGTACACAAATCAAAAAAAGCGAGGCGAGGGAACAAGGCGGGGGACGGTTTGAAGACCCCTTTTGATCATCCTACGTCACGGTCACACGGAACTTTATCTCCGCTTCCGATTTTCGGCCGTAGATGGGCCTGATGGCTTCGGGGGGCACCTGGTGTCTTCTTTCCCACCCTATCTCGATGAGCGATTCCCCGGTGACCCGCTGATGGCGGTCCTTAACGATGGTGATACCCTCAAGTTCAGTCAGGAAGGGCTCGCATAAACTCACCCCGGTCCCAAGGACGATACAGGGCCGAAGAAGTCTCTCCGCCAATTCTTCCGGTTTGACCGCCTGGCACTCACCTGTTGACCGCAAGGCCCCTCCTTCGTGGCGGTACTGGGCAAAGAATACCTCACCCTTTTTTGCGTCGATAACGGGGCAAATGTAGGATGACGTGGTGCCTGTAAAGGGCCAGGCCAGAAGATCGAGGGTTGGGACACCCAGAAGCGGCAATCCCAGCCCCGTGCTCACCCCTTTTGCGTAAGCCAAGGCAACCCGAATGCCGGTGAACGAACCCGGCCCGAGAGAAACGGCGACCATCGAAAGATCGGAGAGGTGGAGGCCATGGTCGTGAAGGAGTGCAGCAACCTTGAGGGACAATATCTCTGAGGATGGCCGTACGGCGCGACCGTGCCTTTCTTCGATCAGGCTGCCGTCTGCGGCCAGGGCCAGGCTCAGAAAATCGATGGAGTTATCGATGGCGAGGAGGAGTTCAGAAGATGCCAAAGAATTTTCCTGGCCCCCACATCCTGGCGATATCGTTATAAAAGGCAAAAGCCATGATCATGACAAGGATGACCACTCCCACCCTCTGGGCAATCTCCACCGTTTTTTGAGGGATCTTTCGGCCAATGATCAACTCAATGGCGTAAAAGAGTATATGCCCACCGTCAAGAATAGGTATGGGCAGCACGTTAACGATGGCCAGATTGATACTGATGATGGCCATGAAGTTGAGAAAGGTGCTCTTGCCCTCTCGGGCCGTCTTTCCGGCCGTCTGGAGAATCAGTATGGGCCCCCCGATATTCTTGGACGAGATGGTGCCCTGGATGAGCTTCACGAGACCGAGGACCGTCAGCTCGCTGATGTGGTAAGTCCGCAGCGCTGCCTTGGGGAGCGCTGTAAAAAGGTTTTCTCTTTGGGTCAGAGTCTCCCCCGAAGGTCCCACGCCGATCATCTTTCTGTTTACCGTCTCACCAAAGATATTCTGCTCTTCTGATTCTTTTGGTGTGATGTTGACGTCGAATGCCTTCCCGTCTCGCCTTATGGAAAACCGGAGAGGCTTCACGTCCGAGCTGGAGACCGTGGTTTGAAGGTCCGTCCATTCACTGACGGGTTTACCCTCGATGCCTTCGATCATGTCACCTTTCTGAAGGCCCGCTTGGGCAGCCGGGGAATCCTTGATCACGTCACCGACCTTGGGCAGAAGCACCGGGTAGCCGGTAACAAAAATCAGATAGAAAAGGAAACCGGCGAAAAGTACGTTGAAGAAAGGTCCGGCGAAGGCTATGGCCATCTTGACGAGCGGGGGCTTGTTGGAATAGGAGCGATGGGCATCCTCTTCGGAGATTTCGTCGTCCCCGGATTCCCCGAGCATCTTCACGTAGCCTCCGAGGGGGAAAACGGAAATGGCATATTCCGTCTCTCCTCTCCGGAAGGTAATCAGTTTCTTGCCAAACCCCAAGGAAAAGACCAAGACCTTTACGTTAGCAAGTCGGGCCACCAAGAAATGGCCAAATTCATGGGCCAGCACGAGAAGCCCCAGTGCTATTGCGGCATATATTACGTTGAGCATGTAACCCCCTTAAGCCTGCTTGTCACGTATTGCTCTGTCCATTGATGGACGCTCCATACCGTGTCGATGTCCTCGATAATTGGGATGCACCTGTGGTCGGCGAGTGCTTCTTCGATGAATCGCGAAATATCGGTGAACCCGATTCTACCTTCCAGAAAAGCCGAGACCGCGATCTCATTCGCACCGTTGAAAACGATAAGGGCGCTGTCACCGCTGTGAAGGGCCTCGTAGGCCAGACGAAGACCGGGAAATCGCTCTGTGTCAGGGCGTAGAAAGGTGAGGGTTCCGGCAGCGATAAGATCGCAGGTGTTGAAAGATGCCTCGTGCCTCAGCCCCCCGTTCAGGGCGTAGGATATGGGAATGCGCATGTCCGGGAAGGCCATGTACGAAAGAACGGCCCCGTCTATCAATTCGAGGAGGCCGTGTACGATGCTCTCCGGGTGGATGAGAACCTCAATCCGCTCCGGCTCGACCCCAAACAGCCATCGCGCCTCAATTACCTCCAGTCCCTTGTTGACCAGGGTGGCAGAGTCGAGGGTGATCTTTCTGCCCATACTCCAGGTGGGGTGCCGGAGCGCCTGCTCGACGGTCACACCTTGGAGCTGCTCGAACGAATGAGATCGGAAGGGGCCACCCGATGCTGTGATTATCAGTTTGCGAAATCCGGCACGGTCCACGTGCTGAAGGAGCTGATAGAGGGCCGAGTGTTCACTATCGATCGGCACAAGGCGACAGCGGCCTGCTGCCACGGATTGGGCGATGATCCGGCCTGCCATAACCAGACTTTCTTTATTGGCCAGGGCGAGAAGCGGAGAATGGCGGAGCGCAGCCACCGTGGCCTCGAGACCGATGCTTCCCGGTAAAGCATTGACCACGATGTCGGCACCCAGGGAGGCAATTTCCCGAAGACCGTCGCGTCCGTACAGACGCTTGGCACCATGGAAGACAACGTCATTCTCCCTGTCCTGGTCGTAGAGGCAGGCGAACTTAGGCCTATATTTTTCTATCTGGGAATTGAAAAGCCGGGCGTTTCCTTTGCAGGCCAGGCCAACGACCTGGAACTCCTCTTTTTGCCGTTCGATGACATCGAGCGTTGCTGTCCCTATAGACCCGGTCGATCCAAGCACCACAACCGTCTTCATCGTGAAAACCCCGAAAGATACGCAAACATGAAGGGCGCTGCGAAGAGAAAGCTGTCCATTCGATCAAGGATTCCGCCATGCCCGGGGATAAGCCCCGAGGAGTCCTTTACTGCCCACACCCTCTTGCCGGCGGACTCGAATATATCACCCATCTGACCGAGCAGACCGATGAAGGCACCCACAAAGCACGACTCAATTGGTCCCATCCCCACCAGGCGATGAAATACGAGCATGGCGATGAGGCCCCCCAGCATCGCTCCAAAAAGGCCCTCGTAGCTCTTCTTGGGACTGATGGCCGGAACGAGTTTCGTCTCGCCGAACCTCACACCGATGAAGTAGGCACAGGAATCGCTTCCCCACATGGAGAGAAGCAGAACAAGGGGCGCAAGGTTATTGAGGGTTTTGAGCCGATAAAGGAAATACAGGGGCAACACAATACAGATTATGGACGCAAAGAGGATCCCCACAGCTCTCACGATCTCTTGATTTTCATGGAAGGACTCATCCGCAGCTTTGACAACACGGGAAAAAATGTAAAACACCGGTGCACAGACAAGCCACAGCAGGAAGATCTGGACATGTTGCACATACAGGGGGATTAGCGAAAGGGCAGCGAGTGGGACGATCAGCCACCTCTGCTTGACCCCTGAAGCGGTCGAAAGCTCAAAGATCGCCGCAATGGCCACGAGGGCCAGAAGCCAGAAAAAGGGATGGGCCGGTAGAACATAGAAGAGAAAGACGACGAGAGGGCCTGCACAGACGGCTGTGAGAACACGCTTTGTGAGATTACCCACCTATCGGCCCCTCAATGCGCCGAATCTTCGCTCCCTGTGAGTGTATTCCTGCAAGGCCTTCAGATAGGAGTCTCGCCGGAAGTCGGGCCACAGGGTATCGGTCACCAGGATCTCCGTATAGGCCATCTGCCAAAGCAGGAAATTGCTGAGGCGCATCTCGCCGCTCGTACGGATGAGGAGGTCGGGATCAGGGATCTTACTCGTGTAAAGATACCGGGTAAAAACCTTCTCGGTCAACCGTTTTATCGGTTTTTTCTTCATATCCTCCACAAGGCCGGCGATGGCATGGAGTATCTCCTGCCTGCCGCTGTAAGAAAGGGCTAGGGTAAGCATCAACGACCTATTGGACTTCGTCTTATCCATGACGTTTGCGAGCATACGCTGCGCCTTCTTCGGTAGGTCCTTGATGGCCCCAATGGTATTGAACCGGATATCCTTTTCCTGCATCAGCTCGAGCTCGCTCTGCAAAAATATCTGGAGAAGGCCCCAGAGTTTGTTTACCTCCTCCTTGGGACGAGACCAGTTCTCTTTCGAAAAGGCGTAGAGGGTGAGGTAAGAAACCCCCACCTCTCGGCTGCACGTCACCACATCCCGCACCGATTCTGTGCCGGCAATGTGCCCCTCGATGCGATCGAGGTTCCGCTGCTCGGCCCATCTCCCATTGCCGTCCATGATGATGGCGACATGGCGGGGCAGCTTCGTTTTTTCGAGTTCCATAGAGGGTCTAAACCTGCAGGATCTCTTTCTCTTTTTCTGAGTAGGTGGTCTCGGAGACGGAAATGTACTTGTCGGTCATCTTTTGGACTTCTTCCTGGAGTTTGAACGCCTCATCCTTCGAGAGGCCCTTATCCTTCTCCAGCTTTTTCAGCTTTTCGTTCATGTCCCGCCGGACATTCCGAATAGCCACCTTGGTTGACTCGAGCATCTTACTGCCCAGCTTGGTCAACTCTTTCCGCCTTTCTTCGGTAAGCTTCGGGAAGACAAGCCTGATAATCTTGCCGTCAGACATGGGGTTGACCCCCAGATCGGACTTCTGGATGGCCTTTTCGATATCGTTTATCGATGAGGTATCCCACGGCTGAATGGCGATTGTCCGCGAGTCGGGCGCCGAGATGGTTGCCACCTGATTGAGCGGGGTGGGCTGGTCGTAGTAGGTGATCCGAATGTCATCAAGAAGTGAGATGGCTGCCACACCCGTCCGCAGTTTGGACAGGTCTTTCTTTAGGGTACCTATAGACTTTTTGAGCTTTTCCTCGAACTCGTCAATCAATTGGTCTTTCATTCCCTTACCCCCTAACGAGAGTTCCCACTTGTTCTCCCAGCGCGGCCCTTCTCATATTATCTTTGTCTTTCAAGTTGAATACCACGATGGGTAGTTTGTTTTCCATGCAGAGGCTGATGGCCGTTGCATCCATGACCTTCAAACCCCGATCGAGAACCTCGATATAGGATATCTCCTTGAATAAAGATGCGTCCGAGTGCTTTTCAGGGTCCTTGTCATAGACGCCATCAACCCGTGTGGCCTTGAAGATGGCCTGGGCGCGGACCTCAAGGGCCCTCAGAGCCGCGGCCGTATCGGTCGTGAAAAAGGGGTTACCCGTTCCGCCGGCAAAGATCACCACCCGTCCCTTCTCAAGGTGGTCAATGGCCATCCTCCTGTTAAAAGGGGCGACCACCTCAGCGATGGGGAGGGCGCTCTGAAAACTGGCGTCCACACCCATGGAGCGAAGGCTTTCATGGAGGGCGAGACCATTCATGACCGTGGCAATCATTCCCATGTAATCGCCGACGACCCTGTCGACCCCCTGTTGCTCGGCCCGCAGGCCCCGGTATATGTTACCGCCGCCGATAACCGCCGCTATCTGGACGTGCCTTTCTTGAACCTCCTTGATCTGTCGCGACACGTCGGCCATCACCCCAGGATCGATGCCGAACCCTTCTTTGCCCATGAGGGCCTCGCCGCTCAGTTTAAGGAGTATCCTCGAGTACATGCTACGATTCTGAGGTCTCGCCGAGCTGGAAGCGGGTAAAACGCCGAACCAGGATCTTCTCGCCCAGCTTTGTAACGAGGCCTTCCAGCAGTTTCTTGATGGTTACGTCCGGATCTTTGATAAAGGGCTGCTCGAGGAGACAAACCTCCTGGAAGTATTTCTCCAGCTTGCCTTCCGCGATCTTATCTAGTATCTTCTCAGGCTTTCCGGACTCTCTGGCCTGGTTCCGGTAGATCTCTTTCTCTTTCTCTTTGACCTCGTCCGGGATGTCTTCCCTGGCTATATAGGTGGGATTTGCCGCCGTGATCTGCATAGCCACATCCTTGGCAAAGGCCTGAAAATCGTCGGTCTTGGCCACAAAATCGGTCTCGCAATTGACCTCTACCATGGTTCCGACCTTGCCGCCCGTATGGATATAGGAATAGACCAACCCCTCGGACGCTGCCCGTGCACTTCGCTTGGCGAGCTTTGCAAGCCCCTTCTCCCGGAGATAATCGACGGCCTTGTCCATGTTGGCGCCCGTGGCTTTCAGGGCCTCTTTACAGTCCATCAGGCCAACGCCCGTTTTTTCCCTCAGAGACCTCACTTGTTCTGCTGTAATTTCCATTAGATTCCCCCTTCCTCACGAAAACCCTCATATTTCTCTTCGAGAATACTCTCGTCTATAAAGGGTTTCGGACCTTCCTTGTCTTCTTCCTTACCCTGGAGCTCTTCCACATACAGGGCTCTTCCTTCCGTGACCGCATCGGCGATCTTGGAGGTAATGAGCTTGATCGCCCGTATGGCATCATCGTTTCCAGGTATGATCAGATCAATATCATCGGGATCGCAGTTCGTGTCTACGATGCCAATCGTTGGAATTCCGAGCTTCTTTGCCTCGTTTACCGCTATATATTCCTTCTTGGGGTCGACGATGTAGATCGCGCCCGGCAGTTTGTCCATGCCTTTGATGCCGCCGATGTGTTTCTCCAGTTTGAGGATCTCTCTGTCGATGCTCAACGCCTCTTTCTTCGGGAGAACCTTGAACACGTCGCTTGTCTTAAGGTCTTCGTATTTCCGCAGACGATCGATGCTCTTCTCGATGGTCTGGTAGTTGGTAAGGGTGCCTCCCAGCCATCTTACGTTAACGTGGAATGCACCACACCGTTTGGCCTCCTCGACGATGGCCTCCTGTGCCTGCTTCTTCGTGCCCACAAAGAGGATGTACTCGTTCCTGGATGCAACTTCTTTGACGAAGTTATAGGCTTCTTTGAACATCTTCAGCGTCTTCTGAAGATCGATGATGTAGATGCCATTCCTTGCCCCAAAAATATAGGGCTTCATCTTGGGATTCCAGCGTTTCGTCTGATGTCCGAAATGGACGCCTGCTTCCAGTAATTGTTTGATGGTGAGATTAGACACGTGCCCTC
This sequence comes from Deltaproteobacteria bacterium UBA2221, assembly GCA_002328485.1. Classification (GTDB taxonomy): domain Bacteria; phylum Desulfobacterota; class Syntrophorhabdia; order Syntrophorhabdales; family WCHB1-27; genus WCHB1-27. The sequence goes on from DCUF01000074.1 coordinate 80,351, forward strand.
CTGGTTAATACTTCCGCCTTTCGCTCCTTGGCAAGAGACACGGGGTGTGCACCCTCTGCCAACTTGAAAGGCGTGCAGAATATAAGACTCAAGCGAGTCTTAGGCCATTAGTATAGAGGAGTTACGCTCGTCGTTCAAGTTAAAAGTGGATTCGCGAGGGATAGGCTTAGGACGATAGGTAGGAAAAAATCTACCCGGAACCCTCAGCACTCAAGGACATCGAATGCCTTGCCCGGAGATCCGACCCCTGTAACGTTTATACCGACACTTATTTTTCTATTTCGGTTCCACCGCGTATCCAGCGGCCTCCCACTCAGGCCATCCGCCTTTGAGGGCAAAAACCTTTGAATACCCCGCCTCTCTCAGTTTCAGCACCACCCGGGCGCTGGTGGCTTCGGCCACTCAGCTACAGTACAGGACGATCGACTTTTCCTTGGGGTACCTCTCTGTGATAGCCTTAACATCTCCAGGCTCCAACCGGATCGCGCCCTTGATTTTCTCGTGACTGTCATTGTACTCGGGCGCGCTGCGGACATCCAGAATAACCACGTCAGGGTTCCCCACCAGAGGTTGGAGCTGTTCCTTCGTCATGCGGGGCACATCAGTTGGGGAAGCCGCCAAGGCTGAGCCAACGAGGAGTAAGAGAACGGCCGATGCCATAACAAGGAAGACCAAATTCTTTCACCGCCACCTCCCGAGCTTGACTTCGCCCATTTTTTCATTATAATAATACGGTCTTTTGGAGGTGACAAGATGGCGGTTGGACTGATTGGAAAAAAACTTGGAATGACGCAGATATTCGGGGAGAATGGAAACGCGATCCCCATTACTGTTGTGCAGGCAGGACCCTGTGTCGTCGTACAGAAAAAGACGACAGAGAAAGATGGCTACGATTCTCTTCAGGTCGGCTTTGACGAAGTGAAGAAGGCGAAGCTTGTCAACAAACCGCGGGCAGGTCATTTCAAAAAGGCAAATGTGGCTCCCCAGGCAAAACTGATGGAGTTCAGAATCGATCCTGATGAACAGGACGACTATGAAGTGGGGGCCGAGATCCTCGTTGATCTCTTTGAGCCAGGCGACTTTGTTGACGTGAGTGGGGTTTCCATCGGCAAAGGCTTTGCCGGCGTCATGAAGAGGCACGGTTTTCATGGTACGCCTGCCGGTCATGGTACGCATGAGTCCTTCCGCCACGGAGGCTCAATAGGCGCCAATATGACACCAGCCCACGTTCTGAAGGGCAAGAAGATGGCCGGCCAGATGGGAGCAAAGAATGTGACGGTTCAGAGCCTGAAGGTCGTTGAGGTTAGGGGTGATATGAACCTCGTCATGATCGAAGGGGCTGTTCCGGGACCCAGAAATGGCTACGTGGTCATCAAGAAGGCGGTCAAAAAGCCCTAGAGCTTTTAATGCTCGGCATATGTGTTTAAAGAACTCGGGAGTATCCTTCCATACATAAGAAGGCAGAAGGGCCAATTCCTGCAAGGTGTCTTGGCCCTTATTCTCGCCTCTTTTTTTTCTGCCGTCATACCTCTGCTTATCAAATATGCCGTAGACGGTCTCAAATCCGGTAACGGCTGGCTTTCCCTAACCATCGCCGCAACCGGCCTTGCGGCCCTTTTTCAGGGTCTCCTCAGATATACAGCCCGTATGCGCATCCTCAATGCGGCCAGGGATATCGAGTTCGAACTGAGACGAGATTTCTACAGCCGTCTCATGTCGCTGCCTTACCCCTTTTTCAAGAAACACCATCGAGGCGACCTTATAGCCCGCATCATGAATGATATCGGTAACATTCGGATGATGATCGGGATGGGTATTCTCCATTTCTCCGGGGCTGTTACAACCACCGTGGTGAGTCTCGCCATGATGCTCAAGCTGAATGCGGTGATCACGCTCCTCTCCATCGTTCCCCTCGCCTTTCTCTTTCTCTTCATAAAGGTCTATATGAAGCGCTTTCAGCACATCTTCAAGGAGGTGCAGGAGGCCTATGGCACCTTATCGAGGGGCGTGAACGAAGTCCTTTCCGGCATCAGGGTGATCAAGAACTATGTGTTGCAGGAGTCCGAACGGCAGAGGTTCGATACCCTGAACAAGGCCTACATGGATAAGAATCTGGCCTCAGTCAAGGTGTGGGGGGCTATTTTCCCGTCGCTCGGGTTTCTCGGTGGGGTTGGAACGCTGCTCGTCATGTGGGTCGGAGGCTACGCCCTGATACATGAGAAGATTACCCTCGGTGATTTCATAGCCCTGAACACCTACTACATGATGGTCATGTGGCCCGTAGCTGCCCTCGGGTGGATTCTCAGCCTCTACCAGAAAGGTCTGGCATCGGTTAAACGGCTCGATCTCGTCAATGATGCGGAGGTGGAGAAGGAGGAAGGGGTGGTACTCCCCGGGGGGCCTTTTACCCTGTCCGTTGAGGGCCTTGGACTGAAGAAATCGGATGTCCCCGTGTTGGAAAATGTGACATTTCAAGCGCAGCCGGGCGAAAAAATCCTCATTATCGGTCCCACGGGGTGCGGAAAGTCGACCGTCCTGAACCTGATCGTGGGCCTGGAGGAAGAAGAATACGAGGGGGCTATCCGGTTGAACGGAACGGAGATGCGGAGCATCGCCCTGTCCTGTCGCCGTCGCCACATGGCGGTCGTTCCCCAGGACCCCTTCCTCTATTCTCTGAGCATCCACGAAAACGTCTCCTTCCAGCGCGATGCGGAACCCCTCGTAGACGTGGTTGGAATGCGCGACGAGGTTTTGCGCTTCGAAGATGGTCTCGATACCGTGGTCGGAGAGCGGGGCATCACCCTTTCCGGCGGACAAAAACAGCGTCTGACCCTTGCCAGGGCACTCTCTGTGGAGCCGAGCATCCTCATCCTCGACGATCCATTCACCCATGTCGATGGTTTCACCGAGCACCTCATCTGGGAGAAGCTCTCCCCCATGCTCGAAGGCAAGACGGTGATCATCGCCTCGACGAGGCCGGTGCCGCTGCACCTCATCGATCAGGCGATTGTCCTGGTCGAGGGGGCCGTCGTCGATCAGGGACCGCCGTTCGAGGTGCTGGAGCGAGACGCCTACATGAAGCTCCTTTACGAGAGGCAAGATAGTGAGTGATCAGCAGGGCATACTAAAGTACCTCTTCGACTATGTCCTTAAGTATAAGAGGATCGTTCTTTTCGCGCTGCTCCTCATGCTTGCTGTAGCCCTCACCAGAATGGCCCCTCCCTACATCCTCAAGGTTGCCATCGACCGTTACATTTCGCAAAAGGACTTTGGAGGGCTCACCCTTATGGCCTTCCTCTATCTTTTCTTTATCATCGCCGAATATATCACCATCTATCTCCAGATCTACATGACCCAGCTATTCGGCCAAAGCGTCATCAGGGATATGCGACTGGGGATCTTCGGCTTTGTCCTCAATCTGCCCGTTCCCTATTTCGACAAGACGCCCCAGGGCAAGACTCACAACTACATGACCAATGATATCGAGAATATAAACGAGTTCATAACCTCCGGCATCGTAACCACTCTGGGCGATATCATCACCATCGTCGGCATTCTGTGCATCATGTTGTACCTGAACCTACCCCTTACCGGCGTGGTTTTTTTCTTCTTCCTCTTCCTCTTCTTTATCAGCCATTTTTTCAGGAAGCGGTTCAAAGAGGCCTTTCAGGCCACCAGGGAGAGCGTCTCCCAGATGAACGGCTTTATCGAGGAGAGCCTGGCCGGCATCTACGTGTCCAAGGCCTTCAACCGAAAGGAAGGGGAGGTTGTAAAATTTGGAGAAAAAAACCAACGATATGTCGAGGCATTTAAAAAGGTTATCTTTTACCTTTCTCTTTACTTCCCCTTCGTCGAATCGGTAGGCATCCTCTCCATCCTGGCCATACTCTGGACCAGTGGCAAGATGCTGGCCTACGGCAGCCTTTCTTTCGGGGTCATCGTCGCATTCATCGAGTATTCCCACAAGCTGTACAACCCCATCCGGGATTTGAGTGAAAAATACAACCTCTATCAGAGCGCTGCCTCCAGCCTGGAGAAGATGCACGCCCTGAGGTCTCTGGAGCTTGAGCAGAAAGAGGGTTCCGAAGAGGCCGTGACGGGTGATATCGAGTTCGAGGACGTATGGCTCTCCTATGATGGGGACGGAACGTACGCCCTGAAGGGGGTCAACCTCACCATCCGGGAGGGTGAAAAGGTGGGCATCGTGGGCCTCACCGGCTCAGGCAAGACCTCGCTTATCAACCTGATGCTCGGCTTCTACAAGCCCACCAAAGGAGAAATCAGGATCGGGGGGAAGCCCCACAGTGCCTATTCGAGCGATTCCATCAGGAAGGCCTTCGGCATCGTATCCCAGAACATCTATGTCTTTCCCCGGACGGTCGAGGAGAACCTTTTTGGCCGAGAGGGCGGCCTTCCTCCGTCACTACAGACCACTCTGGGCCGTTTCTTCCGGGACGGTCTCTCGAAGACGGTCTCCGAGGACGGCCTCAACCTCTCGGAAGGGGAGAAACAGCTCATCTCCATTGGCCGGATGATTACCTACAAGCCAAGGTACGTGATACTCGACGAGGCCACGAGCCGTATCGACCGGTACCTCGAAGAGGAGGTGAGGGGCATCATCAGAAGCGAATTCGGCACCTCCACCCAGATGGTGATCGCCCACCGCCTGTCAACCATGACGGAGATGGACCGCATCATCGTCATCCATGACGGCCGTCTTACCGAAGAGGGCACCCACGAAGAACTGGTTGCCCGGAAGGGCATCTACAGCGAGCTCTACGCAATCTATACAAGGGGCAAAAGCGGCGAAGGGGTAGGGCTGTAATCTCCGCATCTGCGCGCACTACCGGAGAAACGCCGGCGGAAAATGGTTCAAAAGCTTAAAAGCGATTAAGGGTTGGGAGAGGGCCGAAAGGAATAAAGTGTATGGCACATCTGCGCGCCCTGCTCCGTTTGCGCCTCCACATATACGCATGTATTATGTGTCGCCCAGCAATACTCACCGGGCATCACACCTGCACTCATCCACTCCATTCCTTTCGTCCACTCACGCCGCAACCGAANNTCTTGGTCGCCGGTTCCGGACGTGCTTCGGAACATTCAGATTGGCAGGCGTCGGCCATGGGCCGATGATGCCGACGTCGGTTTCCGGCTGCCGTGAGTTCCCGGGTCAAGCGGAAGGAATCGTTAGCACGGGTGAGAGGCGGAAGCACCGAGTGTACGGAAGGGAATGCCAAGCCAGAAGGAGAAGACCCGAAACGACCCTTTGTTTTGGGAAACGGTATAGAGAGCATGAAACTATTGGTGAAGAGACTCCCAGTTCCTTTCACGGTCGACGCAGATTGGAGCAATCCTGTGTGGCGAGAGATTCCGGCTGTACTCATCGGAAACTACATGGGGGAGAAGCCTGGCCATCTTCCAAAGACCGAGGCGAAGATTGCCTATGAAGAAACGGCCATATGCCTCATGTTCCGGGTCGAAGACAGATACGTCCGGGCCGTAGCTGAGGAGCATCAAGACACCGTCTGTGGGGATAGCTGCGTTGAATTCTTTTTCACGCCGGGTCCTGATGTGTCCAAAGGCTATTTCAACCTTGAAATGAATTGTGGCGGCACCATCCTCTTCCATTTTAATTCGACCCCAAGGGCGGGGATTGAAATTTCCGAGGATGACTGTGAAAGAATAGTCAAAACCCATTCGTTGCCACGAATTGTGGACCCGGAAATCAAAGAAAGCCTTACGTGGTCCGTTGCATGCTCGATTCCACTGGATCTCCTGAGTAAATATTGTCCGGTGGATAGGCCCAAAAGGGGTGGGCTGTGGCGGGCAAATTTCTATAAGTGTGGGGATCACACATCCCACCCCCACTGGCTGACCTGGTCACCCGTTGATTATCCGAAACCGAATTTCCATCTTCCCGAATCATTTGGTCTTTTGGAATTTGAATGAGATCAGGCGAGGCACCCGTGAACATGAAGGACAAGTCACCGGGTGTCGAACAGCCGCGCCGACCAAAACCGGGCAATCCTCCCCTTAGGCTTGAACGGCGACCTCGTCCCGTTTCTTCCCGTCGCTTCTTACGTAGAGGCTATCCCGCTGGCTTGGGCTGCCCTTTACGCACTCGATATGTTGTTTCTTGAGGAGCCGGGAGAAGATGTGACTATAGGTCTTACCCGGGATGTCCCCCTTACCATCAGCCGCCGTTTCAGCCAGGAGTTCCGATCTGGTGAATTCACCGCTCATGGTCGCCAGTGCCCTGTCGACTCTTTTGCCGGGTGTGACCGGTTTGGCTTTGACGGCGGCTTGTGGCTTGGTCTCGATCCCCGTTACGCCAGAAGCCTTTCTGGTTGCCCGTTTTGGTGAAGCGTTGGCCCTGCTCTGCAGATGCTTCTCCCATTCAATGAGCCCAGTGAGGGTATTTTCCATCGACCGCTTCAAAACATCGATCTCCCGCAGTTCCTCGATGATCTTGTTCTTCATTTCAGCAATCTGAGCAAGGTCCATTCATTCCTCCTCTCCATGACAATCTGAATCAAACTCCGATAGACAATAGTAGTGTACGTGCAGCGAATAGGTCAACCCTTGTTGGCGGAAGACAGCTTTACGATGGTCAAAGACTATCAGCGCTCGACTCGGCAATGCGGCGGGAATAATCCCATTGAGGAGCTTGAGAGACGGACGAAAGGCATGAAGCGTATGGCACATCTGTGCGCCCTGCTCCGTTTGCGACCTCACGCGTACGGCCAGTGCAGCGTTCGGTCAGCAAGCCTCACAGGGCATCACACCTGCACTCATCCACCCCATTCCTTTCGTACCTCCCTCGAACCCTCGCAATGGGTATTATCTCTGCGGAACAAATGATAGATGCGTCAGGTATTGCCGCGTGAGGTGATAGGATAGCACGGTCCAACTGGTTACCGGTAAGGGCGCTCATCGCCTTTTCTATCCAGGCTTTGGAAAAAAATAACCCGCCGGGTCTGCTTAGCCGGCAGAAGCCGACAGACACGGGACGGGTGTTGTGCAATGAGTTATGTTGGAGATTAGCAAAGCGCCGTTCTACTGTTAAATCCTTTGTTACCAGCCTGATCGCAGGGTGAGTCCATTGGCAATCTATATTGATCACGTCCTTTGGTGCCATAATCTGAAACATCAACGGCCCCACCGATAGAACCATTGGCCTGACCTTTTCCCCACAAGGGAAAGGCGCCTATTTTTATACGCTAATCATTCCCGGTTACGCTTTCACTTATACCGAAAATAAGCAAAGTTTGCAGGGCATGATATAATGAGGAATATTCCACTGGTTGGAGGACATATGAGAAAGACCGAAGACCTATTTGACGAGGCCATATCGTTGCCGATCGAGAAGCGAACACTGCTTGTCGACAAGCTCCTCCAGAGTCTGAACCCGACTCAAACCGAAATCGACAAATTGTGGGCCGGAGAAGCCGAGCGGAGAGTGGAAGAAATAGCCAGCGGGTCCGTGAAAACCATACCGGGAGAAGAGGTATTTGCGAAAATACGGGATAGGCTGAAGTCTTGAAATACACCTTCCATCCAGCGGCAGAGAAGGAGCTGAGCGAGTCGGTAGACTATTACGAAGAGAGTCAGAAAGGCCTCGGAGCCGAGTTCCTCAGAGAGATTTATCGCACCATTCAAAACATCGTAACATTTCCTGATGCTTGGTCCCCTCTTTCCACGAGCACCAGAAGGTGTCTATCGAAACGCTTTCCTTACGGAATCGTCTATCAGGTCACGAAAAACGAGGTGCTCATCATTGCCGTGATGAATCTGAACAGAGAGCCGGATCATTGGAAAGGCCGCGACAAGAAGCAGTAAACAAACTCCGGGAGTCTTCCCAAAGATAGTCCATTCAATCATAATCTTCTGACCCTCATCGGCCCGAGGCCGACACCTACCAATCTGAATGTTCCGCAGCACGTACGGAACCGGCGACAATAGCGTTCGGTTGCGGTGTTGGCCCACCTCCTGAAGCGCCCCTTTGTTAGACATCCAGTATCACCATGGCCTCCCAGCCCTGGCCCGTCTTGGTTAATTGGAACTGGTGGAGGGTGACGGCTTTGACATCCACCCGCAGGATATGACGTTCGGGGTCGATGGTTTCGCCCACTGCTTGGGCCTGCAATTCATAAATATCGTCTTTCTTGTCAACGGTTACCTGCCTGATCCGCAGCATCAACTGTTCCGCATCTTTGTAGAAGAGCAGCTCCTGGAGGAGGTTGAAGAGGAGCATGTCGAGATGCTCGTGATGGATGACGAGAACTCGGCTTTCACGAGGCTCGATGGCCTCGATATTCTCCACCATGACGCGCANNAAGGCGATGTCGGCGGTGGCTACGTCATCGAGGTAGCGGTAGGGCACGGAAAGCCTACCCTTTCACGTTTCCGACGGGGGTGAAACGGGCGACTGGTTTGCTGGTGCCGCCTATCTTCGATGCTGCCACCACGTCATCGATATCCTTGTAGGCCCCTCCTGCCTCCTCGGCAAGGCCGGCATAGGACGCTGTTCTGATGTAGATGCCCTTTTGTTCCAGATCGTGCTGGAGCCTGTCGCCGCGCCACTGTTTACGGGCCTTGGCCCGGCTCATGGTCCTGCCGCTTCCGTGGGCTGTGCTGTAGAAGGTCTTCTCTGCCTCTTTGGTTCCCACAAGGAGGTAGGATCCGGTTTCCATGCTACCGCCGATGATGACCGGTTGCCCGATCGATTTGTATTGCTCCGGCAGGCCTTGCATTCCAGGGCCGAAGGCGCGGGTGGCCCCTTTGCGGTGTACCAGAAGGTTCCTCTCCTTGCCGGCGACCATGTGGCGTTCCAGCTTTGCTGTGTTGTGGCACACATCATAGATCATGTGGAGGCCAAGCCGCTCTGCAGATTGGCCGAACATCTCGGAAAAGACCTCCCGTATGCGGTGGAGGATCATCTGGCGGTTTGCAAAGGACATGTTGATGCCGCCCTTCATGGCCGAGAAATAGTCTCGACCTTCCGGGGAATCGAAAGGCGCGCAGGCGAGCTCCCGGTCGTTTACATGTATATGGTACTTCTTTTCCATGACATTGAGGAATAGCTGGAGGTAATCGGTTGCCACCTGGTGGCCGAACCCCCTGCTGCCGCAGTGGAACATGAGCACAATCTGCCCAGGGAAGAGACCGAAGGCCTGGGCCAGCTTTTCATCATAGATGTGCTCTTTGCGGAGCACCTGTACTTCCAGATAATGATTCCCCGAGCCGAGGGTGCCTATCTGGTTGAATCCCCGCTCCACGGCCTTTTCGCTCACGGTGTCGACGTCGACGCCGTCCATGGAGCCGAATTCCTCCGTCAGATCGAGGTCCTCCTGCCAGCCGTAGCCGTTCTTGACGCACCAGCGGGCTCCCCGCTCTACCACCTTGCGGAATTCGTCCCTTGACAGTCTCAGGAAACCCTTGCTTCCGACCCCTGCCGGGACCGCCCTGAAAAGCCTGTCCACAAGCTCCTTGAGCCTTGGCTTGACGTCGTCATAGCTCAGGTCTGTTCTGACGAGCCGCATACCGCAGTTGATGTCGAATCCGATGCCTCCTGGCGAGATCACCCCGCCCTTCTCTATATCCATGGCGGCAACGCCACCTATGGGAAACCCGTAGCCGAAGTGGCCGTCAGGCATACAGAAGGCATAGCCGGTGATGCCGGGAAGGGTGGCGACATTGGTGATCTGGTCAAAGACGGCGTCATCCATGTCGCGGAGGAGCTTTTCGGTGGCGTAGATGCGGGCAGGCACCCTCATCCCTTCCTTGTAGGAGACAGGCAGCTCCCACACTGCCTCTGCCATTCGCTCTATTGCTGAAGGAGTTGCCATAAAGAATCCTCTTACAAGAATAGTGTAGGCCCGTGATGAGGGGAATACAAGGGTGCACGAGGTGGGAGGGTGTTGTTGAAAGTCATGGCCTTTGATACAATCGGATCAGGCGTCAACGGATAAGGAGGGCTGAATGAGTACTGCTCTGTGGCTCAAGCGAATAAACGTCCTTCTCTTTGTGCTTGTGGTGTTGCAGGCGATAACCGGCCTAACGGGAATCTTTGCGGTGGTCCATCCCGTGGGAGGAATCCTTCTGGTCATTGCAGTCGCCATCCATCTCTATCTCAACCGTGCCTGGATCAAGGCGACCTATTTCAAGAAAAAGTGACCCCTCGTCATCCCGTGTCGTACCCGGCGCGCGGGGGAGCACCGCACCTCCAAGCCCGGACAGTGTCCTCCTACCCTCGCTCCATCCGCTTAAGGATATCGACCGGATAGAGCTTGCGCATGCAATCCGGGCAGAGACCGTGGGTGAAGTCGGCCTCCGAGTTGTCCCGGATATAGACCTCCAACTGATTCCAGTAGCCCCTGTCATCTCTTATGTTTTTGCACGACGAACAGATGGGTAGTAGCCCTTTAAGTATCTTTACTCCGGCGATCTCAGAATGAAGCGTCTCTATGGTCCTCATCTGCTGTTTTCGCACACGTCTGTATTCGTATTTCAGGGCCTCGAATCGGGCGACTCGGCGCCGAAGGCGGTTTAATTCGTCGATGAGTTCTTTCTTTTTCTTCTTCTCATCCTGCATTGGTATTCCCCGGGAAGTATTGTTGCTTCCGGGGATGCAATATCCGAGCCGCACGGGCCGTCACTCAAAGTCTGAATAGATCTCCCCCATCCTCAAACCCGCGATCACGCGGTGGGCATACTCCTTCTTCATGTCTGCCTTTATCTTCTCGAAGTCGCCAGCCTTGATGCCGTTCGCTATGGCCAGGTGGGCCTCGATGAAGGCGGCCAGACGGTCCGCTGCCTCTACGATCTCTCCATCCCTGGGGCTGAAGCTGTCACTGTTGAAGTGTGCGCTTATCTCATCGCTCGTCTTCCTTACGACGCCGCCCTCGATCTGGACCACACCGTCGAATTCGATCTCGGTGAAGATCCTTATCTCTTCATGCCATTCCTGGGGAAGCAGACAGTAGACCTCCTCCTCCATCCTTTCTCGCTCATATTCCTTGATAAGATCGTCAAGGCCCCCTACCGATTTCTTGACAGGGTGGACGATGTCCCTGGTCAAGACCTCCGGCAGGTCATGAAAGAGACCGGTGAAGAAATTGTTGTAGGCCCGTTTTGGGCAGGCGCCGATCTCAAGGGAGAAAACATAGGAGAGGATGGCCACGATGAGCATGTGGCCCAGGACCGAGGTCTTTGGCACCCTGTGCACGTGGCTCCATCGAAGCTGGAATCGGAGCTGTCCGCACAGATCGGCGAAGTTTCGCAGCCGGGAATAGAGGGCAAGGTGCTGAATGCCCTTCAGGTCGTAGTAGAGCTCCTGTTTTGCCTCCAGGTTTCGACGTATCCGATCGATCTCGTAGCCCTGGGGGTTGGCCCGCTCGATGATGTCGAACTCCCACTTTGTTGCGTAGAAGTGTGCTGCGCTCAGGATCCGCCTGTTGACCGTCCCATCAGACTCTTCGAAATAGGCCCGGAAACGCTTGACGAAACCGTTGGGCAAGGGTGAAATGACCGGCTCGAGCTGTTGGAAGACCCAGTCGTTCAACTGTCTGTACTTGTCGCGGTCTGCCTCGATGCGATGAAAGACCTGAGGCTTGAGGTCGGTGAGGACTATCCTCTGGAGAAACTCGAAAATGCCGCCTTCGATCAGTTCGATCCAGTCAAGTCCGGCCGTGTCCGACTCGAACTTCCCCAGCATGTAGGCCATAACCATCTTGTGGGCCTGTTTATCGAGCTCGGTCAGCTCGACGGTCCGTATCTTGTCGTTCCACCGCTGCATGTTCGCAGCCTCGAACAGCCTGAGTAGTAAGCCTTTTCGTATCAAGGGGAGCCCTCTCCTGTTATCTCCTGGGGGTGAACCACCCGCGTTCTGCGAATCCGACCCGGCCCTGCGATCCAGACAAAGAGGCACGAGATGAGACTGACGATCGCAGTGTAGAGAAAGGCGACGCTGTAGCTGTCGGTCTTGTCGTAGATAAAGCCTGCCAGCCAGGCCCCGACCGCCGAACCGGAGCCAATGACAGCCTCCACGACCCCGTAAATCGATCCAAAGTTTCTTCCCTGAAACATATCTGCCGCAACAGCCATAAACATGGGCGCCATAACCGCCCAGCCCAGCCCAAAAGTGAGGGCAAAAAGATAGACATAGACGTGAGCCTCGTGGCAGCGCCCCAGCAAGAGCAAGAACACGGCCGCAGCAGACAAAAAGGCCGTTCCGGCTGTCACGGTACTCTCGCGCCCGATTCTATCGGAGAGCCAACCCCAGAAGATGCGCGCAAAAAGGGAGATGATGCCCACAAGAGACACGATGTAGGCCGCGGTCATTGTTTCCAGGCCGCAGTCGACGAGGAACCTGACTTCGTGGATAAGAAGCCCGTAAAGACCGGTCATGCTGAGAAAACAGAAGCCCAGGAAGGCCCAGAATCGGGCTTGCCTGACAGCCTTCGAGACGGTCCACGCCGTGTTGGCCCATCCCGTGTCTATCACATGCACCTGTCGCATCCTGCGCTTTCCGCCGATCGCTGCCCCGTCGACTCGGAGCCCCAACTCTTCAGGTTTGTGTTTAAGAAGGAGGGCGGAAAGAGGGAAGAGGATGCAGAAGGCGAGGGCCCCGAAGCAGAGGTAGCTGAACCGCCATCCGTAGCTGCTTATAAAATACTGGCAGAGGGGAACGAGGATGAAGGTGCCAAGTCCCATACCGGAGACGGCAATGCCGCTCGCGATCCCCCTCCTGCGCTCGAACCAGTAGGACAGGATGGTGGAATAGGAGACAATGCTGACAAAGGTAAAGCCGATAGCTACCAAAACCCCGTAGAAGATATAGAAAATGAGCAGACTTTGGACCAGTGAGCAAAGGGCGAGTCCAACGGAGAGGAGGACGATACCCGGCAGGATCGTTTTTTTCGGCCCATGGTAATCAATAAGTCGCCCCACGATAGGCGCCATGGCGGTATAGGTCAACAAGGCCACCGACTGAACGCCTGCCGTGCTTCCTCGTGACCAATGAAATTCCTCGGTCAAGGCAACGAAGAAGACCGAGAAACTGGTGATGATCCCCATCCAAAAGGCGGTGGAGATAACACCCAAGCCAACGATCATCCAGCCGTAAAAGAAGGGGAGGCCGGCGAGACGTGACTCTTTCATGAGGGAAGAATAAAGGATAGGAAGATCGTCACCCGATGTGGAGACAGAGGACCGCCTCGCAGGACCTTTCGAGACTCGGCCTGGTCGGCGGTCTTTTTTCCCTAGGTCTCGAGGACGAAGAGGACATCGAGGGTGACCCTGAATTCAATAATCTTGCCATCCTCTACCTTGCAGCGGTGATCCCGCACCTTGATGCCGGTGATCCCCCGTAGGGTTTTTGAAGCCCTTTTGAACCCTGTGGAAACGGCATCTTCAAAACTGCGCGGTGAGGATGCCACAATCTCTGTTATCCTGGCCACGGTGGCCTCATTTTTCATGTCGCAAAACTCCTTGATCGATTCTTTTTTGAAAAACTATCAGGAACGCCTATCCGGGTCAATCTTTTTTCTTCGCTATTTCCGAAAACCTGCTTCGGTGGCAGCCAACATCTCGTTGGCCCGTTTCAGATCCTCCTCTGTATCAATTCCGATCCCGTCGTAATCGACGCGAAGGACCTTTATGGGATGGCCGGCTTCAAGGGCCCGGAGCTGCTCGAGAGATTCGCATTCTTCCAGACTTCCTTTGGGCAGGGAGACAAAGATCTCCAGGAAGTCCCGCGAGAAACCATAGATGCCCACGTGTTTGTAGAGGGGGCGGGCAACCGTCCGCTGCATGAAAGGGATAGGGGCTCGCGAGAAATAGAGGGCGAAACCATTCTTGTCGGTGACAACCTTGACGCTGTGCGGGCTTTGGTAATCGTGGGGGTCGGAAATGAACGAGCAAAGGGTGGCCATGCCCACCTTTTCCTCTTTTACGGCGGCAATGAGGGCGTCGATCATATCTCCCCGTATCTGAGGCTCGTCCCCCTGCAGATTGACAATGATATCCGCTTCCACGCCACTCACGGCCTGACATACCCGGTCGGTGCCGCTCGGGCAGTGGGGGGAGGTCATGACCACGGGAGCACCGAAGGAGACGGCCTTCTCACGGATCCGTTCATCATCGGTTGTGATGATGACATCATCGGCGAGCTTGGATTCCAAAGCGCATTGGTAGACCCGCTCGATGAGCGATTTGCCCGCAATCTCTCTCAATGGCTTGCCGGGAAGCCTGCTGGAGCCATACCGGGCGGGGATGACGACGATGCTCTTCATTCTGATTCTCCGTTGAGGTAGCGTTTCAGGAATTGTCCGGTATAGCTTTCGGGGGTGGCCATCACGTCTTCCGGGGTGCCCTCCGAAATGAGGCAGCCACCCTTCTCCCCACCCTCGGGTCCCAGATCTATGATATAGTCAGCGCACTTTATGACATCCATATTATGCTCGATCACCAGAACCGTATTCCCTCGATCGATGAGCTCTGAAAGCACAAAAAGAAGCTTCTCGATATCGACGAAGTGGAGACCGGTCGTGGGTTCATCCAGGATATAGAGCGTGCTGCCCGTGTCGCGCTTGGAGAGCTCTCTCGAGAGTTTTATCCGCTGTGCCTCCCCCCCGGACAAGGTGGTTGCGGGCTGGCCCAGCCTGATATATCCCAAACCTACATCAGACAACACCTTCAGCTTGGTCCTGATCGCCGGTATGGCATCGAAGAATTCCATGGCCTGGGTCACGGTCATAGTCAGGACATCGGCGATATTCTGGCCTTTGTATTCGATCTCAAGGGTATCCCTGTTGTACCGCTTCCCCTTGCAGTGGTCGCAGATGATATAGACGTCGGGAAGGAACTGCATCTCGATCTTGACATAGCCCTCGCCCTGACAGGTCTCGCAGCGCCCGCCCTTGACATTGAAGCTGAACCGCCCTTCTTTGTAACCCCGAATCCTCGATTCGGGAAGCCGGGCAAAGAGGTCTCGGATAGGCGTGAAAATCCCCGTGTAGGTGGCCGGGTTGGAACGCGGTGTCCTTCCGATGGGCGACTGGTCGATGTCAATTACCCTGTCTATCATCTCATATCCGGCGATGGACTCCGCCTCTCCCGCCCGCTCCTTGGAACGATAGAGCTTCTGCTTGAGCAGTGGATAGAGGGTATCGATCACCAGCGAGCTCTTGCCCGACCCCGATACGCCGGTAATACAGGTAAAGACCCCGAGGGGCAGATCTACGTCGATATTCTTGAGATTGTGTGCCTTGACGCCCTTCAGACGCAAAAAGCCCTTGGGCGATCGTCTTTCCTCGGGCGGTGTTATTTCCCTTTTCTTGGACAGGTACTGACCGGTTACCGAAGACCCCTCGCCACGCAGGTCTTCGGGGGTGCCCGCGAATACCAGATGACCCCCATGTTCCCCGGCCCCCGGCCCGAGATCGATCACATAATCGGAGAGGACGATGGTATCGTAGTCGTGTTCCACGACGATCACGGTGTTGCCCAGGTCGCGGAGCCGCTTCAAGGTGGCCAGTAATCTTTCGTTGTCCCTCTGGTGGAGACCAATGCTGGGCTCGTCGAGGACGTAGAGCACCCCGGTCAGGCCTGAGCCGATCTGCGTGGCCAGCCGGATACGCTGGGATTCCCCGGAAGACAGGGTGGCTGAGTTTCGCTCCAGGGTGAGGTAATCGAGCCCAACGTCTACGAGGAATTTCAGCCGGGCGACGATCTCCTTCAGGATCGTCTTCGCGATCTCCTGTTCCTTTGCGGACAAAGAGATCCCCTCGAAGAAGCTCCTGCACTCGGAGATCGTCATCTGCACCACGTCGTGGATATTGACGTCCGCTACCCTCACAAAAAGGGCTTCCTTCTTGAGTCGTGCCCCCTTGCACTCCGGACAGGGGATCAGGTTGATGTAGCGCTCCAGCTTGTCTTTTTCCCACTGGACGGCGCGCTCCCATTCCTTCTCCAGTTCCTTGATCACCCCCGCAAACGGCTTTTTTACCAATTCGCGACGGGTCGGCCGATTCACATAAAACTCGATGGGCTCGCCGTTCGTGCCATAGAGCACGGCGTGCTGTACCTCCGGGGGCAGGTTCTTGAAAGGGGTCCGTATGTCAATCTTGTAGTGGTTGACGAAGGCCTCGAGAAAGGGCCAGAAGAGCATGGGATTCTTGTCGCCCCACGGGAGAACGGCACATTCCCTCAACGATAGGTCCTTATTGGGGACGATCAGATCCGGGTCGAAGTATTCCTTTACCCCGAGGCCAAGGCAGGTCGGGCACGCACCGTAGGGATTGTTGAAAGAGAACATCCGGGGGGTGATCTCGGAATAGTTTACGCCACAGTCGGGGCAGGCGAAATGTTCGCTGAAGATCATGGTCTCATGGTCTGTCTCGATCTTTACCAGGCCGTTGGCCTTTGCCAGGGCCAACTCGACGGCCTCGAAAAGACGCCTCTCAACCCCTTCCCGTATGGCTATCCGGTCCACCACGATCTCGATCTCGTGCTTCTTCTTCTTGTCCAGCTCAATGTGGTCTGCAAGATCGACGATCTTTCCGTTCAACTTTATCTTGGTAAAACCATGTTTTCTGAGATCATCGAGCTCCTTCCGGTATTCCCCTTTTCTGCCTCGCACGATAGGGGCAAGGACCGTAAGTTTGGTGCCTTCGGGCAGGGCGAGTATGGAGTCGACGATCTGAGGGGCATGCTGGCTCCGTATCTCCTTGCCGCAACTGTAACAGAAGACATGGCCGATTCGGGCAAAGAGGAGCCTGAGATAGTCGTAGATCTCGGTGACGGTTCCCACCGTTGAACGGGGGTTTTTGCTGATCGTCTTCTGCTCGATGCTGATAGCCGGTGAAAGGCCCTCGATGTAATCCATGTCCGGCTTTTCCATCAATTCCAAGAACTGACGGGCATAGGAGGAGAGGGATTCCACATAGCGCCGCTGGCCTTCCGCATAGATCGTGTCAAAGGCAAGGGAGGATTTGCCTGAGCCCGAGGGGCCGGTTATGACGGTCATCTTGTTTCTGGGAAGCTCGACGTCGATGTTCTTGAGGTTGTGTTCGCGGGCGCCTTTTATAAAAATGCTGTTCATTGAATACCACGTTTCATAAGGATGGTTCGCAGACTGTCAGGGTTTCTTTCCACCGTAACTGATCAAGAAGTCTAAGGACAAGACGAAGCTTTGGACTCGCAACCTGCCAGAAGATCTTAATCCATAATTCTACCAGACAACCCGTTGAATTTTCAAACGAGCGGCGGCTCGAGGCGGCGACCGGCTGTCAGCTATCAGCGGTCAGCGAGCACGGGAACCGGGACGGCCAAACAGACGGGGATTAGCGGGGTGAGCCTTTGGGGGTGGAAACAGGGGCTACCGTAGCGGCCGGGTTGATAGACATCGGAGCAAACAGGATGTATATTGCTTACACCTTCGCGATTAAAGCAGATAGGGGCGATCCGGGCAGGGGTGATATGCCTGTGGAGGGATCGCCGGATCAGACAAAAGGAGGACCATTTTATGGCCGACAAACAATGGAAAGAGCCGCCGGAGATGCAGATTGACCCGAAGAAGACCTACCGGGTGAAGATGGAGACGACCCAGGGTGTGATCGAGTTGGAGCTCTACCCCCAGCATGCTCCGAAAACAGTGAACAATTTCGTATTTCTTACCAAGGAAGGATTCTACGATGGCGTGGTATTTCATCGCGTGATCAGCAACTTCGTCGTCCAGGGTGGGGATCCCACAGGTACTGGACGTGGTGGACCGGGCTACCGTTTCGAGGATGAAACGAGGGGCAATCCCCTCACCCACGAGAGCAAGGTCCTCTCCATGGCTAACGCAGGCCCCAACACGAACGGAAGCCAGTTCTTCATCACCCTCGCCCCGCAACCGCATCTCAACGGCAAACATACGGTTTTTGGAAAGGTCATCGTGGGCGAAGATGTGGTCGATGCCATCCGCCAGGGGGATGCCATGACCCACGTCGAGGTTCTGGAAGAGGCTTAGCCAAACCGGCTGACACCCCGGAATAGCTTTTTGCCCGGCCTCAGACTCAGAGGCCGGGCGTTTCACCCCTCGTTCCGGCTGCCACGAACGCCGCCGCTTCCTCGGAACATCGCGCCGCCGCCGGTTTCAGACCCCTGGCCCTGGCCGCTGCAACTTCGGCCCTTGCGCCCTCAAGGTCTGCTCGGAAGGCTTGGTCGGCATGAAGGCGGGCAACGGTCCCGGCTGCGAGTACACGACCTTCAACGACATCGCTGTTCCAGTGGACGTTGCACACAATCCTGCTCTGACCGAAATCACGCCCCCTTGCCAGGATGGCGGTGGCCCTTTCAGGGGCGATCTCGCTCAGAATGAGCGCCCATGCCCAGCCGATAGCCGAGTGGCTCGAGGGATATGAGCTGCTGCGCTCCATCTGTGACTGGTACTCTGGTGTGCAGGTGGGCTTCTTGTTCACCACGTAGGGGCGGAGCCGGTGGTAGTGGTTCTTGACAACCCGTACGGCCCGTGAAACATCCATCAAGGTTCTGGCGAGCAGCAGGGAAAGACGCGGTGTGTCCTGGGGATTAACGGGGACATTTAACGCACAGGAGAAGGAATCCAGCGCCTTCGGGGAGCTGATCTCCGCATCCTCGGCAGCGACCTTCCAGCGTGTGGTGCCTTGTAGGCCCAGTGCTTCTCTACTGATCTCTTCATCCAGGGCGAGTGCGGTGGACCCGGCCCGAGGCGGAGCGGGCATAAAGGCAGGACCTTTCGGAAGCGTTTCCTCCGACAAATATCCCGAAAGCCTGGCGGCCGAGCTGCCCCCGACGGCGGAGGGGGTCGCACCCCTTTGTGCCCTTTCGGGGCTTGCACAATCCGCCATACCGCAGAGAAGAAGAATGATCAAAAAAACCGTTGCCGCAAAAAACGGGAGGCATTTCGTTGTCATGGGGCGCCCTTTTTTCGGGTATCGATCTTGGGGTATCCGTAACTATAGCCGATATGTGAGGATCATTGACAGAGGCAATCGCACAAAAACACCTTGTCGATCCGCCCTTCTCCACGGTATGATCAAAAAACGGATAGATCTTGGCGTGCGCGAGCCTTGGTGGCCTGCGGCACAGGAGGGTTCTTTATGAGAATGACGAAGATTGGCTCGATAATCTGCGGGGCCCTTATGCTGCTGCCCTTTTCCTTGTGGGCCGGGGATTTTGCCTGGATGAAAGATTTCGATATGCGTGCCCAGGCCGACCTCACGGGATTCAGGGCCAGCCTTGGCACTCGATTCAACGTTGGTGATGCCCAAATTGGATTGGTCCTCAGCAACGTGGACAGACCGGCAGACGCCTACATGGTTTTCCGTCTGGGTGAAATGTCTCGAAGACCGCCCCATTATGTGATGGAGCGCTATCGGTCCGGGAGGGGTAGGGGCTGGGGGAACCTTGCGAAGAGTCTCGGCATCAAACCTGGCTCCCGGGAATTCCATGAACTAAAGGCAGGCCGCAATCTGTGGGCCGACAACCATTCGGGCAGGGGAAAGAACAAGGACAAAGGCAGTCAAGGTAAAGATAGGGGCCAGGATGACGACGGCAGGAGCAAGGGGCACGGGAAAGGCCAGGGCAAAGGCCATGGGAAAGGATAAAGAAACTCCTTTCCTGCCTTGAAAACCTCCCCATCGGTTATTATCCTTCCTAAAGATGATACGCTTTCAGAAGGGTATTGCGAGGGCAAGGCAAGGGTGTTGTCGATAGGATTCTTTGTAGACGGTCGAAGGGCCATACCTAACCTAAAAGGGCTTCTCCACGGAGCTGAAAGGAGGACACTATGTATGTGAGGATGACTTTTTTCAAGGCGAAACCTGGAAAGATCGATGACTTGCGGAATCTGTATGTGAACGAGGTTATCCCTGCCCACAAAGACCACAAGGGCATTCGCTTCGTACACCTCCTCGAATCCCTGGACAACAAGGAAGAGGGTATCTCTATTACAGCCTGGGACACCAGGGGAGACCTCGAGGCATATCAGAGAAGCGGAGATTATCCCAAGATCGTGGGGAAATTCAAAGAGCTTCTCGACAGCGAGCCCGCTTATCGGGCCTATGAGGTGACCGCCAGCTCGGAGCCGATGATACTCCGTATCTTCTAACAGGCGGTTCCAGCCGGTCTCCACGGGGTAAGCGGGCCCCCAGGATCTTCGTGTGACACGGGGAAACTAGGGGTCAAGGGACCTCTATCGTTGCTTGCTGCGTCCATGCAAAAGGATAGTCAAAGAAGAGATTGGCTGGAATAAAAGCGCGCCCAGCAGGATTCGAACCTGCAACCGTTGGATCCGAAGTCCAAAACTCTATCCAGTTGAGCTATGGGCGCGTGATGTACACTGCTGGTCAATTAACCTCATCGCAGGCCTTATGTCAAGTCCCAAAGGTACGTCTTTGTGGTGGACTTGAGGCCTGTCGAGCACCGGACGAAAAGAGTCTGCCAATCTACCTGTGCCGTCCGGGCACGGATGGTCCCCTTTTTTGTGCCCCGGCATCACCCTGGCTTATCCTTCTCGCCAAGTCTTCAAAAAAGGATAGAGGCCATGGCCGAAGACCGTTTTATTGCCATTGATGGCATCAGGATGCGCTATTGGTCCTGCGGCCAGGGAGAAGAGACCATCGTGCTGGTCCATGGGCTTGGTGCGGCGGCCGATATCTGGACGCAAAATATCGAGGAACTCGCTCGGGAACATCGGGTGATCGTCCCTGACCTGCCGGGTTTCGGCAAATCGGAGATTCCTCACCCTTCTTTCCTTCCATTCCAGTATACCGACTTTCTTGCAAAGCTGATCGACACGACCACCGACGGCCCTGTAACCCTTGTCGGCCAGTCCCTCGGCGGAGCCGTTGTTCTCGACTATGCCCTTCGGTACCCCGAGCGGACAGATAGGTTGGTGCTTATCGACAGCGCAGGCCTGGGCAAGGAGGTGATATGGACGCTCCGTCTGCTGTCGCTCCCATTCCTCGGCGAGCTTCTCTGTCATCCTGTTCGCAAAGGGGTCGAGCTTTTCTTCAAACTGGCCGTCCACAACACCTCCGCGGTTAGTGAAGCTCTTGTTGACATCTTTTATGGTTATTGCCGCCGCCCGGGTTTCAAGAGGTTCTTCCTGGGGCTCGTGAGAAGCCTGATCAACAGCCAGGGGGTGCGCGGGGACATCCTTGGGGAGATCACGACGAATCTCCGCAAGATCACAAAACCCGTGCTGATTATATGGGGGGAGGAAGACCGTGTCCTGCCTTTGAAACATGCCTATTTTGGTGCAAGGCAGCTTCCGTCGGCAACCATGAAGGTCATGAGTGGCTGTGGCCATCTGCCCTTTCTTGAGCGCGCCGAGGAGTGCAACCGCCTGATCCTTCAGTTTATCGGGCAAGGACATGAAGGAGTACGAGGACAGACCATTGACTGCGATATTTTTCAGGGGGCACAGAGTCATGAGGAGGGATAGACCTCAGCACATCTTTAGGTCGGATCCGAAGGGAATGGTCAAGACGGGTGGCATGCAGTTTGAATATGACCACCCCGGCTATTTTATAGATTTTGATGACTGTTATAAGCTGCTGATCAGTGTCGGCACGATCCTGAAGAACGCCCATAGACTGCCCGAAGAAACCAGGGATGCGATCTTCTACCTGCTAAACGATCCCGACTCCCCCATCGGCCGCCACCTTAAGCGGATTCAAGATGAAGTCATGGGTAAGCACATAACCCGCGAAGAATGAAGGACTGCCTCTTGATTTTCTGCATCCCCCCTTGGTAAGTTACTGCATGCCCAGGGCTCGAATCCCCCTTTTGGTCAACGTGCCATACCCCAGCGTCCGATCAAACATCGAACGCATGATGGCCCTCGAAGTTGGGGTCGAGGTGTTCGTGAGCAACAATTTGATCGATGAAATCGATCTGGACGAGGCGAAGCGGGTCGGCCAAGAGCTTCGAGGCCGCGCCATCCCCTGCACCCTCCACGCCCCTTACATGGACCTTTCGCCCGGAGGAGTTGACAGGAAAGTGGTGGAGATAAGTCGGGACAGGCTAAAGAGGGCAATAGAGATCGCCAATCTCATGGAGGCCAGGGGTATCGTCTGTCATCCGGGATACGACCGATGGAGATTCGGCGGGCACGAACAGCTCTGGCTCGATAACAGTGTCGAGACGTGGGGACAGGTGCTGAAGGAAGCAGACAAAGGTCTTCTGGTGATGGTGGAGAATATCTTCGAGGAAGAACCGGCGACCCTCCTATCTCTATTGGGTCACTTTAAGGACAGGCTCTGGTATTGCTTCGATTCAGGCCATTTCAACCTCTTCTCGAAGCTGCCCGTCGAGGAATGGCTGGTCCCGTTGAAGGACCACTTACGGGAATTTCATCTTCACGATAACCACGGGAGAAGCGATGAGCACCTGCCCATCGGCCGGGGAAGTTTCCCCTTTCGTGAGCTGAGGCAATTTCTGCAAAGGCTTCCCGACATCGTCTGTGTAGCAGAAATCGCCAATGAAGAGATGGTGATCGACGCCATCAAGAGCGCCAGGGCATATTTGACCTGAAGAAATCCCTATCTGACCTTCTTCAGGCCGCGCCTTGTCGGTCTTCTAATTTGTCTGACGATTGCTATCGTCTACAAACACAACCTTCGGTTTGAACCCTTCCAACTCGTTCTCGCCATAAGAGGCATAGGAGACGATGATCACCACATCGCCTTTCCTCGCCTTGTGAGCTGCCGCACCGTTTATGCAGATAATGCCTGAGTCGGGCTCTCCCGTGATGGCGTAGGTGGTGAAACGCTCGCCGTTCGTTACATTATAGATGTCCACCTGCTCGTACTGAATGATGCCAGCATTTTCCATGAGGTTCTTGTCAATGGTAATGCTGCCTTGATACTCGAGGTTACCATCAGTGACATGGGCCCGGTGAATTTTACCTTTCATCATCGTCCTAAACATGGCATTACTCCGCTAAGATGGAATTGTCGATAAGCCTGGTATTACCGCAGCGAACCGCTACGGCGTAAACAGCTCCTCCGCTTATCGTTGATTCGAGCTCATCGAGCGTTTCGGCGTCGCTGATGCTCACGTACTCTATCTGAATGCCCCCGGCTGAAGAGAGTACCTCTTTCGCCTGGCTCTTCAATGCCGCGGCATTTCGTTCTCCTTGTTTATACAACTCCTCGACCAGTCTGATGGACCGGTAGATAGCCAAACTCTGCTGTCGATCCTCGGCGCTCAAGTAGGTATTTCTGGAGCTCATGGCGAGGCCGTCCCTTTCCCTGACTGTAGGATTCCCGATTACCTCGAGATCCATGTTCAGGTCTCGGACCATGCGCTGAATGACCTTTAGCTGCTGGTAATCCTTCTGTCCAAATACGGCGACGTGGGGTTTTACACAGTTGAAAAGCTTGGCCACGACCGTAGCCACCCCAATAAAATGACCTTCGCGGCTCAGCCCACAGAGGTGGTTCTCAAGGCCGCGTACCTGTATGTAGGTGGAATAGTTGTTCGGATACATCTCTTCGGCCCCCGGGCAGAAGATGATGTCCGTGCCCTCTTGCTCAAGGAGTTTCCGGTCCCTTTCAAAATCCCGGGGATAGCGAGCGAAGTCTTCTTTCGGTCCGAATTGAATAGGATTGACGAAGACACTCACCACCGTGACGTCGGCCAGTTCCTTGGAGCGTTTCACGAGGGAGAGGTGGCCTTCATGCAGATATCCCATGGTGGGGACAAAACCGATCTTCTTGGTTTTCCTCAGACCCTCCGCGACGTCCTGCATCTCTCTTATACTTTCAATGATTCTCATGGCGTTCTAATGGAAGGAATGGCTGTCATCAGGAAAGGCACCATTCTTCACGTCCTCCACATACTCCTTCACGGCTTTTTCTATCAACTCACCCAGGTTGGTGTAGGTCTTGACGAACTTAGGTCTGAATTTGCCCGCCATTCCAAGGATATCATGAAGCACGAGCACCTGCCCGTCGCAGTCGGGGCCGGCCCCGATGCCAATGGTTGGGATGGTGAGCATCTCTGTGATCCTTCTAGCCAGATCCCGGGGCACACCTTCCAGAACGACGGAAAAAGCCCCCGCTTCCTCAACGGCTTTGGCGTCATCGATCAACATCTGCTCGGCTGCGCCCTTGCCCTGGACCTTGTATCCGCCCATTCGGTGAACCGACTGGGGTGTGAGGCCGATATGCCCCATGACCGGTATATCGATGTCCACGAGGGCGCCGATGACATCTCTCATCCGTGTCCCACCCTCCAGCTTTACACACTCAGCCCCGCTCTCCTTGATCATTCTGCCTGCGTTTCTACGGGCCTGCTCGATACTTTCCTGATAGGACATGAAGGGCATATCGATGACCACCAGGGATCGTTGCACCCCCTTCACCACAGCCTTGGTATGGTGAATCATCTCCTCGACAGTCACAGGGAGGGTATTGGGATAACCGAGCATAACATTGCCCACCGAATCACCGACCAAGATGATATCGATACCTGCCGTGTCAACGATGGTTGAAAAGGCATAGTCGTAGGCGGTGAGCATGGAGATCTTTTCCTTGCCCTTTCGGCCCTTTATGGCGGGAACCGTTATCTTTTCCATGACACCCCTCAAAAACAAAAAAGCCTTCTGAAGCGCATACCGTGCTCAGAAGGCTATAGCAATCCCACTCCTTCCGTCTCGGTCCAGCTCCAGGATCCAAGCGGTTTCGTTAAGTTTATAATGATCTCCTGGGCCAGTCAATAGCTTTCGTTATGGATCAGAAGAAACAGCGGAGCCGAAGGGAGAACCGAGGTTAATTGTTGAGGAGGACGCCATAGAGGGTGGAGAAAGGGGGTTGCGATGTTGGGGCAGGGCGAAAAGTCCTCAGATGTAGTTTTCCAGGAGGAGAGATAGGCTCTTTTCGGCGCTGCCTGGCTCCTTTTCTTCCATTTCCTGAATGGCGCCCTGTATGCGTCGGTAGGCGGCCTTGTCCTGGAGATCGTCGAGACTTCGATAGATCCCGGCCCTTCTGCCCATNNAGGATCTTCTCCTTGTCCTGGGGCAGCTTTCCATCTACCTCTTCAAGGAGATTGAGGATGTGATCACTCTTTAGCTGGCTGGTCACCCCATCCAGTTTCTCGATCATCAGCCTTACCTCAGCGAGTATCTCCTCGTCTTCCTCCATCTCAAAGTCTCCCTCCTCCATCTCCCGGTAAAGGAGCATATCCCGTGTTACCTTGAGCGTCCGGAGCCGGATGAAGTGAGGGTCTATCTTTTTGAGGGCGTCGGCTGTTTCGGTGAGGTGCTCAAGGGACCATTTCTTTCCTCCCAGGCCCGGCACCACATACTCGGATAGTTCGATGCCGGCTTCCTTTACACGCCGTCCCGCCGTTATGTGCTGTTCCTTGGTTACACCCTTGTCCATGAGCTTCAGGACGGTGTCGGACCCGCTCTCGAGGCCGATGTGGATCCGGGTAAGGCCTGCTTGGCGGATGCGAACGAGGTCCTCGACAGAGAGGCGCTGGGCTATGGTCTGGGATCTGGCGTAGGATGTGACCCGATCGATGGACGGGAAGGCCTGTCTCAGATACTCCAGGGCTTCAACAAGATCATCGACCTTCATGACCAAGGAGTTGGCATCCTGGACAAAGACATTCTTCCCACCGAAGAAGAGCCATACGGAGACGCTCTTGAAGCAGTCGTTGTACGTGCCGGACGAAAAGATGTCCTGGACAAGCTGCTCGGTGACCGCACCTGCCAGCCCTCGGCGCCATGAAAGGTCATGAATGGCGTCGGAAATGGTCTTGATGGTGTCTATGTCACTCTTTATCTCTTCGAGAGAGCGACGCTCGAACTTCTTTCCCTTATAGATGCGGCAGAAGGTGCAACGATTCCAGGGGCAGTTGCGGGTGAAACGGACGAGAAGGCTGTAGGCCTCATTGGGAGGCCTGATGGGTCCGATCTCGTACCGCAGACTCCTACTCATTCTTGCTGGGATGCACCTCAAAAACGGGGGTAGATGCGCGGGACATGATCTTCTTCCTCTTTTTTCCGGCCCCAGCCTTCTTGCGCTTTCTTCTTAGCTCAGTCTTTTTCGTATTTGACGGCATAGCACGCCCTCCTTGCTTTTAGAACCGTTAAGATACCACAGAATATGGGCCTGCGGCAAGGTCTACGCTAGGCTCAGGACATCCTTCATGTCGTAGATGCCGGGCGCGGTCTGTTGCATGAGCCATTTTGCGGCCAGCAGGGCCCCCCGGGCAAAGATCTCCCGCGACGTTGCACGATGGGTCAGCTCGATCCGCTCGCCGGGGCCGGCAAAGAAAACGGTATGCTCACCCACGATATCCCCCGCTCTGACGGCAAGAACCCCTATCTCTTCAGGTCTTCTCTCTCCCCACAACCCTTGCCTACCGGTCACCTCACTCCAATGGGTCTGGGGCCGTCCTGCCTCGATTGCTTGACGGAGGCGAATCGCCGTGCCGCTGGGAGCGTCCTTTTTCAACCGGTGATGCATCTCTACGATCTCTGAATCATATTCCGGGCCCAGGGCGCGGGATGCCCGCTCCACAAGATTGAAGAGAAGGTTGACGCCAATGCTCATGTTGGGCGATACGACCGCTCTTGCCATAGACGTATTCTTCATCTCGGCAATCGCTTCTTGCGTAAGGCCCGTCGTACCGATTACGATACCCTTCCCACAGGCAGAGGTCAGGCGAAAGTACTCGGCCGTTGCCGCAGGAGCGGTGAAGTCAACCACCACATCCGACTGATCGATGAGGGCCTCGAAGCTGTCCGTGATCTTTAGGGCACCTGCTTCACTGGTATCTCCGATGATGCTTCCAATTGCCTTCCCGACCATGGGATGTCCCTTGAACTCTAACGCCCCTGTTATAGTAAGATCGGGATCGGTAAGGGCCAAGCGGAGGATGGCCGCGCCCATTCTCCCGGACGCGCCGGTAACGACTATGCGTGTCACGGCTGCCTCCGGAGAAGTCCATATTGCTTCAGTACTTGAAGGAGGGTTGCCCGGCTTGAATCAGCCAGTGGAGAGAGAGGCAGACGGACCGCCTTATCTTCTATCATACCCATGTAGTAGAGACTTTCTTTGACGGGAACCGGGTTGACCTCAATGAAGAGGGTCTGAAAAATGGAGGAGAGCTCCATGTGGATATCCCGCGCCTTTTCCCGATTTCCCTCGGTCATGAAGGCCTTCGCAAGGGCGGCCATACGGGCCGGAAGCACGTTGGAAACCACGGAGATGACGCCGGTTGCGCCAACGGACATCATGGGGAGGAAGAGATTGTCGTCCCCCGAAATGATGCTGAATTCACCTTTTGTGAGACGGAAGATGTCTGCCACCTGTTGGAGGGAACCTGATGCCTCCTTGATACCGATGATGTTGGGCACGGCGGCCAGTCGGGCCACCAGATCGGGAAGCATGTTGACACCCGTTCTCGTCGGTATGTTGTAGAGCACCATTGGCAAATCTACCGATTCCGCCACCGTCTTGAAGTGGCGGTAGAGCCCCTCTTGTGAGGGCCTGTTGTAGTAGGGTGCAACCAGGAGGGCCCCATCAACGCCCAGATCTTTTGCGACCTGGGTGAGTTCTATGGTCTCCTTGGTGCTGTTCGATCCGGTCCCGGCTATGACCGGAATCCTCCCCCTGGCCACTTTTACGGCAAGCTCGATCACCCGCTCATGCTCTTCGTAGGAAAGCGTGGAAGCCTCTCCCGTTGTGCCGCACGGTACGATGCCGTCAACCCCTTCGCAAATCTGCCATTCCACAAGCTTCTCGAAACCGTTTTCATCAAGCAGTTCCCCTGAAAACGGCGTTACCAGGGCGGTAAAGATACCCTTCAGATTCATGATGTGTCTCCTCACTGAAATGCGGCTACGAGCCGTCGACTACCAGATATCTGCCTATTGTACCGCCTCAGCGGACAGTTCGGCTTTATAAACCACATTGGCGGTTCCCTCAAGGTATACCTCTTCACCCTGGACATAGACCTGGAGGATTTCGCCCCCCCTGGTGTGGATGTTTACCTCCCCTTCCGACAGCCCTTTCTTTTTAAGAATCACCCCCGCCGCTACTGCCCCTGTGCCACACGCATAGGTCTCGCCCTCAACGCCCCTCTCGTAGGTTCGTATCTGGAGGTTCTTGCGGTCCAGCACCTTGACGAAATCCACGTTTGTGCCTTTGGGCGCGAAAGCGCCATGGTAACGCACCACTCTACCCAATTCTTCCACCGGAGTGTGTTCGATATCGTCCGTAAGGAGGATGACGTGGGGCACGCCCGTATTGACGCTACTGACAAAAAGCTCTCTATTTTCAAGGGCTATGGGATAATCGATACTAACATCTTTGGGCGACGTAAGCTGGAGTTTGACACGGTTACCATTCTTTATGGAGGCTTTCATAACACCGGCGACGGTTTCGAATGCCATGCTTTCCCCTGCGATGCCGTTCAGAAAGGCGAACCTGGCCGCACAACGGCCTCCGTTGCCGCACATCTCCGCTTCGGACCCGTCGGCGTTGAAGAACCGCCATGAAAAATCACAGCCCTCGGACTTTCTGATGAGAATGAGACCGTCCGCTCCTACCGAGTGGCGTCTTCTGCAGACCCTTTCCACAAAGTGGGGGAGGTCCTTGTACTGACGTTCTACGATAAGCTCCCGGTCATCGATAAGAATAAAGTCGTTGCCGCTGGCACTCATTTTGTAGAAAGGTAGATTCTCCATTATCTTATCTCGACTCCAAAAAATCAGGGGTTGACTGGCCGCGAAGGAGGTCCGCGTTTCGCTCCCTTTTTCTGACTATAAAAAAGCTGTCGTCCTTTACCAGGACCTCGGGTACCCTCTTGCGGAGATTGTAGTTGGACGACATGGAAAAACCGTAGGCACCTGCGCTCATGACCGCAACCAGGTCTCCCTGTTTGAGGGGTGCCATTTCCCGGCCCTTGGCCAGAAAGTCGCCTGATTCGCAGACAGGCCCCACCACATCGGCTATCACCCCCTCGGCTTTGTTTTCCCGCACGGGAACAATCTCATGATAGGCATCATACAGGGAAGGCCGTATGAGGTCGTTCATGGCGCCATCAACTACGTAAAAGATCTTGTCTCCCGGCTTCTTCACGTACAGCACCCTGGTTACAAAAATGCCACTATTGCCGACGATTACCCGGCCAGGCTCCATGATCAGGGTAAGATTAGTGCCCGTCAGCTCAGACGCGACGGCACGGGCATACTCCTCGGGTTGCGGTGGCAACTCATCCTTGTACGTGATCCCCAGCCCCCCGCCAATGTCCATGTAGCGGAGTGTTATACCTGCCTGTTCCAGCTCACCCACCATACGCTTGAGCGATTGCACCGCCTCGGTAAAAGGGGAGATCTCCGTGATCTGGGAGCCGATATGGGACGAGATACCGACCGGGTCAAGCCAGCGATTGGCTGCCATGAAGTCATAGAGCGGGCGGGCATCGTTCCAGAGGAGGCCGAACTTGTTTTTCTTGAGGCCGGTGGTGATATAGGGGTGTGTCTTCGCGTCGATTTCAGGGTTGACCCTGATGGACACAGGGATCTGGCGGCGGAGCTTCTGCCCTACCCGGGCCGCTACCTTCAGCTCGTCCTCCGATTCCACATTGATCATGGCGATCCGTGATTTGGCCGCGTATGCAAGCTCTTCCTCAGTCTTGCCCACACCTGAAAAGACGATTTTTTCTGGTGGGATCGAAGCGGCCAGGGCGGCATACAGTTCACCGCCCGAGACGATATCCACACCGCCTCCCAAAGCGGCTACGGTTTTCAGAAGGGACAGATTTGGATTCGCCTTGCACGAGTAACAGGTGATGTGAGGGATGTCCTTGAACGCCCCATCAAAGACCTGAAAGTGGCGTGCGAACGTGGTATAGCTGTAGATGTAAAGCGGGGTGCCCACCTGTTGGGCAATGCGCTCGATGGGGACATTTTCGGCAAAGAACTGGCCTTCCTTGTAAGAGAAAGAGTGCATGGTTCGTTAATATTCCTTTTCCTTTAGTATGATTACGGCTTCCCGTGAGGATTCACTCTCATTACCGGAATTGTCAACGGCGGTCACAAAGTAGGAAACGTACCGATGCTCGCCCCGCCTGGGGTCGACGAACGTGGTCTCCTTTATGGGTTGGGGATTCAACTTCACCGTGCCCCCGTTGTCTGTTCGGTAGACATTGTAACCCAAAATATCGATGTCGGGGCTGGGCGTCCACGTCAAGGCGACGGCGCCATCCATCTTCTCCACTGTCAGTTGTTTGGGCGGCGACGGCGGCGTCTTGTCTACGGGACTGGCGGACACAACTGCCCCTTCCCCCTCTCGGCGAATCCCGCCGTCAACGATCACAGCGCGGACCTCGTAACGGTAGGTTCTCCCGTTTTGAAGGCCCCTGTCAGTAAAGGTGTCAGGGGGGAGAGGCTTATCGTTGAGAGGAAAGAGAGGATACGTGTCGCCCTCAAAACGGTAGACGTTATAAAGTCGATCGCCCTGAGCCGTCCAGGTTAGCTGTACGGCACCATCTTCAGGGGTTGCCTTCACATCTCGGGGCGCATCGGGGGGTGTCTGCCATTTTATGGCATAGAGGTTTGAGGGATCGCTATAGACACCGGTCTCGAGATAAGGGATAACCCGGTAGACGTATTCAAACCCCGGCCGCAGATCATTATCGTAGACCCAGAGCTTCCCTCCGACTATGGTATAGCCGTGGGTATCGGTGAGTCGGATATCCTTGAAGGGCTCGAAGCCGCCGATACAGGTGCCACAGACCTTCTGGATCTTGAAGCCGGCCAGGTTGGTCACAGGAGAACCATCCTGGTTCCGAGACGGGATGGAAAAAGAGAGAAAAAGGACACCATCCTTTGCCTCTCCGGTTAAATCGGCCATGGGGGCAGGCAAAGGTCGCCCTTTCGGCACAGGGGACGCCTTTTTCCCGCAGGCTGTCGAAAAGAGAAGAAAGAAGGCGAAGCTAAGAATTAAGATAGGTTTTTTCTTTGTCAATCTGGCTTCTTACCTCTTTCAGAGACGCCCCTCCAAGGGTTGCTCGCCTCAAAATCACGTTTTCCGGCTTGACGTAGTCGTTCACGTCTTCCCCGAAGGCCGCAGAATACGATCTGATCTCCGTAAAGGTCAAGTCGTTGATACGTCTGTCTGTGCGCTCGCAGTCCTTCACCATGGTCCCCACGATGTGGTGGGCCTCGCGAAAGGGAACCCCTTTCATGGCAAGGTATTCCGCCATCTCCACTGCCTGCATGGAGCTGTTTCGAACGGCCTCTTCCATCCTATCCCTGCGGGGTGCGAACCCCTCTATGGTCAATCTCAGTATGCCAAGGCAGTCTTTGACCGTGACGAGGGAGCGGAACAAGGCCTCCTTATCCTCCTGCATATCCCTGTTGTAGGTGAGCGGCAGACCTTTGAGAAGCACGAGAAGGCTGAAGAGATCGCCAAAGACCCTCGCAGACTTCCCTCTCGTCAGTTCGAGGGCGTCGGGATTCTTCTTGTGAGGCATGAGGCTGCTCCCTGTGCAGAGAGGATCGGGCAGGGAAATATAGCCGAACTCTTCTGTGGAGAAGAGGATCAGATCCTCACAGAGCCTGCTCAGATGCATCATGATCATGGAAAGGCAATAGAGCGTATCTGCCACAAAGTCCCTGTCCGAGACCGCATCCATGCTGTTTTCGGAAAGTCTTGCAAAACCGAGTCGGTCCCGCAGAAATTCGCGGTCCAGGGGGATGGTGGAGCCCGCCAAAGCGCCGCTCCCCAAAGGCATGACGTCGGCCCTGTTGAAGGCCTCCTGCATGCGTTTTCGGTCCCTCTTGAACATGTAGAAGTAGGCCATGAGGTGATGGCCAAGGGTAACCACCTGGGCGCGTTGTGTATGGGTATACCCAGGCACAAGGTGATCCTGCATAGCCTCAGCCTTATCG
The DNA here is from genome assembly GCA_002328485.1 of Deltaproteobacteria bacterium UBA2221. Taxonomy (GTDB): domain Bacteria; phylum Desulfobacterota; class Syntrophorhabdia; order Syntrophorhabdales; family WCHB1-27; genus WCHB1-27. The sequence continues at coordinate 112,296 of DCUF01000074.1, forward strand.
AGGATCGCCCTCATGAGCCAGACCAACTCGTCGCGGGCCTCCCTGAGCCCATCTTTTACGAAGAGCCGCATGTCGACGGCCACCTGGTCGTTCCTGCTCCGGCCGGTATGAAGCTTTTTCCCTAAATCGCCCACCTTTTCGATGAGTCGCGCCTCAATGTGCATGTGGATGTCTTCGAGCTCATCCTTGAAGGGCATGAGGCCCTGTGCGATCTCATGCCTCACCTCTGCAAGGGCCGCAATGATTTGGTCCTTCTCGTCGACCGTCAGGACCCCGATGCGGGCCAGCATCTGGGCAAAGGCAATACTGCCTTCAATATCGTAGGGGTACAGTACCCAGTCGGTAGCGATAGAAGAGCTGAAACGCTCCATCAAAAGATCGGTCTTACCCTCAAACCTGCCTCCCCATGCCTTTGTCATTGCCGTTCTCCGAATAACGCAGTTCCTATTCTCACCATGGTGGCCCCCTCTTCGATGGCTACTTCGAAGTCCTGAGACATGCCCATGGACAGTTCTTTCATGGAGAGCCCGAACTCCCTGTTGCAGGTATCAAGGAGGCCCCGAAGCCCTATAAAGTAGGGGCGGACCTCTTCAGGATCCTCCACGGGTGGCGGCATGGTCATGAGCCCAACCGGTTCAAGATGCTGCAACCCCGAGACGTGCTCGATCATCGACCTCAGGGCATCTTCGGTGGAGCCGTGCTTGGTCGCTTCCTGAGACAGGTTTACCTCAAAAAGGATTTTCAGTGGTTTCCCCTGCCGGTCGAGGGCCTTCAGGATCTCCGGTCGGTCGATGGAATGGGCATAGTCAAAGAAACCGGGGACCAGTTTGGCCTTGTTTGACTGGATATGCCCAATCATGTGCCAATGGATATCCCGCGGCAGGGCTTCGATCTTTCCCATGGCCTCCTGGAGATAGTTTTCCCCGAAATCGGATAGGCCCAATTCGAAAGCCGCCCGGATTCGACCGGGATCGACCCGCTTGGTGACCGCCACGAGTCTGACCTCCTCCTCAGAACGCCCTGCCCTCTGGCAGGCAGCACGAATCTTACGTTGGATCTCAGTCAGTGATTCGAGGAGGGGGTTCACGAAAGAACGCCTAACGTCAGAAGCATCTCGGTGATTTCACAGATGGGCAGCCCAACGACATTGGCATAGGACCCCTTGATCTCTTTGACCATATAGCCACCTTTTCCCTGCACGGCATAGGAGCCGGCCTTGTCAAAGGGCTCGGAGGTCTTTATGTATCTCCTGATCTCATCGTCGGTGAGATCCTTGATGAAAACCTTGGTTTCAGCCACGTCTTGATAGGTTATGCCTCTGGAGACGCTCATGATGCAGTAGCCCGTCATGACCTTGTGCCACCGGCCGCGAAGACGCTTGAGCATCTCGAGCGCCTGTCTCTCGTTTTTCGGCTTTCCCAGGACCCGACCTTTAGACACCACGATGGTATCTGCCGCGATCACCCATTTCTCCGGAAATAGTTTTCCGACCTTCGATGCCTTGTCGTGGGCGACCCTACTTACGTACTCGCGCACCGTTTCATTCTTCCTCTTGCTCTCGTCGATATCGGGGGGGATAATGGAGAAGGAGATGCCCAGGGTCCTTAGCATGTCAATCCGACGGGTTGACTCGCTTGCCAGAACGATCGCATTTTCATCATTCACTTGAAACATCTAAAGAAAATAATATGAAACCACTTTCTTTTCAAGTTAAATGTGTCGTCAGGCGGGGGACGTAACTCACGGTATAATCATAGAAACGGGGGCAGGTTATGGAAGGGATCATAAACATCGTTACGACGGTCGACAACGTTGAGGTGCTTGATAGGATCGGGGCAAAACTGCTCGAAGCCCGGCTCGTTTCCTGTATCCAGATCCTGGGCCCGGTCAAAAGCACCTATTGGTGGAAGGGGGCGATCGAGACCGCCGAGGAGTGGATAGGCATCATGAAGACCAGGCGGAATCTGTACACCAGGGTGCAGGAGGAGATACGTCGCCTTCATCCTTATGAAACCCCCCAGATAGAAGCGTTAGAGATAGGACGGGTGCTGCCGGAATACGGGCAGTGGGTGGCAGAGGAGACAGTGGCCGGTGACCGGACAAAGACAGAGACCCCGTGATCCCGGGGATCAAAAAGGCGGGGGTCATTGCTCGATCCGGCCGGAGCGTCTGCAAATGCCACTTGACAACAATCGGTCAAGTAGTTACCGTTACACGAAAAGATTTCTCATCTTCGGTTTGGCAGAACGATGAGGCGGGGGGCTTGAGCGCCCGCGTCTTTTTTGTCAGCGCCTCCTCCTTATTTATGAGCCGATGGAGACGCCGACGCGAGCCCCTATTATGGAGGACTGTATGGAAGCGGTTGAAGTGAAAAACGGGATCTACTGGGTTGGGGCAATTGATTGGGCTGTCCGTGACTTCCACGGATACGAGACGCCCCGGGGAACCAGCTATAA
>DCUF01000061.1 GCA_002328485.1 Deltaproteobacteria bacterium UBA2221
GGTTCTCGTCTATCTTTGCCATCTTCAGCGCTTCGAGTACTTCCCCGAGGAAACGACCCTCCTCTACCCCCAATTGCTTCAAGTCTTGCCCTGTCAAGTGGGGCCGTATGGTGTCGGCATAGGTAATGAAGTTTGAAACGGCCTTTCTGGCCCCCTCGGAGGTCGCTTTCGCCATCATAAAGAGCTGTGCCTCCCGGGAAAGCCCGTCGAGGAGCTTAAATATGGTGCTTCTTTTCATGTGGGGAAGTCCGGTTCCAAAAGCAGACATCGTCTCCCGCACCCTTTCGACATCGGTCAGAAATCTCTTCCTTGTCGATTCGGATATCTCCATCTTTCTCCCAAAGGCGGCCACCTGATCCGAGTGCATTCCATTGACGAGGCCGAGGAGGTAGAAGAGAACAGAGCTGCACCGCTGTTTGTAAAGGAGCATATACCATTTTAACACCGTTTCCATTTCGCGGAAGAGTCTCTCCTTGTCTCTACCAAAAGTCAGACCGGGGAAGATGAACTTGAGCAGATCAAGCTCCGCCAGTCTTTTGATCATAGAAGCAGGGTTCTCTTCAAGGAGCATGAGGGAAAGTTCGCGCCAAACCCTGGCTCCCCGTATCTTGCTCAAAAACCCCATTTTGGCGGCGTTCTTGATGAGATTGAGGGTGTATTTCCCTATTTGAAAGTCGAATCTTCGCTCAAAACGGATTGCCCGGAAGACCCTCGTCGGGTCCTCCACGAAACTGAGACTGTGGAGCACCCGTATGGTTTTGTCCTTGATATCCCTTTGGGCGCCGAAGAAGTCGGTCAGTTCGCCGAAGGTGTTCTTACTGAGGGATATGGCCAGGGTATTGATGGTAAAATCGCGTCGGTAGAGGTCCAGTTTCAAGGAACTGTTCTCTACCACAGGGAGGGCGGCGGGCGCTTTGTAGTATTCAAGCCGGGCCGTTGCAATGTCCATTTTGAAACCGTCACGATAAAGCACCTTCGCGGTTCCAAACTGTTTGTGGGGTCTGATCTTCGCGCCGAACCGCTTTGCTATTGCCTCGGCAAACCGTATCCCATCCCCCTCCACGACCAAATCAACATCGAAGGTTTCGAGTCTCAGGAGAAGATCTCTTACAAAGCCGCCCACTAGATAGACGTGAATGCCTAATTCGTCAGCCACGGTCCCGAGGGCCTTCAAACGCTCGTAGGTGCCCCCGCCGAGCCGTTCCTCCATGAGTTTTCTGACATTCTTCCTCTTTTCATAGACGTCGTGGTAGTCGACTTTCCCGAAAACGGATTTGCGAATCTCATCCTCCAGAATACGCAGAAGATCGGTTCTTGTTATGGCTCCAACCAGTTCATCTGCGCTGATAACGGGCACGAAGCGCTGGTTTCCCCCTATAACAATCTCTTTGACCCGTTCAATGGAATCGTCCGGGTTAACGGAGGAGAATTCGGTATACATATATTCTTTGACCGAGAGGGCCTGGAGCTTGTGAAAGGCGGCCTTCTCCGCAATCTGCCTTGTTAGTATACCTACCATCTTGCCGTTCGATATGACCGGAAGGGCATTGATACTGTATTTGTTAAGGATCGATTTCCCCTCCTCGATTGAGGCGTTCTCATCCACCGACTTGACAGGAAAGAACATAATATCGCGGGCTATTCGCAAGGGCTTCACATGAATCCACAGGAGCTCCATAAGTCGGTTCTTTGCCTCCGCCAGGGTTACATCCTTGACGGTACACGAGGCTGCCTCCTTATGTCCGCCCCCTCCCATGAGGGAGAGGATGCGGCCTACATCCACCTCGGGGATGCGGCTTCTCCCAATAATATAGATGCGCTCATCCATGCGGAAGAGAGCAAAGACGGCGTTCAGGTTTTCCATGTCCCGAAATTTCTGCACAAGAACGGCCAGATCCCCAACATAGCTTTCCGTATAAACCTCGGTCGTGACGATGTCAACGCCGTTGACATTCTGGACCGTCGCTGCACGGATCACATCATGGAGCAGCAGAACCTGTTCGGGGGTCAGTTCCTTCACGAGCACTTCCGAGACGATATTTACATGAGCCCCCTTTGACAAAAGATAGGACGCTGCCTCCAGATCAGCGGCGGTTGTAGAGGGGTACTGAAAACTCCCGGTCTCCTCGTAGATACCGAGCATCATGACCGTTGCCTCGACGGGCGTGATGTCGATGTTCTTTTCCCTGAGGATGGATATCAGCATGGTGACACACGCGCCGGTGCTTCCGGTCACATAAAGCTCTGCCTTGACGTCGTCATCACTCTGAGGATGGTGGTCGTAGACGTGAATCTTAACATTCTCGTTGTCGGCCAGGGCCGCGAACTGTCCAATCCTACCCCTCTGCTTGGTGTCAACCAGGATCAATGTATCGATCTCATCGAGGTTCAGCTCTTTTTGTCTTGCCGCATCGAGGAAATAGAGGGTGGACCGGATCAGAAAGTCTCGAACGGTCTTTTCCTGAGAGCCGGGGAAGATCAGAAGGGCGTCAGGGTAGAGCTTGTGTGCAGCGACCATGGAAGACAGGGCATCGAAATCCGCATTATGATGGGTGGTAATGACCTTCATTTATGAAGAGAATAGAGCAGTGCAAGGAGCAATGTCAATTGTACAGGTGGCCGGACGCAAAGCAGGTAGAATATCTCGGTGCGTGACCAGCTATCGTCTGGTAATCTGGTAGTCCTTGATCTTTAGCCTCAGGGTAGGGCGGGAAATGCCGAGCATTGCCGCGGTCTTTGTGATGTGCCAGTTTGTATGATCGAGGATTTTTGCAATGTGTTCCTTTTCGACCTCCCTGAGGCTCAAGACAGGTTGTGCTTGTTGCTCGGCTGGAAACGTTGCGTCATTCAGGAAATTCGTAATGGTGTCATCCAGTATCACTTCGCCCGGCGTGTAGATCGCTGCACGGGTCAGGACGTTTTCCAGTTGCCTCACATTTCCGGGCCATCGGTATTCCTTCATTCTCACCATGGCCTTCGGCTCGACCCGTCCGATGTTCTTGCCCAGTTCCTGATTGATTCTTCTGAGAAGGTGATCTACGAGGAGCACGATGTCATCTTTTCTCTCTCGCAAGGGCGGGACATGGATACGGGCTATACTCAGCCGGTAGTAAAGGTCTTCTCGAAATCCCCCCTCTTCTGCCATTTTCCACAGATCCCGGTTGGTGGCAGCAACCACACGGGCATGCGATTTCAATGTTTTCTCCCCGCCGACTCGCTGAAATTCCTTCTCCTGCAGGACCCGTAACAATTTTGCTTGGAGTTCAACCGGAATTTCGCCAATCTCATCGAGAAATATCATGCCCGAACCGGCCAGTTCGAATTTGCCCTTCTTCGCGGTCAAGGCACCGGTAAAGGCCCCTTTCTCATGGCCGAACAGTTCGCTTTCCATAAGGGTGTCGACGATGGCCGAACAGTTGATGGCCAGAAACGGTTCGGTCCTGCTGGGGCTGAAGGAATGGATGGCCTTCGCGATCAGTTCCTTTCCGGTCCCTGTTTCTCCCTCGATAAGGACCGTGACACGGTTTTCCGAAAGCATCCCGATAGACTTGAAGATCTCCTTCATTGCCCTGCTCTTTCCAATGATGGACCCTGTCTGCCGGCCCGTCTGTTCAGACGGAGGCGTCTCTATCTCCTTCGACTCAGAAAGTCTGAGCGCCCTGCTGACCGCCGTCTCCAGTTCATCAACATCGATCGGCTTTGTTATGTATTCGCAGGCGCCGAGTTTCATGGCCTTTACCGTCGTCTCCATGTCGTGGTAGGCAGTGATCATGATTGTATTGGTCTTGGGCGATTTCTTCTTGAGCTCCTCCAGAACCGTGAGCCCATTTGCATCGGGGAGATGGATATCCAAAATGATGGCATGGGGGTGGAAAGCTGCGTTCAGTTCTAGACCCATTTTTGCCGAATCGGCGCACTTAACGCTATAGCCTTTGCCGGTAAGAAAAATATCGAGCAGCTCAAGCTGAGAAGGCTCGTCGTCTATGATAAGTATCTTCTGTTTATCCATTTCCTTCTGTTAGTGGTAAGGTCAAACGTATGGAAAACCCCTTGCTGTGGCGCTTCGCTGCCACCGTACCCCCGTGGGCCTCGATAAGCTTTTTAACGTTGAAAAGCCCCAACCCCGTTCCCGTTGTCTTTCTGCTAAAGAAAGGATCAAAAATGTAGGGCAGGTCCTCCTCGCTGGCGCCCGGTCCGTCGTCGGTAAAATAGATGCCGATCGTCCGTTCCGGGTCTCCCATGTATTTCGCGGCAATGCTGATCGTCCCTCCCGGAGGGAGCACCTCGATGGCGTTGAGCAACACATTGATGATGGTCTGTTCCATCTTTGCCCTATCTATCAAAACCTTTTCGGCCCCTCTCAGCAGTTTCTTCTGGACCCGAAGCCCCTTATTCTTGATCTTTGCACTGAGCAGACGGAGGCATGCATGTATCACGTCGTTTATGGATCCTGGTTCCATTCGAAGGGCCACCGGTTTCGCAAAATCGAGCATCTCGGTGAGAATCTTCTCCAGCCTGGTTATCTCCGCGGCGGAGATCTCCATGATCCTCCTCCCGTTTCCACCGATGTCCGCGGCCTTGAGCGCCATCTGAATACTCATCTTTATTGACGAGAGGGGGTTTCTGATCTCATGGGCCAGGGACGTTGTAAGCTGACCGATGTGGGCCAGCCGCTCCGATTCTCTCATCCGCTCTTCCATCTTCACCCGCTCTGTTATGTCCCTGCAAATGCCCACCGTGATCCGGCCGCCTTGATAGGCCACCACCTTAACCCTGTTCTCTGTAGGGAGTGAGGTTCCGTCTTTGTGCAGCCGGTTGTAGACGTACTGGTCGGGGATATTCTTGCGAGTGAATCTTCTTGTCTGATAGGTCCTCACCCGAGCCACGGAATCGGGGGCGACAAAGTCGAGGTACAAGTGGCCGATCATCTCCTCGGGTCTATAGCCGTGCATCTCGCAGAACGCGCTGTTTACGAAGATGATGCGCCCGTTTCTTTTCACAAAGTACCCGTCGTTTATCTCCTCAACGAGCATCCGGTACTTGGCCTCCGACGCCGATAACTGTCGGGTTCTTCTGGACACCTCCTGCTCCAAGATTTCCGTATATTCCCTCATCTTCTTTTGATGAAGGTTTTGATAGTGGTCGGTGAACCTGGCAATGGTGTATGAGAGGCACTCGTTCAATCTACCCATGGCCGTCACCAAGTCCGGGCCGACAAGCTTCTCGCCGAAAAGCCTGAATAGGGACGTTCTCTGCAACTCGAAGGCCTGCTGCACTTCTGCAAGGGTGAACTCATGATAGAGTCTCAGCTCGGTAATCTTTCTTATGAAACCGTCTATCTTTGAAAAATCGTTATTTACCAGGGCTGCAAAATTGGCGTCGGTGATCTCGGAAGTTGTGGCGGTCAACTCCTTGATGGACCTCTGGCTGTACCTCTGGCCGCATTTCTGTCTGATGGTGTGAGTGCATTCGGCTATTATCTCATTCCTGTGTTCCGCTAATATGCTTTCCAAGCTCAAAACGCCACCACCGCAAAGATCGTACAGGTCATGAGGACCCTGTGCAACGTGTAATGAAACGATAATAACACGGCTTCAGCGGCGTTGGAAAGGGCTTGAAGGAGGTTCGGGGGCCTGCTGAGGCCCCCGAAAAATCTGCTCGACCGAGGTATCGGCAGATTCGATGGGAGGATCGCCACGTCATTTCTTTTATAGACCGCTCAAAGGCTGCAGAAGGTGGAGCTACTGCCTCTGCAGCTTGTTCTTTATGTCCTCTCTCAGCGCTTTCTTATCAATCTTCCCTACCTTTGTCACGGGAAGGTCATTGACAAACTCAATTCGTTCAGGCAGTTGCTGCACGGAAGCCCCGCCAGCTTTGAGAAAAGCGATGGCATCCTCGAAGGTCAAGGGGGACCCTTCTTTCAAGGCGACGTAGGCGCAGATCCTCTCGCCCAGAACCTTGTCCGGCATGCCGACCACGGCCGATTCCCGAATTGCCGGATGGGCGCACAAGCGGTTCTCGATCTCTACGGCACTGATCTTTTCCCCGCCACGGTTAATAATGTCCTTGATCCTGCCCGTTATCGTGATATTGCCAAACCGATCCTTGCGGGCCTTGTCGCCTGTTTTGAAGAAACCGTCGGGCGTAAAGATTTGGCTATTTTCCTCTTGGGACTTGAAATACCCCGTAAAGATGCCCGGTCCTTTGGAGACAAGCTCACCCTCAACACCGGGGGGCACCTCATTCCCTCCCTCATCGATTACCTTGATGGTGTCATAGGGACAGGCGGCCCTTCCGACACTATTGCAGATTATGTCAATACTGTCTCCCGGTCGGGTAGCTGTGTTTGTGCCCTCAGACGAGCCGAATCCGTTGATGAAGATACAATCGAGTTTCTCATAGGCCTCGCGAACCAGATCGGGCGTGCTCGGTGCCCCTCCAACGGATAGTTTTTTTAAGGAGGAGATATCGTATCGATGCCGGCCCTCCATGTCGAGGATCCTCCTCACCAGAGCCGGAACCGTGGGAATAGCCGTGACCTTCTCCTTCTCTATCCACTCACAGATATGGTCGGGCTGTGTAGAGTCGAGCAGGACCAGTTTGGCGAAGTTGAGGAATGCTGCGCCGATCCCCCAGTGCATGGCCATACTGTGGCCGACAGGGGTTATTACCATAAGGGTATCGTGGCTTGTGATTTCCCATACCCTGGCATGATACTCCACATTGGCTATATAGCAGTTGTGCGTCCTGACGCTCGCCTTGGGGAGTCCTGTCGTCCCACCGGTGGGCATGATATGGGATACCTCGTCCGGATCCGGCCTCCTGTCTTGCAAGGCTTTCAGGTTTTCAGGGGTCAATTCGGCCCTTTCGATCAGTTCGTCCATGGTAAGATACGAGGACTCGTTCTTGCCGGTCCTCACCAGGATGACATGTTTAAGTTGTGGATTTTCCTTGAGAACATCGTCAATTATGGGCTCATATTTAGTCTTGCCGTGCTTTTTGGGCACCAACCACGCCACCGGTTTTGTGAGGGTGGACAAATAGTTGATCTCGGACTGATTGTGTCTCGGGATCAGAAGGAGGGTCAGTGCCCCGATCTTCTGTGCCGCAAAAAACGCCACCACGTATTCGTGCCAGTTGGGAAACTGAAGGAGGACCCATTCCTTTGGCTTAATGCCAAGTTGCATCAAGCTGATTGCCAGCCGGTCGACCTTTTCGCGGAGTTGGCCATAGGTCCAACTGCCGGTGCCATCCACAAGACCGATCCTGTCGGGATAGATATCCGAGGCCTTGTCCAGCATATCTCCCCACGTCATCCCAAGCCACCATCGTAGTCTATTGTATCTCTCACGATCTTCCGTTGCGTACTCGGTGAAACCGACTATGGCCATGCAAGCTCCTCCCTCAATGTGAGTGTAATCATTCTACCAGTTGCTTTCCACTGGTCACGTCTTCTCTTGGGCCCTCTGCCTGCAGCCATCAGTACCAACTCCTCCCGAAAAGGCCATAATCGTGATAACCGCTTGGGATAGCCGTACATCGCATCATTCTCACAAAGGATACCACTCTTTGATGTCCTGGGTTACGTATCTTTGAGGCAATAAAAGCAATGATCGTGCCAGCACCTTTCACTAAGTAAACCCTGCGCTATGACACGAGCAGCCAGTTGACAGCGCCAAAGGAAAGGAAAGATTTCTTCCGAGAAGGAAAGTTTCTTTCTATCCTGACACCGCTGCAAGGGACGTGTTACAATCCTGCCTAGAGAAATCACGTACAGGAGCGGGAAGCAGTGAAGTCAGCCATGAATGACCTAAGAAGGATGCTTAATCCCAAAACTATAGCTCTCATCGGTGCAACGGAAAAAAACGGTACTATCGGGCGGACAATTATGGGAAACCTTCTGTCCTTGGAAGGTGTCGATATCTGCCCTGTCAGTATCGCGAGGAAGAGCGTTTTGGGAATCGAAGCCTATCCGAGCGTCGGGATGATCCCTCAGCACGTGGATCTCGCCATTATCGCCACGCCAGCCCGAACCGTTCCGGCGATAGTCGAGGAGTGTGGAATGAGCGGCGTGAACGGGGTGGTTATCGTCTCCGGGGGCTTCGGGGAGATAGGGGAAGAGGGGAAGAGGCTTGAAGGCCGGATAAAGGATACTGGGAAGAAATACCAGATGCGGCTCCTGGGTCCTGAGTCTGCAGGTTTTGTAAGGCCCTTGACCGGTTTGAATGCGACCTTTCTCAGGAGCGTCATATGTCCGGGAAATATCGGTTTCTTGTCCCAGAATGCGGGATTATGCGCCGCCATTGTCGATTGGGCTGCCAATAGCGGAATCGGCTTCAGTATGGTTGCATCCCTTGGCTCCATGATTGATGTGGACTTGGCAGACCTCATCGATTTTCTTGCCGACGACTATGCAACAAAAAGCGTGCTGATTTACATGGAAACCGTGGGGGATACAAGACGGTTCATGAGCGCGGCGCGCGCGATCGCCAGCAGGAAACCCATCATCGTTTTGAAACCCGGCCGGTTTAGCCTTGGGGCAGAAGACATCTTTTCCTCCCTGGGACCCGGAGGAGATGACGAGATATACGACGGAGCCTTCCGAAGGGCCGGTATTCTGAGGGTCAGAGATATAGCCGAACTATTCAATAGCGCCCGGATTCTGGATTCCGAAAGGCTACCGAGAGGACCGAGGGTTGCTATTATTACGAATGCAGGACCGCTGGGGCTTGCAGCCATCGACGCCCTCAAGGAACTGGGAAGTGAACTTGCGAGGCTTTCGGACATGAGCCTGCAGGAGATGAGAGAGTTTCTGCCGCCCCACTGGAGGCCTACCAACCCAGTTAACCTCCTGGCCTTTGCAGACATTGGAAGATACACGAGATCGCTCGAAACCTGTTTACGCGACCCCGCAGTAGACGGAGTGCTTGTCTTTCATGTTCCAGAGGGATCTACCCCGTCCGAAGAGCTTGCACGAGAGGTTGCCCGTCTGGCTGCAAAGACCACAAAGCCCGTCATAGCCGCCTGGATGGGGGGGAGGGAGGCCGAGCCGGGGAGGAGGATCTTCGTCAGACACGACATCCCCGTCTTCAAGACGCCAGAGGATGCGGCCAAGACCTACGCCTTGATGTACAGGCGAAGACGGAATCTGGATCACCTTTATGAAACCCCGGTTGAGTTGCCCCTTCACCTCCCATCCGACAAAGAGGCATTGAAAGGGAGCATCAGACGGATGCGGGACGAGGGCAGATGGGTTCTCAACGAAAAGGAGTCGAAGGATCTTCTCGCAAGCTACGGGATCCCCGTTGCCACCGCCTGTGTGGCAAGAGATTCGGACGAGGCGGTGAGCATCGGTGAGAGGATAGGCTATCCTGTTGTCGTTAAGGTGATATCACCTGACATCGCAACAAAAAGTGAGGTTGGCGGTGTGATGCTGGACGTCAGATCCTCGGATGCGATCAGACAGGCGTGGGACATTCTTCCAAGGGTCCTCCATGACCGGGTCCCCCTCGCAAAGATAGAGGGTCTTTCCGTAGAGCCCCTGATTGAAAACATCGATTATGAGCTCACCTTGGCGGCGAGAAAGGACAGGAAGTTCGGCACTATAGTGCTATTGGGCCTGGCAGGGTTGGCAAGTGAGTTTTTTCGGGAGGTTTCTATCGCCCTTCCACCTCTCAACCAGACGCTGGCAAAAATGCTGATTCAGGAAACGAAGGCGTACACCCTCCTCCGCGGCTTTCGGACGAAAGAGCCCGCTGATTTTGAGCAACTTGAGGAGCTTATCGTCAACTTTTCGAATCTGATCGTCGACTTTCCGGAATTCGCCGAGATCGTTGTCCATCCGTTGGCCATCGCGAAGGGGAGACCCCACGCTCTCGGTGTACGAATGGCTCTGGACAGGGAGTATGGAGAGCAACCTTCCGGATACCCGCATCTGGTCATCAAACCTTATCCCAGGCAGTACATTACGGAATGGCGGACCTGGGACGGGCTGAAGGTGCTTCTGAGACCGATAAAACCGGAGGATGAGCCGCTGGAACAGGAGATGTTTGCCTCGTTGGATCACGAGACGATAAGAATGCGCCTTTTGGGGCCCGTGAAAGATATTCGTTCCCACGACTGGCTTATCCGTTTCTGTAACATAGACTACTACAGACATATCGCCATCGTCGCTGAGATAAGGGAAGGGGGGGAGAAAAGGATGATAGGTGTTGGGAGGCTTGCCATGACCCCTGATTTTGATTCGGCTGAATTTGCCCTTCTCGTCCACGATCGCTACCAGAGGAAGGGGTTGGGCGACAAACTGTTGAGGATGCTTATCGACATAGGGAAGGAAAAAGGCCTTGGGGAGATTTCGGGAGAAATGCTCAGTGAAAACACAAAAATGGTGAGCCTGGCCATGAAGCTCGGCTTTACTCCCAGGTCAACAGGTGATGGGACCACAGAAGTTCGACTGAATCTGAAGGGATGATCCTGTGCAGGTAGCGCCGCCGGGGAAGCGCCTCTTCTCTATCCCCTCGGGTGGTATTTTTTGTGCAGCTCCCTAAGGCGTTTCTTGTCCACGTGGGTATATACCTGGGTTGTGGAGATATCCTCATGACCAAGCAAGAGCTGGACCGACCTGAGATCGGCGCCCCCCTCCAGGAGATGGGTCGCAAAGGTATGGCGGAGGGTGTGAGGAGAAATCTTGACCCCGCCTATCTTGAGGCCATATTGGCGAAGGAGCTTCCAGACCGCCTGCCTGGTAATGACGCCACCCCTGCCGTTAGGAAAAAGAAAGGAAACGGTCGGATCGATGCGTTCCATATAGGACTTTAGGGTGGACCGTGCATGGGAATTAAGAGGAACGACACGTTCCTTCGACCTTTTTCCATAGGCAATCACGAACCCCGCTTCGAGATTGACATCACTTTTCTTCAGGTTTATCAGTTCCGAAACCCGCAGGCCCGTAGCATACAGCAACTCAAGAATGACGAGGTCTCGCAACGCCGTCTTTTCGGGCTTGGGGAGACTGAAGAGACGGGCCATCTCCTCTTCGCTCAGCGCGTGCGGTATGGGCGCTTTGAATTTCGGGATATCTATTTCCGTGGTCGGATTGACCGCGATCTTTCCGTCGCGCATCAGAAAGGCAAAAAAGCTTCTCAGGGCGGAGACCGTTCGGACAACACTTCTTGTCTTCTTGTCGGTACTTCTCAAGAAACCGAGGAAACGCTCAAGATCTGCGGTACCGGGGAAATCGAGGCCATGATCTTCGAGAAAGGTGATGAATACGAGGATATCCCGGTTGTAGGCCTCAACCGTATGGGCCGATGCCCCCTGTTCCGAGGTCAGGTGCATAAGGAAGTAATCCAGTTCGCTGTAGAAGTTCATCGTCTTCCTGTGGAACCGAATCCTCCCTCCGCGCGGAGGGTATCAGGCAGCTCGTCTTTTTCGTGCCATGATACTCTTAAGGTTCTCTGAAAGACCATCTGGGCAATCCGATCACCGTTGTGAATCACAAATGGTTCGACCCCGAAGTTTATCAAAAGGACCTTGATCTCTCCTCGGTAATCAGCATCGATGGTGCCTGGTGTATTGAGGACCGTTACGCCGAACTGATGGGCCAAGCCGCTTCGGGGCCTGATCTGGGCCTCGCAGCCGGTTGGTATGCCTACCCGAATGCCGGTCGGCACAAGGGCTCGGGCCATGGATTTCAATTCGAGGGGCTTATTGAGATGGGCACGAAGGTCCATCCCTGACGAAGAGGGCGTCGCGTATTCGGGGAGTAGCACCCCATCCGCTCGTAGGATATAGACGTCTATTTGTTCCAAAGCTCCCTGATCTTGCCTTCGTCAACAGGACCGAGAACCACGAGAGACATTTTTGAGAGATCGCCGCAGACCATCTCGGCCATCTCTTCAAGCTGCGGTTTTTTGATCTTTTCGATCTCCTGAAGAGTGCTCTTTAGTGGAATATAGCGTTCGAAGTAGATCTCGTTCTTGGCGAGACGCCCCATTCTGGCCTCCGAACTTTCAAGGGACATAAAAAAATTGCCTTTGATATGTTCTTTGGCGAAAGCGAGCTCCCCGTCGGAAACGCTGGACCGTCGGATTGTCTCCATCTCGTCTTTTATCAATCCGATCACCTCCGGGATAAGGTCGTCGGAGGTGGATGTAGAGATGCCAAAGGTTCCCACGTCACGAAAGCAGTTAACGTAAGAGAAGATGTTATAAGCTAAGCCGCGGTTTTCACGGATTTCTTGAAAGAGATGGGAGCTCATGCTCCCACCGACAATGGTGTTGAGGGCATACAGAGGGTATCTTCTCCCGTCCGTCTGCCCGGTTCCATCTGTTCCTATACAGACGTATGTATGTTCGAGATCCTTGGTTCGGATATCGATGGTTGTGTGACTTACCGGTGTCGCTGTCGTGTCCGTCCCTATACTGAACGCCGGCAGATCGGACATCCGCTTTTCAATTTCGGCCACGAGCACGTCGTGATCGAAGCGGCCCGTTGCAGTCATAATGGCATTGGCTGGGGAATAGCGGTTGATGAAGCGGTCGAGAAGCATATCCTTGGTGAGCGCCTCCACATTTTCCACCGAGCCCAAGATAGGCAAGCCGAGAGCCTGATCCCTGTAGTAGCCGGAATTGAAGATATCGAATATATACTCCTCCGGATTGTCCTCAATCATCTTGATTTCTTGAATCACTACCTGCTTCTCATGCTCGATATCCTCTTCCCTGAAAAGGGAGTTCTTGTACATGTCGCAGATAATGTCGAGACCGAGGAGCATGTCTCTGCGCAGCATACGGGCATAGAGGCACGTGTATTCCTTGCCCGTGAAGGCATTTAGACTCCCGCCCACCGCATCCACCTCTCGGGCGATGTCATAGGCTGTTCGACCTTTCGTGCCTTTGAACAGCATGTGCTCGATGAAGTGGGAGATCCCGTTTACCTCCGATGTCTCGTCTCTGCTGCCTGTTTTCCACCAAAGCCCCAGGGAGACAGTCGGAAAGTAGGGGAGTGTTTCGGTGACGACAGTGAGTCCGTTTCCGAGGACCGTTTTTTTATACATTTACTCCGCCGGTCCCTTAGGCGCCTCTGTCTGTCCCTGTTCTTTCATGGCGGCTTTCCGGGAAAGCCTTATTCTTCCATTCTGCTCCACGTCGATAACCTTGACGTAGATCTCGTCCCCTTCCTTGACCACATCCGTTACCCGCTTGATATAGGCGTCGGAGAGCTGGCTAACGTGCACCAGACCGTCAAGACCGGGGGCTATCTCCACGATTGCTCCGAAATCAACAACCTTCTTGACCTTGCCCAGGTGGATGCTCCCCACCTCGATATCCTTGGTGATCCTCTTGATCAGCTCGATGGCTTCGTTGGCCGATGCCTCATCCTGAGACACGATGGTGACGATTCCCGTATCTTCAATGTCAATCTTCACACCGGTCTGATCGACGATGCTCTTGATCATCTTCCCACCCGGGCCTATCACCTCGCGGATTTTCTCAGGTCTTACCTTCATGGTCCAGATACGCGGGGCATAGGGAGAAAAGGACTCCCGAGGCTTGCCGAGGGTTTGGGTCATGATATCCAGGATTCGACCGATGCCTGCCTGAGCAAGCTCTACGGCCTTGGACATGATCTCTTTGGTGATACCCTTGACCTTTATGTCCATCTGGATGGCCGTGATGCCATCGCGTGATCCCGTCACTTTGAAGTCCATATCACCCATATGGTCTTCATCGCCGAGAATATCACTCAGAATCACAAACTTGCCGTCCTGGATGATGAGGCCCATGGCTATACCTGCGACCGGTTCCTTTACGGGAACACCGGCGTCCATGAGAGACAGACACCCACTACAGACAGAGGCCATGGAGGATGATCCATTTGACTCCAGGATCTCCGAGACAACACGTATGGTGTAGGGAAAGTCTTCCTTGGGGGGGATGATCGGGAGTAGGGCCCTCTCTGCCAAATGTCCATGGCCGATCTCCCGCCGACCCGGGGCCCCCATGCGGCCTGTCTCGCCAACACTGAAAGGTGGAAAATTATAATGGAGGAGAAAGCTCTTATACCGCTCTCCTTCGTGAAGGGACTCAATCTTCTGCTCGTCATCGGCTGTTCCGAAGGTGGTTATAGCGAGGGCCTGCGTTTCCCCCCGCGTGAACAGGGCGGAACCGTGGGTGCGGGGCAAGATCCCTACCTGACAGGTGATGTTTCTGATGTCGTCGGGGTTTCTTCCGTCTATCCTCTTCCCGGTCTCAAATAGGGTTTTCCGCATCACCTCTTTGCCGATCTGGTCAACCGACTTCCGCGCCATGGATTTTTGTTCGTCGGGGTACTTGTCGACCAGGCCACGTCCTACCTCGCTCACCTTTGCTCCCCGCTCCAGTTTTGGGCGGATGGCAAAGGCCTCGACGAGATCCGATTCCACGGCATTTCTTACCTCAGCCTTGAAATCCTCCGGAAGGATCGCCTCGATAACCTGCCATTTTGGCTTGCCGGCCTTCTCCCTGAGCCGCTCCTGCATCTCTATCAGCGGCAGCATGCTGCGATGGGCAAAATCTATGGCCTCAATCATGTCCGGGCCACTCACGAATTCGGCTCCACCCTCGACCATCATGATGGCGTCTCTGCTGCCCGCCACGACGATATCCATATCACTATCTTCCAGAGAGGTCGGATTGATGACGATTTCGCCATCTCTTCTCCCTATCTTCACTGCCCCTAAGGGACCAAGGAAGGGGATCTGAGAAACGGTCAAGGCCGCCGAGGCGCCGACCATGCTCAGGATCGCCGGATCATTTTCCTGATCAGCTGAGAGAACAGTGGCTACAACCTGCACCTCTTTATGAAAACCCTTCGCAAAAGACGGCCGCAAGGGACGGTCAATAAGACGTGCCACGAGGATCTCGCTTTGGGACGGCCTTCCTTCCCTCTTGAAAAAGCCNNGCGTATTGCATTTCCTGGTAATTAACGGTTAAAGGCAGAAAATCATCTTCCTCTCGGTCTTTATTGACAACCGCCGTGACAAGGACAACCGTATCTCCATACCTTGCGAGAACGCTCCCGTCTGCCTGTTTTGCAACTGCTCCCGTACTAATAGTCAATGGCCGACCGAAATAGTCGATCGTTACAGATGATTCCATTTTATTTGTTCCTTCCTCAGTTAGTTTTTAGTTACTTTCTCAAGCCGAGTCTCTCAATCAGTTTGCGGTATCGATCAACATTTGTCTCTTTCAGATACTTGAGTAGTCTCCTTCTGGTTCCTACGAGGATCAGCAGGCCGCGTCTGGAGTTGTGGTCCTTGGCGAACTTCTTGAAATGCTCGGTGAGGGATTTGATTCTCTCAGTGAGAAGGGCAATCTGAACTTCAGGAGAGCCTGTATCCGTTTCGTGAACCTTGTAGCCCTCGATAACTGTCCTTTTCTGTGCGGGGTTTAACGCCATTTGATTGTGCCTCCTTAACCGTTTATTAGTCTTCTTGTCCTGACGGTCTTCGTAATCGTATCGACTCTCCCGATCCCGATCAGTCTATTGCTCGTGTTGGTCAATTTCACGTACTGATCCTGCTTCCAGTCTTTTGAGTCTCCTGTCAGCGGAATAGGCATTCCGTTTTTCAGAAACTTCTCCAAAGAAGGCTCCACGGTCAGTTCCTTGAAACCGCTGAGCACGTCGTTTAGGGACAGCAAGTATTTTACTACATCCTGCTTCATGTGCAAATACTCAAGCAGGGTGCTCTTGTCCAGGGTAAAATCCCCATGTTGCGTCCGTTTCAGTGAATGGAGCGTGGCACCGCAGCCCAGAATCTGTCCCACGTCATTGGCGATGGCCCGTATGTAGGTTCCCTTGGAGCATGTGATATCAACCTCGATGTAGGGATGGGCGTAGTTGAGGAATGTGATGTCGTGTACCTCCACTTCCTTTGTGGGGGCTTCCATGGCCACGCCCTTTCTCGCCAGCCTGTGGAGAGGCTTTCCCCCGATCTTTTTTGACGAATACATGGGAATTCTTTGAATTATCTTGCCTTGAAACCTAGAAAGGACCTCCTTCAGAGCCGATTCTTCGAAGACCGGGGGTTCACTTTGGCTTGTCACGGTTCCTTCAAGATCGAGGGTATCCGTGGTGATGCCCAGGACAAATTTTGCAAGATACCTTTTCCGGCCGTTTTCCAGAAAAGGGATCAGCTTCACAGCTTCGTTCATGGCGACAGGGAGTATCCCCCCCGCATTTCTGTCCAAAGTGCCGATGTAGCCGATCTTTTTGAAGGGACAGATCTTTTTCAGGGTTTTAATCACCTGAAAAGATGTCATGCCCGGACTTTTGTCGATAATCAAGAAGCCATCCATTGTCATAAGGGTATTGCCTCTATCAGAGTTTTTAGGGATTGCCTGAGTGGGCCTTCGACCGTGCAGCCGGCGGCGTTCTTATGGCCGCCCCCTCCGAACGACCTTGCTACTGCGGCAAGATCGACACTGCCTTTGCCTCTCATGCTCGCCTTGAACCGGGTCGGGCCGATCTGTCTCACGAAGAGCGCGACCTCGACCCCTCGCATCTCCTTCAGATCTTCCACAAAACCCTCCGTGTGCTCCTTGGAGGTTCTCGTCTTGTCAAACATCTCTTTGGTGACATGCATGGTCGCCAGCCGACCGTTTTTATGGGTCCGCAAGGTCGCCAAGGCGAGGCAGAGAAGATCGAATCTGGCCTTGGGATGATTCTCGTAGATGCCCGAGGCTACTTCAGAGGGAACAACGCCACGCTGTACCATCTCCTGGCAGATGGAGAAAGCAAGAGCGTTCGTGTTGGGATAGCGTAAAGAGCCTGTGTCCGTGAAGACTGCTGTGTAGATGTTGACCGCCATTTCCCGCGTAAAAGGAACGTCCAGGGCCTTCAGGATTCCGTAGAGGATCTCTGCCGTGGACGAGGCCCGGTCGTCCAGAATGTTCAGTTGGCCAAAGGCCTCGTTGGTATCGTGATGGTCGATGTTGACGGTGAAGCAGTTGCCCCTGAACCTCTGCAACTCATCTCCGATCCGTCGGAGGTCGCCGCAGTCAAGGATGAAAAAGGCGTCGAACCCATTGCGGGTCAAATCCGTGGGCCCTAATACCGTTCTTGGCTTCGGGAGAAATTCATATTGGTAGGGCACAGAATCCCTCAGATAAACCCAGGCCTCTTTATGGAGCTCATTCAAAGCGAAACAGAGCGAAAAGGCCGAGCCGAGGGCGTCCCCGTCCGGATCGATATGGGTTGCTATCAAAAAACGATCTCCCCGATCGACCAGATCCTTAACCCTCTGGTGCATGGCTCAAATCCTCGAGGATCTTTTCGATTTTATCGATCTTGTCCTGCTGTGTGTCGATCTCCCAGGTAATCTCGGGCATAAGCCGCAACTGCACCCGTTTTCCCAGAAGATGCTTGATATAGCCTCTGGCCCTTTTCAGGGCCTCAACGGTCTTCTGCTTCTCCTCGTCGCTGCCGTATACCGAATACAATATCTTCGCATACTTCAGGTCTTCGGAAAGCTTCACATCCAATATGGTAATAAAACCAAGCCCCGGGTCTCTGATCTCCCTCTGAATGATCTCTGAGATCTCCTCCCGAAACAGGTCCTGCATACGCTGCCGTCTATACCTCATCGCCTACAACCACTATCTCCGTTTTTGTGTCTATTATTTTGCCTATATATAGAGACTCGATGAATTCGTGAATGGTGTCGATGACCTTGTGAACATGATCAGCGGTGGAACCCACCACAGAAAAACCGATTGTCGCCCTTTGCCACAGATTTGTCCTTTCTACCTCGGCGATCGAAATGCTGAATTTGGAGCGTGTTTTCTCGACTATCTTTCGCACCGCCTGCCGTTTGTCCTTGAGTGAATGATTCTCGGACAGAAAGACATCTACCCTTGAAATGCCCACAACCATCATATATGTTAGCCATCGAGTGTCTGCTTTTCTTCCTGTTCGGCGTAGAACTCGAGGGTGTCGCTTTCGCGGATGTCATTAAAACCCTCGACATTGAGACCGCACTCATATCCCGCCTGCACCTCTTTCGCATCGTCTTTGAAGCGTTTTAGAGACGCAAGCTTGCCGGTGAACACTATCTTGTCGTTCCTCAGAACCTTCACGATGGCGTTCCTCGTGACCTTTCCCTCCGTTACGCCGCAGCCGGCGATGGTGCCCACCTTTGATACGGTGAATACCTTTCTCACCTCTGCCTTTCCGATCTTCACCTCAACGATCTTCGGCGCAAGCATACCTTCCATGGCCTTACGCATGTCGTCAATCATGTCGTAGATGACCGAATAGGTCCGGATCTCAATGTGTTCCTGATCGGCCAAGGCCTGAGTCTTGGGCATTGTCTTTGCGTTAAAGCCAATAATGACGGCCCCCGATGCCATGGCCAGGTTCACGTCCGTTTCGGTGATGGCACCCACCCCGGCATGAATGATCTGTATCTCCACCGCTTCTGTGGACAGCTTTGTCAAGGCGTCGTTGATGGCGTCAACGGTCCCGCGGGCATCGCCTTTGAGGATGACGTTGAGGGTGAGTTTCTCAGACTCGCCCATTCGTGAATAGAGTTCGTCGAGGGTAACCCTCGAACTCTTAGCCATCTCCTTCTCCCGCATCTTTTCCTGCCGGTGTTTGGAGAGTTCTCGGGCATACCGTTCCTCGGTAGTAACCACAAAGGGGTCACCTGCCCGCGGCACCTCGGAGAAACCCACGACCAGCACAGGGGTGGCAGGACCGGCCTTCTGCGTCCTCTTTCCCTTGTCGTCCACCAGGGTACGCACCCTGCCAAAGGTCGTGCCCGCAACGAAAGGATCATGGATATTGAGCGTTCCTTCCTGGATGATTACCGTTCCCACCGGTCCGTGACCTTTGTCAAGACCCGACTCTATGATAATACCCTTCGCCAGCTTGTCCGGGTTGGCCTTCAACTCCAGCATCTCTGATTGAAGGATGATCAGCTCCATAAGCTCTTCGATCCCAATCTTCTTCTTGGCGGAGATCTTTGCCATGAGGGTCGAGCCGCCCCATTCTTCGGGCACCAGGCCATGGTCAGAAAGCTCTCTGAGGACCCTATCAGGATTGGCGTTCTCTTTGTCGATCTTGTTGATAGCCACGATGATAGGAACCTTGGCGGCTTTTGCATGATTGATGGCTTCGATGGTCTGAGGCATAACACCGTCATCAGCCGCAACAACGAGGATGACGATATCAGTGACGAGGGCCCCCCGGGCGCGCATCGCCGTAAAGGCCTCATGGCCGGGCGTATCGACGAAGGCTATGTGCTTTCCATTTACATTGGCAAGGTAGGCGCCGATATGCTGTGTGATGCCGCCGGCCTCTCTCTCCGCGACGTTCGTGTTTCTGATGGTATCGAGAAGCAGGGTCTTACCGTGGTCGACGTGTCCCATAACGGTTACGACAGGCGGCCGCGGCTTCATGTTGGCATCAACCTCAGCCTCCTTCTGTTCCGCCTCCATGGCCTGGAACTCTTCTTCCATGGATACGATTTTTTCCACCTCATAACCGAGTTCATTCGCAACAAGATAGGCCGTATCGTAATCGACGCTCTGATTGATGTTCGCCATGATACCGAGTGAAAGGAGGCGGCTTATCACATCCTGGGACTTGACGCTCAGTCTCTTGGCAAGTTCGCCGACCTGGATTTCATCACTGATCCTGACCTTCCGGGACTGTTTCTGTTCCAGTCGTTTGTCGTCTTCGTGTCGCGCCTCATCCCGCCGCCCGGCCCGGTGCCTGAAGGGTAACGTCTTTCCCTTTTGGCGCCTAAAGGCATAGAGCTCCTCTTCCTTGATGACAACCTTTCTTTTGAGGACTCCTTTCTTCTTGACGCCCTTGGTGGTTTCCTGTTCCTCCTCCTCCATTTTCTTCAGAAGTCGCTCGACCTTCTTCTTCTGTCGTTCCTCTTCCTCACCCTCTTCCACGAGGGGAAATTCCTTATGGAGGTCCTGCTTGTAGGCCTCTTCGAGGGCCCGTGTGATCTCCTGCTGCTTCTCCTGGGCCATGCCTTCCATGTCGGTTTTAACCGGTTCTTCCTCAACCTGTTCAACTGCCTCACGGATTTCGGGGCTTGCCTGCTCTGCCGCCGTCGTCTCGGCAGCCTGGGCCTCCATCTTCTGCTGAATCTCAGGGGCCCCCTCCTGAATCTCCGGCTGGACGTCGATGGTCTTATCGCCCCCCACATCCTCTTGGATACGTACCAGCTCAACCCCGCCGTCTTCCGGGTGCCGGACAGGCTCTGCAGTCTTTGCGGTTTTTCCCTCCCCGACGGGTTCTCTTCTGACTCTCCGCACTTCTGTGGGGGTTTCCTCAAGGCTCGGCATTTCTTTGGTTTCGACGGCAGTTTTTTCCTTTTCCGTCTCCGGCTGTGGACGTTGAACCCTTCTTCTGATAACCGTGGACGCCACCCTTTTTTCAATGACAGTCTCTCCGGAAGCCGTCGTTTTTTCGGCAACCTCTTTCTGGGGCTGTCCTTCCTTCTCTTTCTCCTTATCCTTTATCTTGACCCCGATGCTCTTGAGCTTTGATAAGATTTCGTCATCCTTCATCCTATCACTGAGGGTGGTTATCTTAATCTTCGCCATGCCTTCAAACCTCCGTAATGCTGTAAGCCTTTATCCCCGGCAGCCCGCCCGTTTTAGCGCATCCTCGTCGCTGGTCGACTATCCCCGCCACGATCATGACTTGCGGATGCCCTTTCTCAGGTTGATTCTTCTGAAGTCGGCTGCAATTCGGCTTCTGCCATTTCCCCCGTGGGTTCCCCCTGAGCTTCACCTTCCTCCGACTTCGTGGGCTCTTCCTCTGCTGCCTTCTGCTCTGTTTCGGTGAGTATTGCTTTTGCCGAATCGATGATCCGTGCACAGTCGTCAATCGAGATGCTAGTGATCTTGTTCATCTCTTCGGGACTGAGCCTTGCTATGTCACGCATGTCACGGAGATACTCATCAAAGAGAATACGGGCGAGTATTTCATTGATCTTGAGCATACTCACCAGATCATCAATTACCTTGCGGGAAGTCTTCTCCACCTCAGCTTCGCTCTTGATGTCTGTCTTCCAGCCGGTAAGCCGTGAAGCGAGGCGGACGTTTTGCCCTTTCTTCCCAATGGCCAGAGATAACTGGTCGTCGTGGACAATGATCTCCATGGCATGTTCTTCTTCGTTGATATAGACCTTCGAAACCCGTGCAGGAGCGAGGGCGTTGCAGACAAATTTAGCCGGATCTTTGCTCCAAGGGATGATATCGATCTTCTCGCCCCGAAGCTCCTGCACCACCGCCTGCACCCTGGAGCCCTTGACGCCCACACAAGCGCCGACCGGATCGATATTGGAGTCCCCGCTATAGACGGCTATTTTTGCCCTTTCGCCCGGTTCCCGGGCAGCGCTCAGCACCCTTATAATACCTTCCTGAATCTCTGGGACCTCGAGCTCAAAGAGCTTAACCAGAAAACCGGGGTGGGTCCTCGAGAGCAGGATGGTGCATCCTCTTTGGCTCTTCTCGACATCCAGTATGTATCCTTTCACCCGATCTCTTCGCCTGAAAACCTCGTTCGGGATGACTTCCTTAAATGAGAGGAGGGCCTCGGTTTTTCCCAGATTGATAACGTAGTGGTTCTTCTCTACCCTCTGAACGACTCCGGTGACGATTTCTCCCTTCTTGTCTTTGAACTCGTTGTATATGACATCGCTCTCGGCGTTTCTCACCTTCTGCATGATGACCTGTTTTGCGGTCTGGGCGGCAATTCTTCCGAGAGACGAGGTATCCATCTTGATGCCGATGCTATCACCCATTATACACTCAGGATCCTGCAGTTTCGCCTCCTCTACGGATATCTCCATGTCGGGGTCCTGTACCTCGTCCACAACCGTCTTAAATCGGAAGACCTCGATCTCGCCGAGCTCGTAATTGTAACGGGCCTCCAGGTCCAGGTGATTCCCGAATTTCTTTTTTGAGGCGGAGAGGATGGCTTCTTCCAAGGTCTCAACGATAATCTCCTTGGGGATCCCTTTCTCCTTTCCTACCTGCTCAATGACGTAATTCAGATCAAAGTACATGCGCCCTCACATCTGGAATGCCAGATTTGCTTTTTTAATAGCACACACCGGTATGCTGTACATATGGAGTCCATCTTTCACCTGCACCTCCTCCTCGGTGGAGGCGACCAGGTCACCTGTGAACTCCGTTTTCCCCTCTATAAGTGCATTGGTTATGATCCTGCACCTCTTTCCAACGGCTCGGTCAAAATCCTCTTTCCGCTTGAGGGGCCGTGTGAGACCCGGAGACGAGACCTCCAGAACATAAGGATGATCGATGACATCTTCTACGTCCAGAAGACGATCGATCTCCCTGCTTGCATGCTCGCAATCCTCAAGCCGGACGCCCCCCTCTTTGTCAATAAAGAGCCTTAGCACCCAACGTCTCCCGGTGGGATAGAACTCAATATCCACCAGTTCGATCTGTTCATCCCGAAGAATCGGCGCAACAATCTCCGTCACTTTCCTTATGATTTCTTCGTCACGTCTCATTGCTTTGGACCCTTTAAACGAAAAAAGCGGGGTAAACCCACTTTCAAATCCCGTAAGTATAGCATATACAAGAGGGAGCATCAACAGGAAAGACAGTGAAGTGGCGGACTTAAGTGCGGGGAGGAGCGGGAAAGGGCTTTCGGGGTAACACGGGGGTGGCGGGGCAGGCGACTTGTAACGAATCCTGTGCACCAAGGGAATCTGCCTGTCCTGAGGCCCGCCTGTGGTTGGCCCGGATCAGCCTTTTTTGGCCTTGACTTTGTGCCCTGCACTAGGGTTAGTTAACTCGAACGGAGGAGGGGATTCATGCGGATTTCTCTTATTGGGGTAGGCTACGTCGGTCTCGTCACAGGCGCCTGCTTTGCGGAGACTGGCAACCACGTCGTCTGTATGGATGTTGACACGGTCAAGATTGAGGGGCTGAAACAAGGTCGGATTCCCATCTATGAGCCGCAGCTTGAAGAGATCGTAAAAAATAACGTAAGAGAGGGAAGGCTTGAGTTTACTACCAGTATCAAGGAGGCCGTAGATCACGGTATTATCGTCTGCATTGCGGTAAATACGCCCCAAGATACGGATGGAGCCGCCGACCTTTCTTATGTTCTTCAGGTAGCCAAGGAGATTGGGCGCGCCATCGAGAAATATAGGGTCATCGTCGTGAAATCGACCGTGCCGGTCGGGACATGCGAGCGGGTGAGGGACGTGATCAAGGCTGAGTTGAGGGAGAGGGGTCTGGAGATCCCCTTTGATATCGCGTCGAACCCTGAGTTTCTCAAGGAAGGGATGGCGGTGGACGACTGCATGCGACCGGAACGGGTGGTAATCGGGGTCGAAGACGGAAGGGTGGAAGAGATCCTTTCGGAACTCTATGCACCTTTCTTGCGGACCGGCGCTCCCCTCATCGCCATGGACCTTCGATCGAGCGAGATGACAAAGTATGCGGCCAACTCCATGCTGGCCACGCGTATCTCCTTTATGAATCAGGTGGCGAACCTGTGCGAGCTAACAGGGGCGGATGTTATGAAGGTAATGCGAGGCATAGGAAGCGACTCTCGGATCGGTCCGAAGTTTCTCTTCCCTGGTATAGGTTTTGGCGGTGCGTGCTTTCCGAAAGATGTGCGGGCCCTCATCAAGACTTCCCATGACTGTGGTTACCAGTTCTCGATCCTCGAGCAAGTCCTGGAGGTGAATCAGAGGCAGCGGATCCTCTTTCTGGATCGGATCAAGAACCACTTTGGTAACGACCTCAAGGGCAAGCATTTTGCTGTCTGGGGTCTTGCTTTCAAGGCCAATACCGACGACATACGAGAGGCACCGGCCATCACGATCTTACGGGGATTGAGCGAGCAGGGGGTTACCTGTGCGGCCTATGACCCAAAGGCCATAGAAAATTCAGAGCGAATCTTCGAGGGCAACAACAACATCACCTTTGGACAAAACCAGTACGATGTCCTGAAAGACGCGGATGCCCTCCTGCTGCTAACGGAATGGCTTTCCTTCCGAGAACCCGACTTCGAGAGGATGAAGACGCTCATGAAGACGCCCTTGATTTTTGATGGGCGCAACCAATACAACCCGGCTAATCTTACACGCCGGGGCTTTACCTACATCTGCATCGGCCGTGGTGACAGGGCGAATGCATAAATACTGCACCTATGATCATCCCAAGCGCATTCTGGTCACCGGCGGAGCTGGTTTTATCGGGTCTCATCTTTGCGAAAGGCTGCTTCGGGACGGTCATGACGTCGTCTGTCTTGACAACTTTTTTACCGGTATCAGACGAAACATTTCCCATCTGACGGGCTACCCTGGTTTCGAATTGATTCGTCACGACATCACCGAGGCCATTCTGCTCGAGGTCGACTGGATATTTAACCTGGCCTGTCCCGCCAGTCCCATCCACTACCAGTACAACCCCGTAAAGACAACCAAGGTTAACGTTCTTGGCGCCCTCAACATGCTTGGCCTGGCAAAGAGGGTGCGAGCCCGGGTGCTTCAGGCTTCAACGAGCGAAGTCTATGGAAATCCGGAAATGCACCCCCAGACAGAGGAGTACTGGGGCAGCGTTAACCCTATTGGGCGTAGAAGTTGTTACGATGAGGGGAAACGGGTGGCTGAGACGCTGTTTTTTGACTACTTGAGGCAGAACAAGGTGGATATCAAGGTCGTAAGGATCTTCAACACCTATGGGCCACGGATGCGGCCGGACGACGGGCGGGTGGTATCCAATTTTATTATCCAGGCGATGCGAGGAAGGGATATCACCATCTACGGGGACGGCTCCCAGACCCGTTCATTCTGCTATGTCGAGGATTTGATCGAGGGGATGATTAGGATGATGGACTACGAAACGGGGGAATGTGACCGGGAGATCGATTACACGAAGCCGAGTTTATCGGGATTCCCGGGCCCCTTGAACCTTGGAAATCCCCACGAAATAACCATCAGAACCCTTGCCGAGAAGATCATCGAGATTGTGGGGTCGCGGTCGCAACTTGTCTTCGAACCCCTGCCCGAGGACGATCCGCGAAGACGGTGTCCTGACATAACAAAGGCCAAAGACATGCTCGCCTGGGAACCTCACATCTCCTTTGAGGAAGGACTGCAAAAGACCGTCGACCACTTTTTGAAGTACGAGAAATAGTCTCGCAGGCCGTATCTATATGCCCCAACCGCCGGAGACCGTTATGGTGGTTCCGGTAACGAAAGAGGCGTCGTCGGAGGCGAGAAACGCCGCTACCCGTGCCACTTCCTCCGGTTCCCCCATCCTCCCCAGGAGCGTTTGTTCGATAATGGGCTCCTTGTATTTGTCCGGCAGCTTCTCCATGGGAGGCGTCCTGATGAGCCCTGGGACGATGGCGTTTACGGTGACGCCGTCAAGGCCGGCCTCTCTGGCGACCGTCTTGGTGAGGCCGATAACGCCTGCCTTAGCCACGCAGTATGCCGCCTCGCCTTTGGCCCCTGAGGTTCCGTAGACGGAACTTATGTTTATGATTCTTCCCCATCCGTCCTCGCGCATACCCGGGAGAAGCAGTTTGATAAGCAGAAAGGGGACCCCAAGGTGTATGCCAATCACTGCGTTAAAGTCACCCATATCAATCTTTCTCGTTACTCCCGGCCGGTCAAAGCCGGCATTGTTGACGAGTATATTCGCATGGGACCTATTACGTATCTCGGTCATCAGGTTGGTGAGGCGTTTTGAATAGGTGAGGTCGATAATGTGGGCTTGAACGTGGTAGCCCTTGGCTTTCAGTTCTGCCTCCACCCCCGGAAGGGTTTTACGGTTTTTATCCATGAGGATGAGCTTGGCCCCCCGTTCCCCGAAAACGTGGGCGCATGCCCTCCCTATGCCTTGGCCTGCACCCGTGATGAGTGCCGTCCGACCCGCGAGATCCGTCATGGCCTGTCCTCCTCTTGCGTCATCATCATACAAAATGACGCTATTTTAGCCAAAATAAGGAACGCATACAAGAGAGAAGAAGAGCACGGTTGGCGGTGCAGATGATGTGGGGGCCGCTCTCGCGATGGCGACACTACTGCTTGGCCGATAGGGACGACGGCAGAACAGGACCTTCTGGATGCCATAGCCCCCGTACTTTTTTGTATTTTTTTGCTCATAGATATGGTACGATAATAAAAATCGTTTGTCGCGATTCCCTCTGTCGTAGAAGCTATACTTGGTTTCCTCCGGTTTTTCTTTTGGTCTCTTGAATAGAGATGGTCAAAGAAGGGGAAGAAGGTTAGTCGGTAGGCCCGATAAATCCTTTCAAGGCAGGGGAGATCGATAATGCACATGGTAGGAGAAGCGCTTGGATGTACATGTAGATGACGGCAACATAGAGAAGGCTATCAAGGCCCTCAAGAGAATGCTTCAGAAAGAAGGCATCCTGAAAGAGGTCAAGAAGAGAAGCTTCTACGAGAAACCTTCTGAAAGGGAGCGGCGCAAGCAGAGAGAGGCTAGGAAGAGGCGGCTTAAGGCCGAACGGAGAAAACAGTGGAACAGCCGGTGAGTTGCTGCCGATTAAGGTATTTATCGGCGTGACAAGATAGAATGCGCTCCCACCCAAACCTACAAGAAGGGGTTTTGGTGGGCGTTGATTTCTATCTTCAAGAGTCTGTCTCTCCCATCTCAATCTCAGTCTTCCCTCGTTTTTCTCCCCGAGAACGCCCTGCCTCGCGATGTGTGGAAATGACGGCGAGAGGTGTGCGTTCTCTCGCGGCCTTATGGTTATTTTTGTGCCCTCGCCAGCGGGTCTCTGCCCTGAGGCTGCAATATCTCCCTCCCCCGCTTTCTGCTATAATGGAAAGAACAGAAAAAAAGGGCCATCGATGGACAAAGTGAATCTGGGATCGCAGATTTTCGTATACCCTATGCCGGTCGCCATCATAGGGGTTATGGTGGACGAAAAGCCGAATTTCATGACCCTTGCATGGCTGACCCGGGTGAACCTTGATCCGCCCCTGATCGGGGTCGTCATAAACAAGACTCACCACACGGCAAGGGGTATCCGACAAACCAGGAGTTTCAGCGTCAATTTCCCAGGGCAAGAGCTGATTGAAAAAACTGATTTTGTCGGCATGGCTTCAGGGAAGAATATCGATAAGTCTGCTTTGTTTGACCTGTTCTTCGGAAAGACAAAGTCGGCACCTCTGATCGAGCAATGTCCCCTGTGCCTCGAATGTCGCCTCCATGGTATCAGTGAATTCCCGACCAACGACCTCTTTGTGGGTGAGATTGTCGAATCCTATACAGAGGATCGGTTCTTGACCGACGGAAAGCTTGACTTGGCCAAGATGAAACCCTTCTTGCTCACCATGCCGGACAACGGTTACTGGAGTGTGGGCGAGCGAGTTGCCCGTGCATGGGAAGCAGGAAAGGCGCTGTTCAATCAGAAGCAATAGTTGTGCGGGCCACGGCTATCCTTATATCTGCCGTTCACCGGTTTTTGTTGAACGCTAGAGCATTCCGCAAAATAAATTA
>DCUF01000019.1 GCA_002328485.1 Deltaproteobacteria bacterium UBA2221
AGAGTCCAAATGCGTTTGCCCTGGTTCTGTATCACTCCTCAGGGGATCGATGATGCAGGTTGGCATGCAGCGGAGAACGTTGTCGTGTTATCAGCACACCAGTCGTCCAAAAACGCACACGCGAGATTGCTCGGCCGTGATGGAGCAGTGAAATCATTAAAAAAGACGGGCAGTTCAACGCCCTCGGTCTGCCTTTCCGCAGGCATGTCCTTTGCTAAACGATTCCAGGACAGATTCCATGAGAGGACCCATTGTCATTTGATCTTCTACAAATAGGACGACTGCTCAAGGAGGAGCGAGAAGAACGAGCGATTAGTCTGTCGGATGTTTCAGAGGCACTATATGTGCGAAAGTCGGTCGTGGCGGCCCTTGAAGCAGGACGATGGGAGCTTCTTCCTCATCAGGTCTACGTGAAGGGCTACGTGAAGCAATACGCCCGCTATCTCGGAGTCAATCAGGATCTTCTCCAGCAACTCTTCGCAGGATCCCTGTCTTGTTAGCCGGAACCCACCGCTGCATGAACCGGAACATCGCTGCGGCCGAAGAAAAGCATCACGCATCCCCCTTCCCCGAACGTACCGTTTCACGATAGGGGTTGGGCCGGGAGGAGGAAGGGGCAGATCTCCGCGACCCTATCCTATCGTGCGTCGGTCTAAGGATTGATGGGAGCCCAGACATCGTGTGCTGGTACCCATCTGCCATTCACCCACCTGCCGGGGACCGTTACCCACTGACCCGGAGGCTCCTGGCCGCCATAAGAAGGCGCGGAGTATGTGTACGTTGGCGCGGGGGCAGGTGCCGGGTAGCTCGGCCGGGACAGAACGGCGCCGAGAATACCGCCCACGAGAAGACCTCCCAGCAAATAAGGGACAACGTCGCTACCACCGCTATGACTGTGATGATGAGTAACGCGGGGTGCGGGCTGATAGTATCCGCCTCGGCCCTGGGGCCACGCATAACCCCCTGCGGGATAGGCGAGAAGAAGGGCCGTGCTTACCAATGCGAGTATCAGTTTCTTTTTCATTGATTATCCTCCTTTCGGGATACACAGGCATAAGAGCAACGGCCATGCCAACCAGGTCCGTGCTCATATAATCGTTATTATTAACGAAAAAAATGACGAGTTCGTGCAGGAGAGGCGAAGAGTGACGAAGTGGGCCGGGTTTATCGACAATACCGTCGAAGGCTCATCAATTTGTTGGAAACTTGAGGCGATGGCCCGGGGTGGTTCGTGCTACAAGACCGTCGACGCCGATGAGGCGCCGATCTTGCTACGGCAGTAGTCCCTGAAATTGTTGACGCCGATGAAGAATTCACGCATCATGACGACCCAGTAGTAGCGACCTTTTTCGGTGAGAAGCAGCTTATCTCCCTGTTTCGTCAAGGCTCCGGTAAGTCGAAAAAAGAGTATCTCAGGCCACAAATAACGGTAGGCACTCACGCCGTTTTTCTTTGTCAATGCTTTGAGGTCGAGTTCCAACCCAAAGAGCTTCATAAGGAAGTCATACCGGAGCCGCTCTTTCGGGGGACACACCTTTTTTGCGACCAAGGGGAAAGAGCCGTTCTGAATCCTGCGAATATAGTCCGGAATGTCGAAGGTGTTAGCGTAAACGGTACCGTCCAGGTAGCCGATCGAGCCGCTTCCCAAGCCGGCGTACTCCTCAAAATTGACCACGTATTCGTCGATCATGGCATCATTCCGTGAAAAGCACCAGGCGGTGCTCAGACTATACTCAGTGGACAGCAGACGACTGATGGTGTTGTAGAAGACCTTTTCGTTTCTGTCGTCGACGATACCCACTTTTCTGCTCATCACCTCGCGGGTGTACTCTGACGCCATGAGAGGGTAATAGGTGATCTGGTCGACGCCGAGGCCCATGAGCGTGGCCACGTCCCTCTCCAGGCCCTCCCTGGTCTGGGTGGGAAAATTGAACATCATGTCTACGTTGAGGGTGTCGAATTGTCCCTGGGCGGATCGCAGGCGACCGATGATCTCCGCTGCGCTGCCATATTTGTGGTACCGTCCGATTGCCTTCAGAAGAGTATCGTCGAGGGTTTGTACCCCCACCGAAAGACGATTAACGCCGACCTCCTGCAGGGCCTTGAAATGGGAGGGCGTGAGGTGATTGGGATTGGTTTCTACCGAAATCTCTTTTATAGGGAAGAGCCTCTTTATAAGTTGCAGGGTTACGGTCAGCTCGTCCATCAGCAAAGTGGGTGTGCCCCCCCCCACGTATACAGCGGCGAAATCGTATCCCTGCCTCTTGTACATCTCGACCTCTGTGCGCAAAGCCTGGAAATAGGATCGAGCCAGGTTCTCCTGAAAGACGATCCGATTAAACGAGCAATAGGGGCAAAGCTCTTCGCAGAACGGCACGTGAACGTACATGAGCAGAGGAACTCTGCCTTGCCCGGCGGGGAGGGAGGTGCTGGCGGAAGGCGAAAACTGAAGATAGGAGGTGTTTTTCTTTCGGGCTATGTGGCCTATGAATCGTTCGATCAACATGCTTATTATCGGGGCTTACGTTGCCCCCTCCACCGGCATCAGCCGGATGGAGCTTCCCCTTCTCGCAGGCGTTGCCTGCTAAATCATAGGGCTCACGTTGCCCCTCTGGAAAACGGTTTCAGCCACTTGAAGGGTTTGAGTGTCGTTTCAACGGATAGAACGGCTCAGACCACTGAAACCTTGAAACGGTCGAGACCTTTGAAGTCTCATCTTTTGACGGCCCCTCCATGAGCAAGGCTCACTCAAAGCAACAATCTAAAGCTAACAAGCCCCAAAAATCAAGGCCTATCGCCCCCTGATCACTCGGAAAGGCTATTGATCACGCGATCTTTCTGTGTTACAAATCATTGGTACACCCGCAAAGCGGGTACCCGGTGGCACCCTTGAACAGCAAAGCTGCCTGAGCCCCCTCGTCGGAGGAGTCACGAAATTTTCCGTGACGGTTACGGAGATCGCTTGGGCATCTTGGGCGAGATGGGACGATTTTGGGACGACATTCCCCCCGAGGTTGGATGTGGTTGGCGATCTATTAAGAAAGATACCGAAAGTCGACGATCTCTTGAGACATGAGGAATGGCAGCGGCGACTCGCCTCCTTTCCTGCCACCCTGTCGAAGGACATGCTTCGAATCACCCTGGATGAGCTCCGTTCTTCGATCAAGGAAGGGGCCGTCGAGGTCCTTCCCACAAGCGAAAAGATCATCGCTGATACGGCCAAGAAGGTGCAGGATTCCGTCAAACCGGGCCTGAGAACGGTAATCAACGCTACCGGGGTCATCATCCATACGAATCTGGGCAGATCCATGTTGTCCCGGGCCGCCGTGGATGCCATCATGAAGGTGGCCAACAACTACTGTAATCTTGAGTACGATGTAGGGGCCGGAAAAAGGGGCGACCGATACGAGCACTGTCTTTCCGTTCTGCGGAGGCTCACCGGGGCCCAGGGGGCCCTTATCGTCAACAATAACGCCGCCGCCGTTCTTCTTGTCCTCAATACCCTTTCTCAAGGGAAAGAGGTGATCATCTCCCGGGGCGAGCTGATAGAGATAGGCGGTTCCTTTCGTATCCCTGACGTCATGGAAAGGAGCGGCGCTATTCTTAAAGAGGTGGGCACTACCAACCGGACATACCTCGAGGACTATGAGGCTGTCCTGGGCCCCGAGACAGGGCTTATCATGAGGGCCCACAGCAGCAACTACCGGATCAGAGGTTTTGTTCACGAAACGGATATGGCCCAATTGATCGCCCTTGGAAAGAAACACAATATCCCTGTCTACTTTGACGCCGGAAGCGGTCTTCTTTTCCCCCTCGCCGACAGAACCAGCCCGTTCGGCCTGGCCGTTAAGGACGAGCCATGCATCGTCCAGGAAATGGAGAAAGGCGTCGATCTGATCTCTTTCAGCGGGGACAAATTGCTGGGAGGGCCCCAGGCAGGCATCATACTGGGAAAACGGGAGTATATCGACAAACTGAAGAAGAACGCCTTGACCAGGGCGATCCGGCCGGACAAGTTTACCCTGGCGGCCATCGAGGCCACCCTCGTGGCCTATTTCAATAGGGATGCCGTCAAGGAGGAGATCCCCATCTTCCGCATGATCTTTGCCGACCCGACGGTCCTCAAGAGGAGGGCAGCCAAGATAGCCAGCCGGCTGACAAAAAAGATCCCGGGGATCAGACTGACCGTCGTGGAGCTCGCCTCAGAGGCAGGGGGAGGAACCATGCCCGACGTCTATTTCCCTTCCTTCGGACTTGCCCTGGAAACGCCAAACCACACGGCCGAGCAGCTAGAATCGAGACTTCGCTTGCTTGATGTCCCCATCATCACCCGCATCGAGAAGGAACGCGTCCTTTTCGATCTCAGAACCGTTCGGGAGTCAGAGGAGGGTGTGCTCATGGCTGGCATCGAGACCGTCGTGAGGCATGGAGCGTAAGTTCCATATCCTGGTCGACGTGGATGATGTTCGGATCGATACCTTCCTTTCCGAAAAGCTGTCACTTACCAGAAACAAGATAAAGGTGCTCATCGAGGGTGGACACGTGCGGAGCGGGAACAAACCCCTCAAGCCGTCGCTCAAGGTCAAGAAGTCGATGGAGATTGAGGGGGAGTTGGTCTCAGACGAGCCCCTGTCTCTTTCCCCCGAAACCATTCCCCTGGACATCATCTACGAGGATGACTGGATTCTCGCGGTAAACAAACCCAAAGGTATGGTGGTTCATCCTTCTTTCGGTCATTACCGGGGGACTCTTGTCCATGCCATGCTCGGCTATCTCGGGGAGCGGGAAGGGTTTGAAGACACTGAGAGGCCGGGTATCGTCCACCGGCTGGACAAAGATACTACCGGGGTGATTCTCCTTGCAAAGGATTCCAAAACACAGGAGATCCTTTCCCGGCAATTCAACCACAGGAGTGTGGAGAAGGTATACCGGGCGGTCGTGGAGGGGGTAGTGAAAAAAGAGGAAGGCACGGTGGAAGGCGATATCGGCCGCCATCCGAAGGAAAGGAAACGGATGGCTATTGTCCGGAAGGGGGGCAGGTATGCCCTGTCGAGATACAGGGTGATCCAAAGACTGTCAGACAGTAGCTATGTGGAGGTCTACCCCTCCACAGGAAGAACCCATCAGATACGGGTCCATCTCTCGTCCATCGGCCACCCCGTGGTCGGAGATCCAATCTATAGCGGGAAGCGCAGGAAACAGGTTGAGCGGCCCCTGCTCCACGCCTACCGGATATCCTTCGATCACCCGCAGTCGAACAAACGCATCATGCTCGAAGCCCCTATCCCGGACGACATCGAGGAATTCCTTGGAAGTGAACCCCTTCAGACTAAAGCAGACGGGTAGCTTTTCCTACTTTTCTATGCAGGACGTTGAGGCCTTGGGCATCATTCATGGCTTTTGCACAAGGTCGACCCTTCCACCTGCCTCCCGACCGGGTGAGGGGGATGATTTTCTTTCCACCTTCTCCCTTCGCGACTGCATCGCCATGGAGCAGGTTCATTCAGACGGCATTCATGTGGTCCAGGATGATACGGACGACCCCAAGGCCGGCGACGGACTGATCATGATGCAACAAGGGGTGGCAGGTATCATCAGAACGGCCGACTGCGTGCCCCTGATATTGTGCGAAGCGAGGTCTCGTATGGCGGCCATCGTTCATGCGGGCTGGAGAGGCACGGTGCTCGGGATCGCAGGGAAGGCCGTCCGGATGATGGCAGAGCTTGGAGCAGAGCCATCGTTGATGCAGGCCCTGATCGGTCCCTGTATCGGACCCTGCTGCTATGAGGTGGGACAGGATGTGGTGGGACATTTTACGGATGTCGGGTTCAGCGAGACCGTGGTTGGCCGGCGAAACGGCTCTCTGTTCCTCGACCTTCGGAAGGCGAACGCGGAAGGCCTCAAAGCCGCCGGAGTCAAGCACATTCAGATCCTTGACCTGTGCACCCGCTGCAGGCCTGACCTCTTCTTTTCGGCCCGCAGAAACGAGTCAGGGCGGCAGTTTAGCTTCGCTGCCGTAATCGGGTGAGGTATACTAAAGGCCATGAGCTTCCTATCCAGGGTTCTGAGGTTTAGGCGGGAGGTCTACTTTTCTCTCGCCATCATATCTGTCTTCAGCTTCCTGATGTACGTCCAGACCCACCTGCCGTTCTTCGAGAAGTTTCTGCCCGTAGGTGAAAACAAGGCCGTCATCGTCATTCTGAATATAAACCTCCTCCTCATCCTCCTCCTCATGTTTCTCCTCATACGGATCCTCATAAAGAGTACCATCGAAAAGCGAATGGGCATGTGGGGAAGCGGCCTGAAAACCAAGCTGATCCTCATCATGCTCTCCGTTTCCGTCATTTCGTCCTTTGGGCTCTTCGTTCTGGCCACATGGTTCTACTATGGGGGCATGGATCGGTGGTTCAGCGGGCAGATTGAGACGGCCATAGACAGTGCCCTGGAGTTGTCCGAGTTTTACTATGAGGACACCTTCGCACGTTACGAGAGGATCGGCAAGACGCTGGCAAGGGAGATTGAGGAAAAGGACCTGTTGACGAAAGACAGACAATTGACCGCATTTGTAAAAAAAAGGGCGGCAAATCACATACTGGACTATCTGGCTGTGAGCGACATGGAAGGCAAGTCGCGTGCCGCTTACACTGCCCTGCCGGAACAGATCAACAGGACCTTCACGCAGCAGATAGGCACGATCATCCGTGAGAAGAAGAACAGACAGATCGTGCCCTTGAGGCGTGGCGAGGCCATTATTATTGGTACGGCTGTAAAAGATCAGCAGGGAAATATGGCCGGGCAGCTCATCCTGGGCGATTTTATACGGGTTAAGGGGACGGAGGGAATAAAGCAAATAACCTCTACGTACGGGCAGTTCAAGAAGGCCAGAACGTTGAAGAAGATGGTGAAGTACGGCTTCACCATACCACTTTTCCTGGTCACGATCCTCAGCGTCTTTCTCGCCGTCTGGGTCGGTATCAAGATGTCCAACGAGATCACCATACCCTTGGAACGGGTGAGGGAGGGTGCTTCGATCATCGCCAGGGGGCAATTCGATGTCAACCTGGAGGGCATGGGTAAAGACGAGATCGGTACCCTGGTCTCTGCCTTCAACACCATGGCCAGGGAGTTGAAGATCACAAAGGAAGAGATCGAGGAAAGGCGAAGGTACATGGAGGTCATTCTCGAGAATGTCGGCACGGGCATCATCAGTACCGACGAGAAGGGTGACATTCTTCTTCTGAACAGGGCTGCCAAGAAGATTCTGGCCATCAGTGACGATGATTGGGTGGGAAAGCCGCTAAGGGCCATCGTGGGAGAGGACTTCAAGAGTATCATCCGTCCCTTCCTGAACGAGATGAAGGCAAGCGAAGAGGGTAGTGTGACCAAGGAATTGCGCCTCACGGTGCATAATCAAACCATCTATACCAGGACCTCCCTCGCAACCCTAAGGGACGAGACAGGAGGGAAGACGGGCTATATCGCCACCTTTGACGACATTACCCACATCGTAACCGCTGAGAAGCTCGCGACCTGGAGAGAAATCGCGAAGAAACTGACCCATGAGATCAAAAACCCGCTCACACCCATAAGACTGTCTGCGGAGCGGATCAGGAGAAGACTGCTCCCCCAGAGCGACGGCAAGGAAAGGGAAGTATTGGACGAGACCACCTCGGTCATCATCAGTGCCTCTGAAGATATCAAGGGTATCGTGAACGAGCTCACCAAGCTGACCCACACCTCGCCCGTCCTGAGCGTGGAGGACATAAACAGGATCATAGACGAGGTCATCGTTTCCTACAGAAACCTTTATCAGAACATCACGTTTTTCGTGGATACCGCCGAGGTGCCGAAATTCCGGATGAGCAGGGACGATATCCGACGGGCGATCGTCAATCTTGTGGCAAATGCCATTAAGGCCATAGACTCGGGAGAGGGCGATATTACGGCGAAAACCAGGTACGACAACGATAAGGGGATTGTTCGGGTTGAGATAGCCGATACAGGACCAGGCATTCCGGATGAGGAGAAGGCCAAGGTGTTTGATCCCTACTTCAGCAAGAGCCGGGACGGCCTCGGCCTGGGTCTNNTTCACATTATATGGTATAATATGTCCCATGAAACGGTCAGTGAAGCAGGTTTGCACCAACCGAAAGGCCTTCTTCGACTATCACATTGAAGAGAAGTTCGAGGCCGGTCTCTCCCTGTTCGGCACCGAGGTGAAGTCGCTCAGGGAGGGGAAAGCGAATCTGAAGGACAGCTTTGCCCGTATAAAGAACGGGGAATTATTCCTGGTGAACGCCCACATCAGTCCCTACTCATGCGGCAACATCTGGAATCATGAGGCGAAACGGGACAGGAAGCTCCTCATGCACAAATGGGAGATCGAGAGGCTGAACGGTAAGGTGAAGGAACGGGGCTACACACTCGTGCCATTGTCCATATACTTCAACGAAAAAAACAAGGCCAAGGTTGAATTCGGTCTGGCCAAGGGCAAGACGAACTATGACCGGCGTGAGGATATACGCCGAAAAGACGACAAGAGGATTACCGACCGCGAAATGAGGTCACCCACATCCCAATTTTCCTTATA
>DCUF01000045.1 GCA_002328485.1 Deltaproteobacteria bacterium UBA2221
AATTTATTTTGCGGAATGCTCTAAAGGAGCTCCAATCACTCTTGTTGTCAGAGAAAAAGGGCAACCTCCCCGGGATCATAGAATTTCGTGAGGAATAGCACAGGGGTCTGCAACGCCAGAACATCAAAAAAGATGTTGGCGCCGAGTCAAAGGGAAATCAGAGAATCTCTTGCCTTGTTCAAGCATGGTCCGCTTGTCAACTCTGAGCCCCTGTTTTTTCTTTTCTAGCCAAAGGTCCCGCCATAGCATCCCCGTAGCAACGACTTTGCCGCTGAGCAGACCGACGACAAGGCCGGCCAAGCCCCATGAATATAGACCAAGAGCCACGCTGAGCGCTGGAGTAAGAATTGACTCAGTTATTCTGTTCGCGCCGAGCCGCTTGAACTGCTTCCTGCGGTTGGACCATACTGAAAAAGTCCGCTAGGGCAGCAGACACCATGATGGGTAGCCAGAGAGACATTGAAGAACTGCCCAACAGACCAACTATTTTTGGTTTGAATGATAAAGATCCAACAAAAAGGGCTGCGCTTACGATCAGAGAAAAGATCAGACAGACCCCAACCAAGTTCAGCGCCTCTCTATCTTTCTTGGGCAGCATTATAGCGGAATCATAATTACCTGTGACGGGAACGGATAGAACCGAAACGATAGAGACAAAAACCCCAAACTGGTGTGGCGTATAAAGCCTGGTCAACAATGGGAAAGCAATAATCGGGGCCACCATGGCAATTGTGGTCCCACCCATGAGCACAGCGGTATTTCGGACAAAACCGTCCGCAAACCGAAGGTTTTGAAGAACAGGGGAAAGGAGAGGCACAAAGTAGCCATCCTCCACGGTTGCGCAGGCAACTACGCGATTCCTCAAAGTCGTTGCAGCTGACAATACCGATTTCAGATATTCTTTCATCGAGAATACCCGCCGCACTTACCTCTGCCTTGTACAGGCCCTTGCAGTGCTACGCAGCGCCCGACGATGTGTACGGCCCGTGCCAGAGGAAAACTACAATTAAGCCCAGTCACTGAAGCCCTCGCCATTTCCTGGCAGGAAGTGCAATCGCAGCGCCTTATGGGATACGGTATATGCTCACAAATGTGGATGTGTCACCCGTGGACCAAATCATTTTTGTCTCTGAAAGATAATCGCACAAAAATGGCAATTGGCTCTTTGTCTTCTCATCTACGACCATATACCTGACCCGTTTTTCGGCTAACATCGTCTGCAACTGGCTCTGGCCATTGCGAACTGACATTTCCGTCAGAAGATTAACATTCTTGCCCTTGCCGTAGAATGCTGCCAGAGGCAGGCGGGCAGCAATCGTGCTCCCAGGGTCGTACGAAAGCAGGAAAAGGCCAGCCTGCTTTTGTAAGGCCCGATCAGCATGCATCGGCGGATAACCCAGCAAGACAGACGTAACGACGATGATGCATATCATGACCAGGCGCACAAGTCGATGGTTAAAGGATCGAGCAGCGTACTGAGTAATTATGTAAAATCCCTCAACAGCGCCAATCAGACAGAGGGGAATCAACTCGACCGAATACCTCTTCGTGGAATGGGATATGAATGCCAGGCTTAAGATATGAAAGACAACCACCATAAGCAGCAGGTTCCGGTAGGAATAGGTGATCTTGGCAAAGCCCAGGCCTGTCAAGAGAACAAAAAGGGGGGAAATTGCCATCAAAAAGCAAAAAACGACGAGGGGAATGTTGACAAAAAAGGTGGAAAGAGAAACGAATGGCGAAAGCGTTGCTTTGTTGCTTACCATCCACAATCCTGTCCGGTCATGCAAGTAGAGAGCGTACAAGGATCCAATCACGCAAAGAGGGAGAAGGAGAATGAGGCTATCGGATAAACGCTTACTCGCCAACAGCAGTAGAATCAGAGGTCCGTAGTAAACCAGATACTCCGGTCTTGTAAGGTACGTCAAGACAAGACAGAATCCCGCAAGGCCCAGCAATACGCGCCGATTTTCTTGCCATGAAACATAGAACAGGAAAATGGTCAAACAAAAGAAGAATGTCGCCACGGATTCAGACAAGACCTTGCCCGAATAGGTCACCAGTAAAGGATGGAACGCAACGAGAAATGATAATAGCACCGCTTTGTTGTCGTCTTTGAAAACCCTTTTGCCTAACACGAAAGAAAGCCAGATCAGGAGGGTTCCGAATACCAATGAGATGAGGCGCCCTGATAGCTCTATGTCCGGAACCAAAAGATGTAACAGGCCGACAAATAGCGGATATCCAGGGGAGAAAACGTTGCTTAATGCCTCGCCAAAACGGCCTCCCACAAGAGCTTCGGCTACTTTCGCATACTCCACACCGTCGATTTCAATTGCACAGGTATTCAGCAGGGATAGAACGCGCAGGAAACAACCTACGCAGATTATCGCAAGCAAATATCTCCTGTGAGAACCGATTCCTTCGAGCATGCGGCCGTGAAACTGTAGTAGGAATTTATGCAAAGACTCATCTCCAGCGGTCCCAAATTTGGTGACCGAATTATACACGTTAGACTTCGCACCATGCAACGAGATTGTGGGCACACAACGCCGGTCCAGGTAGATGAACCATGGCACAACTATTTGCCCTGGTTTGAATGTTGAAACGCTTTGCCTTCGCTCGATAGCTATGTTAAGTTGAGACACATCTTACCGTTTAACAGGATACGTGGTTGAGTCAAAGGAAAAGAGGAATATTTCTTGCTCTGTGCGGGTACGTTCGCCCCTCGGCCCATGATAAAATGCCCAATGCCCGAATAAAGTAGGATGATGAACAAACGGAT
This sequence comes from Deltaproteobacteria bacterium UBA2221, assembly GCA_002328485.1. Lineage (GTDB taxonomy): Bacteria > Desulfobacterota > Syntrophorhabdia > Syntrophorhabdales > WCHB1-27 > WCHB1-27. The sequence continues at coordinate 2,786 of DCUF01000045.1, forward strand.
TGCCGTCATTATTCCAGCCTACAATGAAGAACGGTCGATCGCGGGTGTTGTGAGAAGTGTAAGCGGTCTATCCGGTTTCGTTTACGATCCCGTCGTCATCAATGACAATTCAACGGATAAGACCTCAGACGAAGCGACTCTGGCTGGGGCAACCGTCATAAATCTCCCCTGTCAACTTGGCATAGGCGGTGCAGTGCAGACAGGGTTCAAATACGCTCTGGAAAAGGGGTATGATGTCTGCGTTCAGACGGACGGGGATGGACAGCATTTGGCCTCCGAGATCCCTAAGTTGATTGGGCCCATACTCAGTGGAGACTTCGATCTCGTAATTGGGTCTAGGTTTGTTTCGGATACTGGCTACGAAGCTTCATTCATGAGGGGGCTTGGTATAACGATAATATCTTTGTTCCTGAGAGTCACCACCGGGATTCGAGTGAAAGACACGACAAGCGGGTTTAGGGCTGCGGGCCGAAGGGCGTTTGCATTCTTTTCCTCTGAATATCCTCAGGATTATCCTGAGCCCGAGTCTCTCGTTTATGCATATCAGAAGAAGTTCAGGGTTCTGGAGATCTCCACAAGAATGATCGACAGAGAATACGGGCGATCATCCATCACCCCCATCCGAGCAATGTACTACATGGTGAAGGTTTTGCTCGCAATGTTCGTCGATCTCTTTAGAAAAACATAGGGGGCAGTTCCTGGAATGCAAATAAGACTGTGGATAGGCTTTATAAGTCTTGCACTGTTGGTTACCATCTTTGAATTTGTTCGCAAGAGACATCTCAGGGAGGAGTACGCTATCTTGTGGCTTCTTACGGCTCTGGCCATCGCAGTCCTAAGTTTGTGGCCCGGCTTGGTAGAAAAATTGAGCAGGATAACTGGTTTCTATTATCTGACATCTGTGGTTTTTATTGTCTTTGTTTTTATCATAGGGGTTTTGATGCACTACTCCATTGTTATTTCTAAGATGAGAGAAAACAATAAAGAGATGGTGCAGAAGTTGGGGCTTCTCGACCAAAGGATACGGGAAATGGATAAACGGACGAGAGAGAGCAACCGGAGTGGCGAGAAGCTCAGCGCGGGCTGATGATGTCTTGGTTGATACGTTGATACATTATACTGCGTTCTCTGCTGTATGGTTGAGTCTGGGGGGGGGAGGGTTTTAGGTCCCACTAATCTTGAATCCTTCCATAAAAAGGGTCGGAGAGCCAAGGGACCCATAGAAGGTTAAATCTTGGCCGACGGCTTTTACGGTGTTCAGCAGCTCAAAGACATTCCCTGAAAACATGACCCCCTTGAAGGGCCTCTTCGTTCCACCCTTGTAGATGTGTCCTAACGCACCCACCGAGAAATCCCCTGTTACCGTATTTGCCGTATGGGTGCCCATCAGCTCCTCGATGACGATACCCTCTTCGATTATGCTGGGAGCCGCCTTTCCCGGCTGGATGTAGAACCCGCGCGTGCCGTTCCTGGGCGGTTCCTTAAGGCCCGTCCGGACGCTGTTCCCCGTTGACTTCCGTCCCACCTTCCCCCCGTAGTACCCATCGAACAAGAATCCCTGAAAGATGCCTTCCCTGACCAGACAGTTCTCCTGTGAGGGGACGCCCTCGCCATCGAAGGGGAAGCTGCCCATCCCCATGATCCCGGAGTCGATGATCGTGACCAATTCGGAAAAGAGGCTTACCCCTTCTTTGCCCTTCAACCTTGTCTTATCCTTGTCCAGGTTCTCGCCCAGAAAAGACGGAGCAAGCACGGAAAGAAGATCGCAAGCGGCACCGGGAGTCAGACATCCGTCATATATCCCCGTGGCGAGCACCTCGCCTCCCAGGAATGAGACCGTCTTTTCCCCAATGCTGCGGCCCAAGGCATGGCCATCGAGTCCATCGAACCGCGGACACCAGGCCCAGTCGTACCAGGACACCTCCTCTTGCCCTTCGGCCGCCACGCAGAGCGCGGCCATGGTATAGAGTGTCTTTTTTGCCTCCCCATTCAGCCCATTCGAGTTGACGATCTTCACGGCGATCTCCTTCTCGTGAAGCTCGCAGTTTCGCGTCTTCTGGATGCGCCGATCAAGATCCAATATGGTGGCTTCCATGGACAACAGGGTGGCGATCTTCTTTTCCTCGTCCACGTCGAGGCCGGCCTTGTCGTAAAGGTTCAGTTCGGGATAGCGGTCAGGCCCTGAGGGGAACCTCCGGAATGGATCAGCCTGCATAAAAGGCAAAAGGGCCTTCGCATTCTCCAGAAGGGCCTTCGCCGCCCCCTCTCCCCTTTCAAAGGTGTAGGAAAAAACGGGGTGTCCGCCCTTTACTGCCCTCAGGGCCACTCCTTCCTCCTCGCTCGATTCCCTGCCATACAGGTCACGATCGGCTGCCTCGAAGACCCTCGTCCGTTCGCTGATGAGACAGATCTCGTACGCATCAAAGGCGCCCCGGACCTGTTCTTCGAGCCGTTCAATCTCCATGCCCCCTCCTAGATGACCATCTTGATCATGGCCGCTTCATCGCACTCCGGAAATTTGGAGCACTTGATACAATCGGTCCAGATCTTCTGGGGAAGCTCCTTCTTGTCGGTAAGGATGAATCCAACCTTCCGGAAGAAGGCCTCCTGATAGGTGAGGAGAAAGACTCGTTCTATCTGAAACGCCTTGGCCTCGGCCAGGCACGCCTCCACCAGTTCGCGCCCGATACCGCTCCGTCTCATCCCCTCCGCGACGGCCAGGGAGCGGATCTCAGCAAGATCCTCCCAGCAGATGTGCAGGGCACAGGTCCCGATTATGTTCCCATGGTCCTCATAGACCAGGTAGTCCCTCATATTGTCGTAGAGCTCGGCCAGCGACCGGGGGAGCATCTCCCCACGGCCGGCGCACCTGTTGACCAATTCGTGAATGGCCTTTATGTCGCTAATACGTGCCTTTCTCAGCATCTCGAAGCATCTCCTCTGCCCTCTCCAGGCTCTTATCCGTGATTGCCATACCACCGATCATGCGGGCAATCTCCTCTGTCCTCTCACGTCGCTCCAGCCTCCGGACGAATGTCCTCGTGCGGCCCTCTTGCTGCCGTTTCTCAACCAGAAAATGGTGGTTTCCAAAGGCGGCGATCTGGGGAAGGTGTGTAATGCAGATAACCTGATTCCGTCGGGAAAGGTCCTTGAGCCGCTTACCGACCACCGCTGCCACCTTGCCTCCAATGCCGGCATCGATCTCGTCAAAGATCAAGGTCCGCCCTTCGGAGCCTCCCAGCACCTTCTTCAGGGCCAGCATGATCCGCGATAACTCGCCACCTGAAGCAACGCGCCTCAGGGGCCTTAAAGGCTCGCCGGGATTGGTGCTCAGAAGGAATTCCATTTCATCCCTGCCCTCTTCATCGATCTCCCCCTTATCGGTGATGGAGACGCTAAACCGGGCATTCTTCATGGAAAGGAGAGCCAGTTCATCGACCACCTGGCTCTCGATGGCAGGGATGCCCCTCTTCCTCATCTCGGAAAGGGTCGCGGCCCGTGCGTCCACCTCCTCCGACATGATGCTCCTTTTCTTTTGGAGGGCCTCCACGTCATCGGCAAGGTCCGAGAGGTAGGACAACCGTTCCTTTGCATGGCGGAGGTAGGCCTGAATCTCAGCCCAGTTCTTTCCATACTTCTGCTGCAACCGGTAAATGGTTGAAATCCTTTCTTCCAAGCGCTGCAGCTCGTCAGGGTCGAAGATGAATCTCTTTTCCTGCTTCTTTATTTCTCCACAGATATCCTCAATATCGAAGGCAAGGGCTTCAATCCTCTTGTGGAGGCCCTCGATGGACTCGACGGCGAGAAAGGGCCTGAGATGGGAAAGGGACGCCTTCAGGATTGCCCGGGCGGAACCGTCCTGATCATCAAGGCCTGTCGCCACCGCCCGCAATGCCGTCTCGATCTTCTCTGCGTCCTTGAGCACTGCCATGCGCTCACGAAGGGTTGTTTCCTCCCCCTCCTTGAGGCCCTCCCGTTCTATCTCCTCTATCTGAAACTGGAGGAGGCTGATCTCCCTGTCCCGTCCCTCAACCTCTTTTGTCTTCCTGCCAAGCTCGGTGTCCATATCCCTCAGGCGCCGCACCATCTCGCCCATCAGTTTGCGGTCCTCCTGAAGAGAAAGAAGGTTATCGATGATGGTAAGGTAATTATCCTTGTCCAGCAGGTCCTGGGATTCATTCTGTCCGTAGAGATTGACCAGATCAACACCCAGCTCCTCCAGTTTCTTCAACGTGGAGGCGCTGTCATTAATGGATGCCCTTGAACGTCCCAGGGGACTCACGGACCGCTTCAGTATGTATTCCTCCCCATTCAAAGAGTGATAGGCGGTGATCTCTGCCTGATCCGCCCCGGCTCGAACCACGTCTGGCGCAACTTTCCCGTTGAAGAGGGTGGCAAGGGCATTAATGACGATCGATTTCCCCGCCCCGGTCTCTCCGGTAATCACGTTGAAGCCTTCTCCGAATTCCACCTCCAGGTCTTCAATGATGGCGAAGTTCCGGACGCGCAGAAAAGAGAGCATGCCCTATCGTTCACCCCAAAGCAGCTTTGTCCGCAGGATCTCGAAATAGCTCTTTGATGCAGATCTGATGAGATTGACCTTGAAAGGTGACGTGCGCACCACCACCTCGTCGCCATATTCCAGAGGGAAGCCGACCTGGCCGTCCAGGGTAAGAATGACGCGCTCTTCCGGCGAGCGAAGCCGTACCCGGACAGCAACCTCCTCGGGCAGGATGATGGGTCGGTTGGTGAGCATGTGCGGGCAGATGGGCGTAAGCACGATATGAGACAAGGAAGGATACAGAATAGGACCTCCGGCGGCGAGCGAGTAGCCCGTCGAACCGGTGGGGGTAGAGAGTATGAGGCCGTCGGCCTTGAACGTCGTTAGATATTGATCGTCCACATAGGTCTCTATGTCGATGATCCGGGCCAGGGCGTCCTTGGTGATCACAGCATCGTTCAGAACGGTCAGGGCAAAAATCTCATCCCCTTCCCGTTTCACGACGGCATCAAGCATGGTCCGCCTGGAAACGGTATAGTCGCCTTTCAGGCAGAGGGAAAGCATCTCAGCCAGCTCGTCCACCGATATCTCGGTGAGAAAGCCCAGGCCCCCGAGATTGACACCCAGGATCGGGACCTCCTTCTCCCTCACATAGCGAGCCGCCGAAAGGAGGGTTCCGTCGCCCCCCAGAACAAGGATAAAATCGGCGCCTTCGCCCACATGTTCTATCTCAAAGGTCTTTTCGTAGTTGAGTTTCCTCGAGGATCCTTCGTCCAGCCATACCTCGGCCGCGTCACCGAGCCGGTCGACAACGCTCCGAGCGATACGGGCCGCATCCTCGTTGTTACGCTTACAAACGACGTGTATCAGTCCCATGGGCACCTTTTTGAAGGGTCGTGAATGCGAAGATGCGTGAAGGCGCGGGCAAGGAAAGACAGGGTTCTTCTCTTCTCGTTTCCCTCGTAATCGCTTCTTCGCTCAATCGCTTCCTCGTCAGTACACGCTTCATAGTAAACCTCTTGCCTTAAAGCTCACAAATGAGTCCTTTGCCACAACAATGTGGTCGATTACTTCTATGCCCAGCAGGCGCCCCGACTCACAGAGCCGCCTGGTCAAGGCTATATCGTCATCGGACGGTTCAGGATCCCCGGAAGGATGGTTGTGGGCGAGGACCACGGATGAGGCTGCGTGCTGAATGGCCTTACGGAAGACCTCCCTGGGATGAACCAGGCTGGCGTTCAGCGTTCCTACGGATACCGTAAATATGCCGGTGACCCTATTCCTCGTATTGAGCAGGATCAGTTTGAAGTGCTCTTTTGCCTTATCCTTAATGGTTGCCCGTACGACTTTTGCCACATCGGCCGGATTGCGAATGTCTCGTGAATAGGGTTTTTCGGCCTCCAGCCACTGCCTCTTGCCCAATTCAAAAGAGGCCTTTAACTGAACCGCCTTGGCCGGCCCCACGCCTTTGATCTTCGACAGCTCCTCGATGGTTGCCTCGCTGACCCCCTGCACATTACCAAACCTGGTGATCAATTCCTGACCAATGGTCAGGGCCGATCTTCCTGCCACACCGCGGCCTATTACCAGGGCCAAAAGCTCCGGCCCCGAAAGGGCGTCCGGTCCCAGTCTGCTCAGGCGCTCACGAGGCCGCTCGAAACGGGGAAGGTCACGGATTGTAAAGGACTCTTTCTCCATACCGTTCTTGAGAACTATTATAAGCAATCAGAAAGCGGAAAAACAGTGTTTAGTGTTTGGCGTTTGGTAGAAGACCGAAGGGCAGGACGGCCAATAGGTATGGCAAGGCTAAACACTGTTCTTGAGCGCCTTTACAACCTCTTCCGCCACCTTTCTATTGAATCCCGAAAGGGCGCTGATGCCTTCGACACCCGCCTCGGTGATGGCCTCCAGGGACGAAAAATGCTTCAGGAGGGCAACCGCGCGCTTCTTTCCGACACCCTGGATAGCCTCCAGACTGGAGCCAAGATCGTCCCGCCTTTTCCATCTCTTGTGTGACGTAATGGCAAAGCGGTGGGCCTCATCCCGCATCTTCACGATCTCCTTGAATACCGGTGAGGAACGGGGGAGCATGAGGGGATTCTTCCGTAAGGGCAGATAGATCATATCCTCCATCCGTCGCCTCCGTTCGCCCTTGGCGATGCCGATGATATCGAGCTGCATGCCCAGCGTCTTGAGCACCCCTGAAACCGCCGCTATCTGCCCCTTGCCGCCATCAAGGATGATCAATTCCGGCAGAGGGGCGATCTTCTCATCGGTCAGGCGACGAGTCAGGACTTCTCGCATCATTCCTACGTCATCCTCGGTCCCCGCCTCCCTGATATGAAAAACCCGATACCCGTCCTTCTTGGGCTTGAAATCCTGGAAAACGACCATGATGCCGGATGGGTTGCTGCCGTGGGTGTGGGATATATCGTATACCTCGATCCTTCTGGGGGGCTCCCTGAGATGGAGCATCCGCTTGAAGGATTGGTCCAGGGTGGCAGGGGATTCCACCTCGTGAAGGTTCTCGACAGCCAACCTCACCAGATCTGCTGCTCGTGTGTCGTGAGGCCCCAACACGCGCACCGGTTCTTTGCGCCGCTCTTTCAGATAATGCTGTAGAAGCGAGATATCGGCAATCTCTTCGGACAAAACGATCTCATCGGGCACCGGCCGGGCGCTGTAATACTGGTACAAGAAGGATGAGAGCGCCTCATCGAGGTTGGGAACCGAGGGTTCCCGAAAGATCCGTTTCGAGATAAGGACGCCTCTTCTGAAGCTGAGCAGGGCTATCGTCACCCTCCCCTCTTCGATCAGGAAACCCCAGGCATCCCTGTTCTTCCCCAGGTGCTGGTGCACCCGCTGCCGCTCCACCAGCCGCTTGATGGCAAGATATCTTTCTTTTCTTGACTGGGCCTCCTCGAAGTTCCAGCTTTCCGCCGCCTTTTCGATCCCTTCTTCCAGTCCTTTGAGCAGCTTCTCGTCTTTCCCTGACAAGAAATCGACCAGCTCGTCAACCATGACGCGGTAGGCCGATTCATCGATCATACCCGCACAGGGGGCACTGCACTTTCCGATAGGATGGAGAAGACATGGTTTCGTCCTCCTGCCGAAAACCGCGTCCGTGCATCTCCTTAGGGGATAGACCGACTGAAGAAGCTTGAGGACATCCCTCACCTCACGGGCGTGGGGATAGGGACCGAAGTAAAGGGCGCCATCATCTTGAATCCTCCGGGTAATCGACAGAGCAGGGAACTGGTGTTTCAGGGTGAGCTTGAGCGAAATATAGGTCTTATCATCCTTCAGGACGATATTGTATTTGGGCTGGTGTTCCTTGATGAGATTGTTCTCGAGGAGAAATGCCTCTGTCTCGTTCCTGGTAAGGATGTAGGAGACGTCATCTATCTTTCCCAGAAGCCGCTCGGTCTTGCTATTCTTCCTCCCCCCCTTGAAGTAGGAGCGGACCCGGTCCTTGAGATTCTTTGCCTTGCCCACATAGAGAATCTCCTTTTCCTTGTCCCGGAAGAGATAAACCCCCGAGTTCTCGGGCAGGTTGTTGAGCAGGTCATCGCCGATCATATGGCCAGTTCCATCTGTTCTAGTCTGGCCAGACGATCGCGAAGCTGGGCCGCCCTCTCGAAGTCCCATCGCTTCGCCGCCTCATTAATGTCTTTCCTGAGCTTCTTGATCATCTTGGAGAGCTTCTTCGGCTCGACACCCTCGTCCTCCATCTCTTCCACGGGGACGGAGAGATAATCCTTTTCATAGATGGACGAGAGGATGTCGACGATCGATTTCTTGATCCCCTCAGGGGTAATCCCATGTTCCTCGTTGTACTGCTGCTGGTGCTGGCGTCGCCTGGCCGTCTCGTCCAGGGTTCTTCTCATGGAATCCGTTATGGTGTCGGCGAACATGATGACCCGGCCGTTTATGTTTCGTGCCGCCCTCCCGCAGGTCTGGATGAGGGATGTTTCGGAGCGCAGGAATCCTTCTTTATCCGCATCGAGGATGGCCACCAGGGAAACCTCCGGAAGATCGAGGCCTTCCCTGAGGAGGTTGACCCCGACGAGGACACTGAACTTGCCCAGCCTCAGATCCCGGACAATGGCTATGCGCTCCAGGGTATCGATCTCCGAGTGGAGGTATTTCGTCTTGATGCCGGCGTCCAGAAGGAAATCGGTAAGGTCCTCTGCGAACCGCTTGGTCAGGGTCGTTACGAGAACCCGCTCCTTCCTGTCGATTACCTTCCTTACCTCCTCGAGGAGTCGGTCAACCTGGTTCCTGGCCGGTTTCACCTCGATGATCGGGTCCATCAGGCCCGTTGGCCTCACGATCTGTTCTACCACCTTCCCTCTGGCCTTGGTCAGTTCGTACCGGGCCGGCGTGGCGGAGATATAGACGGTCTGGTGTGCCCTCGCCTCGAACTCCTCGAAGGTCAACGGTCTGTTGTCCAGGGCAGACGGGAGGCGGAAGCCAAACTCCACCAGGGTCTGTTTTCGGGAGCGGTCGCCCCGGTACATGCCCATGAGCTGGGGTATGGTCACATGGCTTTCGTCGATCAGGACGAGGGCGTCCTTGGGGAGGTAATCCATGAGGGTGGGGGGCGGCTCTCCCGGTTTTCGTCCTGTGAGATGGCGGGAATAATTCTCGATGCCCGAGCAATAGCCGATCTCATGGAGCATCTCCAGATCATACCTGGTCCGTGCCTCGAGCCTTTGGGCCTCAAGCAGTTTGTTGGCCCCTCTCAAGAATGTGAGGTGTTCCTTCAGTTCCTGCTCGACACTCTCCACGGCCTGATCGAGCTTCTCCCGGGGTGTAACGTAATGGGTTGCCGGAAAGATAGTGCAACGATTGAGCCTTTCGGTGACACGACCGGTGAGGGGATCGATGGCCGTAATGGACGTGACGATGTCATCGTCTAAGGCGATCCTGATGGCCCGGTCTTCCTCGTAGGCCGGGTAAACATCAATATTCTCACCCCTTAATCTGAACTTTCCCCTGAAGAAGTCCATGTCGTTCCGCTCATACTGGCACTGGATCAACTTGTCGAACAGTTCCTTGCGATCGATCTGCTGTCCCTGCTCCAGATAAACCAGCATTCCATAGTAGGCCTCGGGTGAACCCAAACCGTAGATGCATGAAACACTGGCGACGATGAGCACATCCTCCCGTTCAAAGAGGGCGTTGGTGGCAGAGAGCCGGAGCTTGTCGATCTCTTCGTTGATGGAGGAGTCCTTTTCGATAAAGGTGTCTGTGGATGCAACGTACGCTTCGGGTTGGTAGTAGTCATAGTAGCTCACAAAGAAATGGACCGCATTCTCCGGGAAGAGGGTCTTGAATTCAGTAAAGAGCTGCGCGGCGAGGGTCTTGTTGTGGGAGATCACGAGGGTCGGTCGTTGGAGACGAGCGACCACGTTGGCCATGGTGAAGGTCTTACCGGAGCCGGTCACGCCCAGAAGGACCTGGTCACTCACCCCACGCTCAGCGTTGCGCACCAGCTGTTCAATAGCCCCCGGCTGATCGCCTTTCGGCTCATATTCTTTGACAAGAGTGAATTTGTTCATAGCGTAGGTAGTTTAACCTGCGGTAACGACGGGTTCAAGGGGGACGAACTGATCCGCTTATGATATAAAACTTGTATGATTGAGGGGGCTCAAGATCACATCCTGGTTGTCCATTTGGGTGGGCTGGGTGATGTGTGTTTGTCGGAATCCACGTTCCTCTCCCTTGGCCGCCATTTCGGGGAAAAGTTGACTGCCGTGGGAAACAGAAGGTTCCTCAGCCTTTTCCCGCGTTGCTTTTCATCGATCCATTCTGTGGAGGGTCGGGAATGGCTCTATCTGTTCGCCGATGGGATCAGCGGACCCCTATGGAGGAGGATCGTCCTTATCGGAAAGGATCGCTCGGCCTCGTTTCGACGCCGTTTGACCCGCTGCTCCCGAGAGGGCGTCCTCTTCGTGGATATGTACCCTGACGCGCCTGGAGGGCACGTGGAGGAGCATCAACTCCATCAGCTTCGCACCTTAGGCGTCGCTCCCACGAAGAAGCCGATACCGCCAAAGCCGGGGGGCACGATCGTCCTCTACCCCGAGAAGGGCTACGCCAAAGGGAAGTGGCCCTACGAAAAATTCCTGGAGGTCTATGACCGTCTCCGCAGCCAAGGTGTTTCTGTGTCTCTTCTCGAGCCCTTCGACACCGAAGCCCCCCATCCCGGCTCTTTCCGGTTCGACGACCTTTCCGATGTCGTCTCCTTTTTGAATCGGTTTGATCTTTTCGTCTCAAATGATTGTGGCATGGCCCATCTGGCTGCATCCCGCGGCCTTTCCACCATCACGCTGTTTCATGAAGCCGATCACACCATCTGGCATCCACTGGGTAATAATCGCTCTCTTCGCTGCATCCCTTCCCCCCCTGCCCCGGAGGACCTTCTCGAGGCGATAAAGACCGTGAGCGGCCCTGGGTAAGGGATGCCACGAGTCCGCCAGTCCGCCAGTCCGCCGATCGTCAGTTGCTACGGCCCCACCGTCCAGTTCTTCCCTCTGTTCTTCTCCCTTCGTTGGTGTTAGACTTTTTTATGGCATTTTTCACGGAGGTCTACGTCAGCGAGGTCCTCGACAAGCCCATCATTGACCGTTACGGAAGGCGGGCAGGCGTGATATCGGACCTCGTGATCGGTCCTGGGGTACTCTATCCCTGCATCCTGAAACTGCTGATCAAGGTAAACGAGAGGATGGCCGAGGTTCCTATCGATGATCTCAGCCTCTTCAACCGTTTTCTCACGACCATGAGCACGAGCGAAGATGAATTGAAACCCTATCTCCCCGAGGCCAACGATATCCTCATCAAAAAGCATATCCTCGATAAGCAGATATTGGACGTGAACGGGGCCAAAGTGGTGCGGGTCAACGATGTTAAGCTTGGAGAGATAGAGGGATCGATCTGTGTTTCCGGTATTGACGTCGGACTGGACGGTATCCTGCGGAGAATCGATGGCGGAAGGGCTATTCAGAGGATCCTCAGCTTCCTCAGGATCCCCATAAAAGAACAGATCATTAACTGGCATTTTCTCCAGTCGGTGGATCCATACGTGAAGAATCTTACCCTTACGGTGGCGCGCCGACAACTCTCCGACCTTCACCCTTCGGATCTGGCTTCCATTCTTAAGGAAATGCCCGCCGGCCAGAGCGAGCAACTCCTGTCGTCCATCGATGAAGAACTGGCGGGGGAAGCCCTTCACGAATTACCCATGGATGTGCGCGAGAAGATCCTCAAGGGGTTGGACAAGGAAAAGACTGCGGACATTCTGGAGGAGATGCCACCCGATGAAGCGGCTGACATCCTGGGTGATATGTCGGAGGAGACCTCCAAGGAACTCTTGTCGCTCATGGAACCTGAGGATGCTCGAGAGGTCAGCGACCTTCTTGAATATGAGGAGGACACCGCGGGCGGCCTTATGACCAGCGAGTTTCTCGATTTCCCCCCTGATATTACGGTGGAAACCGCGATTGCCGACATACGCCTGCTTGCGCCCGAAATCGATTTCATCTATTACATCTATGTGATCGACGACGAAGACCATCTCCTGGGGGTTGTCTCTCTGAAGAAGCTCCTCACGAGTCCTTTTAATGTGAAGCTTGAAGAGATCATGAGCCAGCCCGTCAAGTCGGTTCATTTGGACAGCGAACAGCGGGAGATAGCGGACATCATCTCCAAGTACGACTTCATAGCCATCCCGGTTCTTGATGATGAAGACAGGTTGAAGGGCGTTATCACCGTCGATGATATCTTCGATCTCCTCGTACCGAATCCAACCCGCCGTCGGCGGGGATCCTACTAATCTCATGAGGCAGCCGAAGAGACGACTGTGAATCGGTCCTACTGGGGGGCTTTGCTTCCCTGTCCTTTGTTGATTTGCCCGAGAAGCTCAAGGAGTTCTTTGGACTGAGGGCTGTTGATGCCGTATTTGGCCACGGCCTTTTCAAGATTGACCCTGGCGGCATCCTCGCGGCCTATTTCATTGTAGTATCGTCCCAGATACTCGTAGCCTCCCGCCTCGTTTCCCTGCCTGCCCAGGGTCATACCATAACGCTGATATATCTCGGGATAGGATTTCCCCTTGGGAATAAGGCTTGCCAAGACTTCAGCGCTCTGAGCCAGGGCGCCCGATCCTTCATACGCCCTGGAGAGGAGAAAGCGCTCCAGAGGCGTTGTCTCTTTCTTGAGGATGTTGATTGCCTCGGAGAACCGCTGTCCACGGATAAGCAGTTCCGACGTAAAGAGTGCTCGATAAGGTGGGTCGAGTGCTTTCAGTACGCTCAGGGCCTTGTCCGTTTTGCCCTTCATGGAGAGAACAAGGCTGGTGGAATAGATGTTTACACCCTCTGAGGGGTCCCTGGCGTAGCGTTTCAGCACGGTCTCCTCGACAGCCGGGCTAAAGCGGCTACGCATGATCCTGACCCTCTCCGTGAGAAAAGGGAAAAAACTGGTATCGACGGTCGTCTGTGGAAGGGTAGAGAGCCCATTGATCTTTATGATTCTCTCGTCCGAGTAGGGGTGGGTGAGAAGGTATTGAGGAAGATCTTTTTCGAGACCTGCTTGCCTCAGTTTCTTGAGAAACTCGGCGATACCGCGGCCGCTGTACCCTGCCCTTTCGGCGACGGCGAGCCCGGTCCTGTCCGCCTCGTCTTCATCTTCCCGGGAATATTTGAGCTCCATGGATTGAGCGGAGGCTATCCCTGTGGCCATGAGGGCGGGGCTTTGAAGAAGCATTCCGGCCAGAAGGGCAGCGATCATGCCGGCGCTCAGGATCTTTCCCTTCTCAGACCTCTTCGCTATGTGGCGTCTGCCTAAATGTGCCAGTTCATGGGCAAGAACACCGGCGAGCTCTTCTTCCCGATCGCACAACTCCAGCAGTGCCGTGGTGATGTACACGTATCCACCCACCATGGCAAAGGCGTTCGGCGTCTGAGACTCGATGACGGTCAGTTTTACGGGATAGGGCAGTGATGTAGCCGCCTCCAGCCTATCCTTTATCACGTCCAGGTGGAGGGAGAGAAAGGGATCGTTGTAGAACTTGCTCGATCGGGCCATCTCAAGGAAGACCTCGCGGCCATACTTCTTCTCCTCCTCAAGGGTAAGGCCAAACAGGGATAACGGGGAAAAGCACAAAAGGAGTGCGAGGGCGACGAACCGCCTGAACCTGCTCATCTTATACGACTGGACCCCTTTTTTATGGTTTTCGCAAGGTTCTTTTTCGGGGAGACTTTTCCCGCGTAAGGGCGTTTCTTCGCTTTCTTGGATGTGAGGGTGGCGTTACCTTTCCCATGTTTCTTGGCTGACAGAACTGCATGACGTTTCTTCGCTTTCTTGGATGACAGCTTGGTCGCCGGTTTCCTCGTCTTGTACGAGGCGAGCGTGACCGCGCTTGCACGGGCGAGATGGATTTCACGATCCGTCGGGACGTCGTTGTAAACGTATTTGAGGATATTTACAGCATCACCCCACAGATTTCTGCTTTTCAGCATGGAAAGTATATAGACCCTCCCATCCTTTTCGAAAGCACCAACGTAGGTATGCATGGATGCCCGCGTGAAACCGGTTTTTCCACCCACCGACGGCTCAAAACAGAAGAGAAGACGGTTATGGTTCCGATACTTCACATCTCGTTGGCCGTTGTTAAAAAGGAAGTACTTGGTCTGAATGATTTCCCTGAAACGGGGGTTGTCGAGGGCGTAACGGAGAATCAGGGCGAGGTCCCAGCAGCTCGTATACTGGCCCGGTGCAGAGAGGCCCGAGGCGTTCCGAAAGTTGCTATGCTCGGCACCAATCTCCCTAGCCTTTTGATTCATCATCTCGGCAAAACGTTCCTCGCTCCCCCCTATGGCTTCGGAGAGAGCGAATGCAGCGTCATTTCCCGATTTTACCAATGCTCCTGTCACGAGATCCATGGCCCTGTACGAGCGTCCCGGCACCAGATTGAGCTTCGAGTTGGGCAGGGCCAAGACTTTTTGGGTCGGTACGATGACATCCCCCTCTCGAAGCCTCTCCAGCGCAACGATGGAGGTCAGCACCTTGGTGGTGCTTGCTGGCGGGAGCTGACGATGGTAGTCCTTTCCCGCCAGCACGGTAAGACTATCCATTTCGACCAGCAGGAAAGCGTCTGCAGTGATGGTAGAGGGCCCCTCAGCCAAGGCTGATAGGGGGAGGAAGATCGCGATTAAAAGGGGGATCAGGAAATGCATGCTGTTCCTTTATATACTATCAATTCGTTTTCCTGCAAGGTAATTCTCCCCCGTTACGGTTTCTTTGTCAACAGGCGCAACGGTATCCCTGCTTCGGCAAAACCTTATTGTTTTTGCAAGATCTTTGCCGGGAGACACCGTACTCGTGATGAGCATCCCTAATGGTTCGCTCTTTGTGCCCTCGGTTGCGTCGGCGGGAGACTACTCGAGGAAGTATTCCTCCACTTCCTCAATGATTACAGGGGGCTTTTCACCGATGCCCTTTTGGGCATCTTCCCTTATCTTCTTGATGACCGCCTCCCGGCTGGCCCTGTCCGGCTGATTTCTGATCGGTCTACCGATGATGAGATTTCTGACACCCGATGCCACCGCCTCCCTTGGGGATAAGGTCCTCTGCTGATCATCGGGAGGGTCGTCAGGCATCCGGATGCCGGGGCAAAACAGTTCAACCTCCGGCCACCGAGCTTTTATGGCAGCGGCCTCACGGGGGGATGACAGCAGACAGTCCACGTTGGCCCTCATGGCCTCCTCAGCCCACAGCATGGTGATATGGCTGATAAAGGCCTGCTTCTGCCGATCAGTCTTGGGGAATTGCGGGTTCTTGGGGAATACGCCCATATTCTGGAGCCACTGGGTGTAGGGGTACTCGGGCCACGTCTTGAAGGCAGGAAGGATCCCGAGTCTGACAAGGTTTTCAAAACCCATACTGGTCAGGACCGTCACCGCTATGACCTTTGGACGGGCTATCCCCAGATCCTCCGCCACCAAGTCCGCCGCTTCCACCGCCTTCTGGGCCATCTCCTTGCCCCCGTCAGCAAGAACATTGAAATAGGTAGGCGCATAGCTGCATATATTCTTTGCCGCACCGAAGACGGTATTCGGAATATCCTTCAGTTTGAAATCGGCAAAGACCGGCTTGCCGTATCTCTTCGGCAGCTCGATACATTTTTGGGCCCCAATGGCCTTCTCCAGCTCCAGCCCGACCTTCACAACGTCCACAAGCTCGGCAACCTGATCGAGTAACTCGGTCGCCTCACGCTCAGTGCTCACATCCAACGGGAATACTATACGAATGTCGTCATCCGCCATCCCTTGACCCTCACTTTCTTTCTGATTTGTCATCCCCTGCCCTTCCTGGCAGGGTCTTGTGCCGTCGAGGCCCTGATTATAATCAATCAGACACCCCTTTCGCAATCAGCACATCCTTCATTCTAAAGAGGTGGAAGGCGAGAAGACAAGGCAAATCTTTTTCGGTCTTACACCAATTTCCTTAAACCTCATGAGAACTGTCAAATCTTCCTCTTACTCCTGACTCCTTACTCCTGACTGTCCTGTGTTTTTGACGATCATTCCGGCCTGTAGTATATTGATTCTATGAAACAAATCGTCGTCGGTACCGCAGGGCATATCGATCACGGCAAGACCGCTCTCATCAGGGCCCTCACAGGCATTGACTGTGATCGTTTGAAAGAGGAGAAGGAACGAGGGATCACCACCGAGCTGGGGTTTGCCTTCTACCGATTCGGCGAAGACCTCCTGGTGGGCATCGTCGACGTTCCGGGTCATGAGCGATTCATACGTCATATGGTGGCCGGTGCCTGGGGAATCGACATGGTCCTCTTCGTGATCGCCGCCGACGAATCGGTCATGCCCCAGACCCGTGAACATCTGGACATCTGCGACCTCCTCGGAATTAAACGGGGCATCATAACCATAACCAAGAAAGACCTCGTTGATGAAGAGATGCTGGAACTGGTGCGGGAAGAGATAGGTGATCTGGTCAAAGGAAGATTCCTGGAAAAGGCACCAATGGTGGCCGTTTCCTCCCTCACCGGAGAAAACATCGATGTCTTGAGGGATGAAATATATAGGGCCTCTTCACTCATTGACGAAAGGTCCCGAGAGGGGATATTCCGGCTGCCCATCGACAGGGTCTTCACCATCAGGGGCTTCGGTACCATCGTCACCGGAACCTGTATCTCCGGCCACATCCAGGTTGGGGAGGAGGTCGAGGTCTATCCTGTAGAAAAGAGGGCCAGGATAAGGAATATCCAGGCCTACCACCAGGACGTGAAGGAGGCAGGGGCAGGGCAGAGGGTAGCCCTCAATCTCCAGGGCGTCGAGAAACAGGAGATCGAGCGGGGGACCATCATTGCCCTTCCTGGGACACTGCTGCCGACCTCCAGGATCGATGCCTCTCTCCGTTATCTGAAGCTGCCTTTCAATGCCATCAAGAACAATAGCACCCTACGGTTTCACGTGGCGACCACCCAGGCAGAAGGCAAGCTTATCCTCCTCGGCAGAAATGCCATCGAGCCAGGGGACGAGGCCTTCGTTCAGATATCCTTCGCCGAACCCCTTGCGGTGTTACCCGGTGATCGCTTCATCATGCGGGGGTCTTACGCGGTCCAGACCCTTGGAGGCGGTGTGATTCTCGATATCCAGCCGAAGAGACATATCCGGAAACCAGAACCCCTGCGAGAGACCTACGAGCTGCTGAGCAAGGGGACGCTCCAGGAGAGGCTCCTGTACCATGTGCATAAAGGCGGTTATGAGGGGATGAAAAAAGAAAAACTGGCCATCCTGCTCGGCCTGGAAGGGCGGTCCCTTGAACAGGTCGCAGACACGCTATCCGGCCGGAACGCCGTAAAGATCGTCGGCAGGACGGTGGTAAATGCCCCTACCTTTGTCGAGTACAAAAAGACCCTTCATCAGCTTCTGACCGATTTCCACAAGAAGAACCCTTTCAAGATCGGCATATCCAAAGAGGAGTTGCGGACCAAGCTGCCGAAAGTCGATCCTCTGGTCTTTCAGGCTGCCCTCGACGACTGGGTCAATGAGGGACAGGTTGAGGCGGACAAAGACAAAGTACGCTTGCTGAGCGCAGGCTCCTCCGGTGAAACAGCCCTTGGCAAATGGGAGACGGATATCCTAAAAAGACTATTTGATTATGGGCTCACCCCACCATCGCTGCCGGAACTGGCCGGCACGATGAACATGAAGGAGGCCAACCTGAAGGACATGCTGGAGCGGCTTGTTCACCAGCGAAAGGTAACGAGGGTCAAAAGCGACATGTACTTCCATGCCGATCCCATAAAAGACCTGCGGGATAAAGTGGTAGCCCTTCTGAAATCGAAGGGGGAGATGGCTCCGGCAGATTTCAAGGCCATCACGAACCTGTCCAGAAAATATATGATCCCGCTGCTCGAATACTTTGACGAAAGCCGTCTGACAATCAGGACCGGGGACAAGCGGGTGTTGCGAAGCTCCTAGATATTTCTGATCCTAAACCCCAATTCGTCTCAGAAACCCCCTAAAGATGGAGGTCTCCGGGTGGGGCAGGCCGGTCGGCCCACCGACATAGGGAAGGGCTCCGCCTCGATCATCCTTGCCTGATATTGCGTGAATGGCCTTGGAAACCTCCTTGAATCCGATCTTTCTGGCCTGGTAACTGTACCCGATAAGAAGGGCCACATCCGCCAGGGCCACCATCGTTCGAGGGAGACCTTGAGAATAACGGTGGATTATTTGAATAGCTTCTTGGGAAAAGACCTCTTGATCCCCCTCTAGACCGGCCTTGTCAAGGCGGGACGAAATCAGTGCAGTAGCCTCATCGATTCCAAGAGGAACCAGGTAATATTTGACCGGCAGTCTCTGCCAGAATTCGGGGATAAGTTTGACCGTGTCCCAGAGCGGTCTCTGACCTGAGAGGATAACCGTAATCAGATACTGCCGGTCGTGGGTCAGGTTCAGGAGCATCCGAAGTTCCTGAAGAACCTCCTTTCGGTCGCAAAGCATATGGGCCTCATCCACGATCACCGTGGCCTTTCCGCCGGACTTCTTCAGAGAGATTAAGGCCTCCTTCATGGCCAATAGGTTCTTGAATTTGTCATCCTCGGCTCTCATACCGGTAATGCCGGCCGCAATGTGGGCCACAACCTGGGCGGTGGTGAGGGTGGGGTGATCCAGAAAGGAATAGCGGTAGAGATCGCCATATTCTTCACTCAGTTCACTCATCAGCTTCAGGAGAAGGGTTGTTTTGCCAAGGCCCGCCTCTTCGGATACGAGGAGCACGCCCCCTTTGTTTGTATTGACGGCATAGGTTAGTCGTTCAAAACACTCATAGTACTGCCCTCCAAGGTACATCATGTCCTCGTCAGGGGCGAGCTGAAAAGGGCTTCTTTCCAGCCCCCAATACGTTAGATATTCCTGATTCACATTGCACCTGTCGAAGAGGATCGGCCATTTGGCACGGCCGATCTCTCCATGGATTTGAGATTTAGGGTCTGAGATTTGAGGCGAGGTTCTGCCCTACGTCTAGGGCTTACAGCGCCTACAGGGCGTATAACCGATCTTGATCGGATCCGTTCGGGTCGTAAACATGATCCTGTTCTTAGGGGGTATCTTTGCAGCGGAAGGGCAGGACGGGCGATGAAAGGTGTAGGCCCGCTTGTTCCCCACATAGGATCGTTCAGTGTCTTTCTTCTTTTCCTGCCAAAGACCGGCATCCTTCTCCATCGCCTCTCGTTGATACGAGATGAGCATATCCTTATAGCGGGTGTTGGGCGGCTTTATCATGGCGCGCGCATAACCCTGCCTGACCAGCTCTCCGTTTACAAAAACACCTTTCACGTAGACATATGCAAGAAGCCTACCATAGGCGTCTTTCTTTTCCTGATCGAACTCCAGTCGAACCTTCTTGAGGAGCACGAGCCTCTTATTGAACCTGGTGGCCTCCCGGGCAAAGAACTCAGCCCCACCCTTTTTTTTGGCCATCTCCGGTGCATCGACCCCGATGTAGCGAACCGTTTCCCCGCTTTCCAGGACCACGGTGTCGCCGTCTATCACTCTACGGACCACGTAGTCCTTCGAATAGGCCAGACTGGGGAGGGCGATGAGAAAAACAAGGAACAGGCCAAAAAGTTTGCGATTCATTTCGGGAGAAATTCTACATCATTTCTTGATGGCATGAAATAGTACCGATGCTCTGCCTTCGGCCGGCGTCCATGGAATGTGAACACGGTGAAATTGACCTTGATGCGTAAAACAGGCATTTATGGACCGCGGGGAAGATTTTTCCCGGAGGAAGGCATCTATGATCACATAGACGATCAAAAGATTAGCCGTTATGTCTGTTCCGGTAAATACCATGCACAGCGCTTCCAAGAACCTGACCCCCAAAGAAAGCAGCCACGACCAAAGGAACGCTCGGAAGACTCCATCCGGCCCCTGTTATCAATCTGGCGGTCATCACTAGTGGGACTGGAACATGCACCGCAAGAAACCACTGGGGGGAGAATCTTCTAACGCCCGCTCTCCAATAACCAAACGGCAGATTGAGGGCCACGACGAGAAGCAAAAGCAATATCAATGGCATGCTATTGTATTTTACACGAGTGCTCACCTTGTGACAATGATCAGTATGGGCGCCGCATCACGGGCCCGCAAGGATAGGACGCGTGCGGTCTCCAGGGCAAGGCATCAGGGCTCGCACCTGTCCGGCCCGAGGGTCCTGTCGGTTGCGAACGGCATTCAAGAGTGATAGAATTCTTTGTCCACACGGGACCAGAAAAGACGCGGTATTCGTTGTCCGATCCCGATTCTCACAATAACATTCGAAAGAAGAGAGATATGGCAGACACGTACGACTTCCAGGAGATCGAACAAAAATGGCAGGCGAGGTGGGAGACAGGCACCTATTATCAGGCTGAAAGCTCTTCCTCGAAACCCAAATACTATGCCCTTATCGAATTTCCCTATCCATCTTCGGAAGGGTTGCACGTGGGTCATCCACGCAGCTACGTGGGTATGGACATCGTAGCCCGAAAGCGGAGAATGGAAGGTTACAATGTTTTGTTCCCCATCGGATGGGATGCCTTCGGCCTTCCCGCCGAGAACTATGCCATCAAGACCGGCATTCACCCCCGCGTCATAACAAGACAGAACATAGCGAACTTCAGGCGGCAGCTCAAGATGCTCGGCCTCTCCTTCGATTGGTCTCGCGAGGTGGACACCACAGACCCGAATTACTACAAATGGACCCAGTGGATCTTTCTCCGCCTCTTCAAACGGGGCCTTGCTTACAAGGCAGAAATTCCCATCAACTGGTGCACTTCCTGCAAGGTGGGACTCGCCAACGAGGAGGTGGTGGGCGGCGTCTGCGAGCGGTGTGGGGCGCCCGTGGTAAGAAAGGCCAAGAAGCAGTGGATGCTCGCCATCACCAAGTATGCAGAGCGTCTTCTGGAAGACCTTCGAGAGGTCGATTACCTCGAGAAGATAAAGACGCAGCAGACCAATTGGATCGGCAAGAGTTACGGGGCAGAGTTGAGGTTTGAAGTCCCCGCCGTCAACAGAACCTTATCTGTTTTTACAACGAGGCCCGACACGATCTTCGGCGCCACCTACATGGTCCTTTCCCCTGAGCACCCCTTGATCGAAGAGGCGATCGGTAAGGTTGAAAATCCTGATGAAATTCGGGCATACCAAAAACTGGCCGCCTCAAAGTCGGAGCTGGAGAGAACCGATCTGGCTAAGGACAAAACGGGTGTCGAGCTGAAAGGCGTTCCCGCGATCAATCCCGCAACAGGAGAGACGATACCCATCTGGATCTCCGATTATGTGTTGATCTCTTACGGGACAGGAGCCATCATGGCCGTCCCGGCCCACGACACCAGGGACTATGAATTCGCTAGGAAATTCAATTTGAAGATCGTGGAAGTCATATCCGGCGGCGACATAGAGAAAGAGGCCTACACCGAACTGGACGGCGTGATGGTCAATTCAGGGTTTCTCAACGGGATGCTGGCCAAAGACGCTATCAGTAAGGCCATAGACTGGTTTGAACGGGAAGGGAAAGGTGAACGCACCGTAAACTACAAGCTCAGGGACTGGGTCTTTTCTCGTCAGCGCTACTGGGGCGAGCCGATCCCCCTCGTTGAGTGCGAAAAATGCGGATGGGTCCCTATCCCCGAGGAAGAACTCCCTGTGCTCCTCCCCGAGGTGGAAAGCTTCATTCCGTCCTCAGAAGGGGAATCTCTCCTGGCCACGCTGTCCGACTGGGTCGACACCATGTGCCCGGTCTGCGGCGGCAAGGCAAAGAAGGAAACCGACACCATGCCCCAGTGGGCGGGTTCCTCCTGGTATTTTCACCGATATGCCGATCCCCACAATGATAAAGCTTTCGCGTCCCGGGCCAATCTCGATTACTGGATGCCCGTTGATTGGTACAACGGAGGCATGGAACATACCACCCTTCACCTCCTCTACTCCCGTTTCTGGCACAAGTTCCTCTTTGACGAGGGTCTGGTGTCCACACCCGAGCCTTATATCAAAAGGACCTCTCATGGGATGATACTGGGAGCGGATGGCGAAAAGATGTCCAAATCCCGGGGGAATGTGGTCAATCCTGACGAGATCGTCGGCCGCTTCGGGGCGGACACCTTCAGGGTGTACGAGATGTTTATGGGCGCCTTTGATCTCGCGGCCCCTTGGAGCACGGAAGGGGTGGTTGGGGTATCCCGTTTTCTCAACCGGGCCTGGTCGGTCATGGCCAAGGTCGATGGCAACGCGGTGCCTACCCAGGAGCAGACGAGGGCAATCCATCGGACTATCATGCGCGTGGGAGAGCGGATCGAGACCATGAAGTTCAATACGGCCGTATCTGAGCTAATGACCTTTACCAGCGACCTTCTTTCCTACGACAAGGTCCCTATGGAGATGTTCCGGACACTGTGTATCCTCCTCAGCCCCTTTGCCCCTCACGTAACAGCGGAGATGTGGGAGCGCACGGTTGGGGAGGGACGAGTCCTTTTGGAGGAGCCCTGGCCGTCTTTCGATCCCGAGTTGGCCAAAGCCCAGACGGTCACCATGGCCGTACAGATTAACGGTAAGCTATCAGAAACGATCAGTATCGACTGGGGGATGACTCAGGATGATGTCCTCAAGATCGTCCATGATCTACCGAAGGTGAAAAGGGCGATCGACGGCAAAAGCGTGAAGAAGGTCATCCACGTACCAAACAAGATCGTAAATCTTGTGGTGAAATAGCCCCCATGCCCGACCTCCTGGTCAAGCTTTTTGATCTTCCCAATGGCTGGGGTTTTCAGCGAGACCAGGAGAGACCAGGGATACTCATCTGTAAACCCATCGGTCCCGAAAAACAACTGCTCGTCGATTGGGTCAGGACCCAATTTTGTGGTGGCTGGGCGGTTAAAATGGACATTGCTCTTAGCAGCCGTCCGACAAGTTGTTTCATCGCCGTCAAGGAGGCGGTCCCCGATTCCCCCGGTAAGGGCGTCTAGAGCATTCCGCACAATTAAGTGACGATTGGCGTTGCCGCGGAAGCAACTTTGACGGGATCATCCATGAGATCACAGAGGGCGCGATCAGCCCTCTCGATGAGGGCGTCCTTGTTCCTGCAGTGGATATTGCAGAAGTACTCAGCCTTCATGATCAGCCATATCCTCT
>DCUF01000020.1 GCA_002328485.1 Deltaproteobacteria bacterium UBA2221
GGGCCGTCACCGTCTCTCACCTCCGATTCGGACCAAGGCCCATCGGCTCTCCCTACCTGCTCAGGCAGGCGAAGTTCGTGGCCTGTCATCAGTTCTCCTTTCTGGAGAAATATGATGTACTCAAATACGCCGCGCCGGGCGCGGTATTTTTGCTCAACTCCCCTTACGGGCCCGAAGAGGTGTGGTCCCATCTGCCACGGGAGGTACAATCGGAACTCATCGAGAGACAGCTCCGTTTCTATGTCATTGATGCGGGCCGGGTGGCCAGAGAGGCCGGGATGGGAGGCAGAATCAACACCATCATGCAGACCTGCTTCTTTGCCGTATCGGGTGTTTTGCCAAGGGAAGAGGCTATCGCCAAGATAAAGGACTCCATCAGGAAGACCTATGGAAAGAAAGGGGAAGAGGTGGTGAACCGGAACTGTGCTGCCGTTGACACCACCCTCGACAATCTCCACGAGGTACCCGTCACGGACCGGACGGTTTCAGGGCGCGTCCGTCCCCCTATCGTCTCTGGTGAGGCGCCCGACTTCATCCAGAGGGTCACGGCAACGATGATGCGCGGTGAAGGCGACAGCCTGCCGGTGAGCGCCTTTTCACCCGATGGCAGTTGGTCTACCGCCACTACCCAGTGGGAGAAACGAAACATCGCATACGAGGTTCCCGTGTGGGACCCATCGGTGTGTATCCAGTGTCTAAAATGTTCGATGCATTGTCCCCACGCCACCATACGGGGGAAGATCTTTGACCCCTCGTTACTTTCCGATGCCCCAGCGACCTTCCTGTCCGTTCCCTTGCGCTCAAAGGGCTTCGGAGAGAAACAGTTCACCATCCAGGTGGCGGCAGAGGACTGCACGGGGTGCGGTCTCTGTGTCGCTGTCTGCCCGGCAAAAAACAAAGAGAACCCTCGGCGCAAGGCTATCAACATGGAACCGCAAGCCCCCCTGCGCGACCAGCAGCGCGAGAACTATGCCTTCTTTCTGAATCTTCCTGATTTCGACCGCTCTACGGTGGACAAGATCGATGTCAAGACATCGCAATATATTACCCCCCTGTTCGAATACTCAGGTGCCTGTGCCGGTTGCGGCGAAACGCCCTACCTCAGGCTACTCACGCAACTCTACGGCGACCGTCTCCTCATCGCCAACGCGACAGGGTGCTCCTCGATCTACGGCGGTAATCTTCCTACCTGCCCCTACACAACCGACCGGCAGGGGAGGGGACCTGCCTGGGCCAATTCCCTTTTCGAGGACAACGCAGAATTCGGCCTGGGATTTCGGCTGGCCATAGATGCACAACGGGGCCAGGCGGAACGGATCTTGAGGAGTCTGGCACCGGCGCTGCCAAAGGGCCTCGTGGAGGGACTCACCGCGCCCGTCACGGGGAGCGACAGGGAGATTGTCGAACAGCGCAAGCGGCTTGAAGAGCTGAAGGCTCTGCTGAAAACAATGGATACGGAAGAGGCGCGCCGCCTCGAGCTGCTGGCTGATTATCTCGCACCCAAGAGCGTCTGGATCATTGGAGGTGACGGTTGGGCCTATGACATAGGCTACGGCGGACTCGACCATGTCTTGAGCACCAAGCACAATGTGAATGTCCTGGTCCTTGATACAGGGGTCTATTCCAACACGGGGGGGCAGGCATCGAAGGCCACACCGCTCGGGGCTTCAGCCAAATTTGCCGCCCACGGAAAATCGGTGGACAAGAAAGACCTGGGCCTGATGGCGATTAGCTACGGACATGTCTATGTGGCAAGCGTAGCCCTCGGGGCCCTGGAGGCACACACCCTCAGGGCCTTTCTCGAAGCCGGCTCCTATGACGGTCCATCCCTCATCATTGCCTACACCCACTGCATCGCCCATGGATATGACCTCAGAATGGGAGCGCAGCAACAGAAACGGGCGGTCGACAGTGGGGTGTGGCCTCTGTATCGCTATGATCCCCGAAAGGTCGATTTAGGAGAGCCGCCACTCGTTGTAGATGCCGAAGGGACTAAAATACCCGTATCCGAATATATGACGAACGAGACGCGCTTTAAAATGGTGGAAAAGCTCGACCCGGAAGGGTTTCACAGATATGCTGTCGAGTCTCAGTTCGCGGCGGAGCGCAGAATGTCCCTCTACCGGCATATGTCAGAGCTTCGTCTGCCCATTCGCAGAGCAGACCATACGCCGGTGGAGCAATCGACCCAAAAGGGCGCCGAGCCGGGAAAGGAGGATTGATCATGGATATCAGCACCACATTTATGGGACTATCGCTTAAGAACCCGTTTATTGCCGGGCCATCTCCACTCACCAATTCCCTGGACACCATAAAACGATTGGAGGATAAGGGGATAGGCGCCATTGTCCTTCTGCCGCTCTTCGAGGAAATACTTCAGGACCAACAAATGGCCCTGTTCGACATCATCGAAACCCCCGCCGAGTCATTTTCAGAGGCCCTTTCCTATTTTCCAGAACCCGACCGGCCCATTGTGGAGGCAGATGCCTATATGACCCATCTCGCGGCGATAAAGGAGAGCACCAATATCCCGGTCATCGGGAACATCAACGCGGTGACTGAGGGGAAGTGGCTCGAATACGCCGTGGGCATGCAACAGGCGGGGGCAGACGGACTCGAGCTTGACTTCTACTCCGTCGCCAACGACGCCACTGAATCTGGCGAAGTGATTGAGAGGCGCATGATCGAGGCTCTCGAAGCTGTAAAGGCAGGAGTGAAAATACCAGTGAGCGTCAAGGTGACCCCTTTCCATACCTCCTTTGCCCATTTTGCCAAAAGGCTTGACGCTGCCGGGGCAGACGGGCTCGTCCTTTTCCACAGGTTCTACGAACCTGACATCGACATCGAGAATCTGGAGCCCATATCGCTGCTCCCCCTATCCGACTCCCACAGGCTTCTTCTCAGGCTGAGATGGCTCGCTATTGTCTCCGGGCAGGTGAGGTGCTCCCTTGCCGCAAACGGCGGCGTCCATTCGGTCGAGGATACGGTTAAAGCCGTCATGACCGGAGCGCACTGCGTCCAACTCACATCCTCCCTGATGAAGAATGGGATCGAACATGTTGAAAGACTGAACAAAGAACTTGCTCGGTGGCTGGAGCTACATGAGTATGAGAGCCTTCGCCAGATGCGCGCAACCATGAACATCGAGCGTATCCCGGACCCGAAGGCCCTCTCGAGGGCCCACTACATGCGTCTGGTCGGTTCCTGGGAGACGCCGTAGGCAGAACGAAGAGATCGCCACGACGAACCTGGCAGCTCCTATTAAAGATACGACCATTTTCGGTTTGACTCTTCACGTGATCGGCATTTACACGGATCACCGGCTGATATAGCCAAAGGGATATGGCAGAGATCGCTCGACGATTTTTTCGTCAGCTATGAACTAAACGTCTATACCGATACAACACGGGCGATGCTGACCGTGTATGTGGATCTCCATCGCAATATACAGGATGCCTTCAGTGTTGTATAGTATCCACATTATGTCACCCCATTGCAGGGGTGATTCCGCGCAGCCGAAGCTTCCCCAGAAGGCAGAGTGGCATACAGCCCCGCAGAGGCACTTGATGATATGGCGGCCGGCATCAAGAAATAGTTTCGGATTGCAACAGGACACCGTGAGAACGGCCGACGGGAGGGATAAGGTGGAGCAAAAATCAATATTCTCAGGACACAGCCTTCGTGCAGCGGCTTTTGCCATCTTCATTGCCGTTGTCTCCATGGCGACCGGCTGCGCGACGCCCGTTGGGGTGCGCTATCTGGACCCTCAGAAAGAGTACCAGAAGCTCACTGCCAATGTCCTGTCCGGGGACACGTTGAGTGCAGAAACAATGCAGATCCTCAACCGTTCAGGTTTGGCGGATAAGTACGGGAGTGAGCCGGCACAGGTGATCGCGGCTATTCACAAGGGCTTGCCCACGGTGAAGGAAGCCGACCGGATTTTTGCCCTTGCCGAGGTCTCCTTTCTTCATGCATCCAGGGGAGGGGGGCGAGCCTATTTCCTGTCTGCAGCTATCTATGCCTACGCCTTTCTCTTCTCGGGGGATGGGGAAGGGGCGTCGAACACCTTCGATCCCCGTTTACGTATTGCTGCGGACCTTTACAGCCAGGGTATTGCCAAAGGATTGAAGGCGGAGGACACCCGGGAGGTTCTCCTCAAGGCGGGAAGGTATAGCATTCCGTATGGAGATCTCGTCATCACAACGAATCCTGATCAGTTCAGGTGGGGATCTTTCCGATTGGTCAATTTTGTAGAGGCGTCACAACTGGAGGTGCGGGGATTGCGTAACTGGTACCGCTGGCGTGGGATCGGGGCACCGCTGGTGGCATCGTTGGAAAGCCTTCCCGGGGTCGAGAATCTCGCCTTTGCACGAGTTCCTCCGGCAATGAAGGTCCCGGCCACAGCCTTTCTGCGATTGGACGATGTGCAGAAAGGCCTGAAGACCGGTCATGTAACGGGTAGGCTTGAACTGGTGACCACCGAGGCAGGAACATCTATTGACGTTGATAGTCGCACGGTGCCTCTTGAGTTTGGGCTCAGTTCTGCCCTGGCCTACACCCTTGAAGGTTCGCAGGTCTACAAGCTTGAGCTTAAGGGACTTCTATCAGGGAATTTCAGACTCTTCAAGGAAACGTCCAGATTCAAGGATAATGTGTTCCTCATGGCGCCCTACCGGCCCGGTCGTATCCCGATCGTACTTATCCATGGAACTGCATCGAGTCCGGCGCGATGGGCCCAACTCATCAACGAAATTCAGAATGATCGGGAACTGTGGGGTCGATACCAGGTCTGGCTTTTCACCTATAATACGGGCAACCCGATTCTCTATTCAGCGGGTATACTCGTGGAAGGCCTCAAGAATACGGTGAAAGAGCTTGATCCTGAAGGGAAAGATCCTGCCATGAAGAAGATGGTGGTCATCGGCCACAGCCAGGGGGGGCTTTTGACCAAGCTCACCGCCGTTAACAGTGGTACGCGCTTCTGGGAAAACGCGAGTTCAACTGCTTTTGATCAGCTAGATGTTTCCGCCGAGACAAAAGATCTTCTCCGGCGCAGCATGTTTTACAGAGCCCTTCCTTTCGTGAAACGGGTAGTCTTCATCTCCACGCCTCACCAGGGCAGCTATGTGTCCGGCGGCTGGATCGGCAGGCTCACGGGCAAGCTCATCTCCCTTCCCGGAAAGCTGCTGAGTCCTTTGACGGAAGTGGTGAAACAGGCCGCCGGCTCCACCACCCTTAAGGCCTTGAAAGATGTTCCAAAGAGTACGGACAATATGGCGCCAGGGAGTCCCTTCATCAAAGCCATTTCTGCGATGCCGGTGGCACCGGGGGTTATGGCCCATTCGATTCTCGCGGTAAAGAACCCCGATGATCCGAAAGAAGAATGGACCGACGGGGTTGTCAAGTACGAGAGCGCCCACATCGAAGGTGTGACATCCGAGCTGATCGTCCATTCCGGCCACTCGGCGCAGGAAGAGCCGCAAGCCATCGAGGAGGTACGTCGTATCCTCCTCGAAAACCTGAAGGACCAACAATGATGAAGACCATGAGTAAGCGAATGACGCGTTATTTCGGCGTCGGTGCCCTTTCGGTGATCGTATCGCTCATGACCATATGGGCAGCGCTCGCCATCTATTACTCGAATCTCCCCGGCGAGTATTCGAGGCTTGGCCTTGCCACCCTCATGGTTCTCGCCAGCTTGGCCGCATTTATTTTCCTGCCTCGGCGGCGTAGAACCCTTGTCTGGTTTCTTGTAGTCTTCGCTGGCATCGTTGTCTGGTGGACGACGATCCCTGCCTCCAACACACGCCACTGGGAGCGGGAGGTGGGGCGCGAACCTTATGCCACGATAGAGGGCAATTCCATCACGATTCATGACATCCGGGACTTTCGCTATAGGACGGAGAAGGATTTCGATGCGGTCTACTACGACAAGACTTTTGATCTAACCAAACTCGACTCAGCGGACCTCATTGCGGTCTACTGGATGGGTGATGCCATTGCCCATATCATGATAACCTTCGGCTTTCAGGGCAAAGATTTCATCACATTTTCCATCGAAACAAGGAAAGAGCAGGGCGAAGAATACTCAACCATCAAAGGGTTCTTCAAGCAGTATGAGCTGATATATGTAGTCGGCGATGAACGCGACCTGATCCGTGTGAGAACCGACTACCGCAAGCCCCAGGAAGACGTCTACCTCTACCGCCTTCGCGGCGGCCCCAAACGGGTACGGGAAGTCTTCATGGCCTATATCCGGCAGATCAACGCCATGAAGCAAAAGGCGGAATGGTACAATACGCTCACCACAAACTGCACCACCAGTATCATAGGCCTTATGAGAATCACGGGGGGCCGTGTCGGATACGACTGGAAGGTACTCTTAAGCGGCTACACGCCTCTGTATGCCTATGAGTTCGGAGCCCTCGATACGCGTATCCCCTTCGAGGAATTGAGGCGGCGGAGCTATATCAACCCAAGGGCCCACGCCATCGGCAATGATCCGGAATTCTCACGAAAGATCAGAGAAGGTCTTCCCTTGATGGACCGAACCGGTCGCCAGCAGGCAGAAGAGGTGTCGAGAGTGCTCGGCCTTCCCTATGCGACCAAGGTCCAATAGACACCCCCTCTCTCTCCATTGTAAGGTTACCTCACGTGCTTCATCAGCTTATCAAACCAAGGACCATCAGGGTCCGATCACGGGGGCATGCCCGATGACCACGCCAGCAACGACCGTCTATGTCATTGACGACAACGAATCAGTGAGGCGGTCCTTTGCCAGACTATTCCGATCAGAAAATCTACTGGTTGAGACCTTCTCTTCTCCCGAGGAGTTCTTCGACTACCCCAGGCCGGAGGATAACGCCTGTATCATCGCCGATGTAAGGATGTCCGGCTCAACGGGCTTCGATCTTGCGCAAAGGCTTGCATCAGACGGTATACAGACACCTCTTATCATCATCTCAGCAAGCGATGACGCTCAGACCCGTGAACATGCAAGGGAGTTGGGAGCCGTGGCGTTTTTCCGAAAGCCCGTCGATGACCAGGCCCTCTTAGACGCCATTACCTGGGCCGTGGCGGGAGCAGGGAAAAAGTAGGGGAAGGACGAAGAAACAAGGACCAAGGAAGCGAGAGAAAGACAGCGATCAGTAAGGGCCGGCGGAAAGAAACGTATGAGCCACTGCAAGTCGTAACGGATAGGGCTGAAGTCCTGAAGAAACATGGGGATAACCCCTATCAATCTGGCGTGTGGCAAGAGGATGGAGAATGGTCCAGCGGTGGCAGCCTGTCCGAGGCATCACCCTAAAGCGGCGATTCAGAATAGAAGGGGCAATTAGTATCTAGGAATATGGTAAGAGGAGGATGTTTATGGGACGTGGTGGAATCAGTAGCAGTCTGGTCTACGTGATGGCGAAAAGAGATACTGGAACAAATGCCGGCAAGCCGTATCGTTTATTACTCACCTGCCTGGTTTTTCTTGCCGCGCTGCTTGTCTCCTCGGTGGCATGCGCCGCGGCACAGGAAGGCGATGCAAAGTCCATCCTCAAGGTGATGTCCGACTATGTGAGCGGCCAGAAAACGATCGAACTCACCTTTGATAGCGATATCGAAATCATTACGCCACAACTGGAAAAGATACAATTCACCAATTCCGGCGAAACGCTGTTGAGCCGCCCGGACAAGCTGCGCGCCCACCGGAGGGGCGGCTATAGCGATGTGGCGCTCTTCTTCGACGGCAAGACTGCCAGCGTCTACGGAAAGAACATCAACGGCTACGCGCAGTTTGATGCTGCGGGCACCGTGGATCAGCTAATCGAAGCCCTGAGGGAGGGTTACGGTGTCGCACTGCCCGGCGCCGACCTCCTCCTGTCCAGTTCGTATGACGTTCTTGTAGCCGGGGTTCAGGAAGCAAAGCATATCGGCCGTGGTATAATAGATGGCCTGGAATGTGAGCATCTCGCCTTCCGTAACGCCGATACCGACTGGCAGCTCTGGGTGGAGGTCGGCAAGAACCCCATCCCTCGTAAAATGGTGATCACCACCAAGACCATGAACAGCGCACCGCAATATACCCTTCGGGTCAAGGCATGGAAAACGGGTGTGGTACCTGCAAGGGATGCCTTCGCTTTCACCCCGCCTACAGGAGCGAAAAAGCTAAACCCTGATGCCCTCGTCGATCTCGATGAGCTGCCGCAGGGTAAATAATCAAGGAGGAACAAGATGAGGCACATCATGGTAAGGTACCTTCTCATAGTGATTGTGGCTACCGGCGGATTGGTCTGGAACGGCGAGGTCTTGACCATCTCCAATAAAGCTTTTGTATCCAACGCCGAAGCGGTTGTCGGTGCCCCCGCGACTCCGGTCAGTTATGCCGGGGTTGCGCGACGCTCTGCCGTTACCCCGGGGGTCGGGGCGCCCGGGGTTGGCGTGAGACCCGGGGTTGGTGTGGGGGCGCCAGGCCCAGGAGCGGGCGTTAGACCGGCGAATCTGGGCGGACCTGTGAACAGGGTCGGGGTACGCTGAACAGAGGCCGCAAACAAGGGACCGGGGAGGCGGCTATGAGAAAACCAAAGACATCTATTTGGATAATTCCGGGGTTGATCGTTTTCCTTTTTACGGGTTGCGCGTCCATCGGGCCGGATTCGGTCGTCCGCGACCGGTCCGATTACACGGCAGCCATTTCTGAGTCGTGGAAGCGCCAGATGCTCTTCAACATGGTCAAAATTCGCTATGGCGACGCCCCTGTCTTCGTGGATGTCACGTCGGTGATCAGCCAATACCAGGTTGCAGGGCAGATCAATCTCGGCACAACCATCGTCAATGACCCCTGGAGCACGTCTCAAACCCTGGCGGCAACGGGGCAGTACTTCGACCGGCCCACGGTTACCTACACGCCCATCATGGGAGACAAGTTTGCCCGCAGCCTCATGACCCCCGTACCGCCCTCGGCCATTCTTAGTCTCATTCAGAGTGGCTACCCGGTAGATCTCGTCCTGCGCATGCTTGTCCAGGAGATCAATGGCATTCGTAACCGGTTCGGAGGGGAGGCTCGGAGCCAATCGGCCGATCAGAACTTCTATGTCCTGCTTCAGAAGATGAGGAAGATTCAATTGGCAGGCGGCGTTGGGATGCGTGTCAATAAGATGGATAAACAGGAAGCGGCGCTGCTGATCTTCAGGGGAAAACGGGGTCCTGAGATAGAGGCCTTGTCTGCCGAGGTGCGCAAGATGCTAGGTTTGAATTCCGAGGCCAGCGATTTCAAAGTGGTCTACGGGGCAATCCCCCGAGACGACAAAGAGATTGCGATTCTGACGAGGTCATTTCTGGAGGTTATCGTCGATCTCTCGGCAGACATCGAGGTTCCCGCAGCCCATGTGGAAGAAAAACGGGTGGGCCCAACACACACGGAGCATGCAGCGGGAGGTGAGACGATCAAACCTCTTATTCGAATCCAAAGCTCTTCTGCAAGGCCGGAAAACGCCTTTATATTGATCCCCTACCGGAATACATATTTTTGGATAGACGACCGGGACCTGATGTCAAAAAGGCTATTCTCTTTCCTGATGTTTGTGTTTACCCTGGTCGAGACCGGGGAGAAAGGAACGACTCCTATTGTGACTGTCCCCACGGGATAAGGCAGCGGAGAAGGTGTCTGAGAGTCTAAAGTCCCCCAGAATAGAGCAGTTTCGGTTGGACTTTTCATATCATCGGCAAGCCATACGAATCACTGATTTTCTTAACCAAACGGGGTATGAGGATGTTTGCGCGAGTAATATTGAGTGCTGCCTTGGCAACGATACTGATGTTTCAGACAGCAGCAGAGTGCACGCAGGACAAGCCCGGCGTGGCTCCTGTAAACCAGAGGTATGCCGGTTCCAAGAGCTGTAGGGAGTGCCACGAGAGGTTTTATCAGCTCTGGTCCAGTTCCAGACATGGGCTTGCCATGCAGCCCTACAACGCTGACTTTGCAAAGGCCAAGCTGACACCCCAGTCCAGCGACGTGGTAATTGGAAAGCTCGTATATAGGGCGGACCTCGGCAAGGGGGTTGTCAGCGAGACAGGCCCGAAGGGGACGAAGCGCTACAAGATCGAGCATGTACTGGGTGGGAAAAATGTCTTTTACTTCCTGTCCCCCTTTCCGAAAGGGAGATTGCAGACCCTTCCCGTCGCCTACGACGTCAACAAGAGGATGTGGTTCGATACCGCAGCAAGTGGCGTGCGTCACTTCCCCGGAACAAGCGGGGGCCAAACGATGAATTGGAAGGATTCCGGATACACCTTCAACACCAGTTGCTATAACTGCCACGTGAGCCAGCTTTCAAACAACTATGACCTCAAGACCGATACGTATAGAACAACATGGGCTGAACCAGGCATCAACTGCGAAACCTGTCACGGACCATCGGCAGAACACAATCGGGTTATGAAGGAGACCCCCAAGGGGCAGCAACCGAAGGACATGAAGATCATCAGCGTCAAAAAGTTCACCCCCCAGCAGCACAACGCCACCTGTTCCGGTTGCCATGCCAAGATGTCCCCCATCACCGCAGCCTATCCCCCAGGGGAGCGTTTCTTCGACCATTACGATATGGCAACCCTGGAGGACCCTGATTTCTACCCTGATGGCCGTGACCTGGGTGAAAACTACACCTATACCTCCTGGCTCATGAGTCCTTGTGCCAAGGCAGGAAAGCTCAACTGCGTGACCTGTCATACCTCAAGCGGTCGCTATCGGTTCAAGAGCGATGACAAGGCGAATAACGCCTGCATGCCCTGTCATGAGAAGCACGTGAAGGACGCACCCGCTCACACCCATCATAAGCCGGACAGCCCTGCAAATAAGTGCATTTCCTGCCACATGCCCATGACAACCTTTGCCCGTATGAACCGCACCGACCACTCCATGTTGCCACCGACACCCTCTGCTGCCATCGCCTACAAGTCCCCCAATGC
This sequence comes from Deltaproteobacteria bacterium UBA2221, assembly GCA_002328485.1. GTDB lineage: Bacteria > Desulfobacterota > Syntrophorhabdia > Syntrophorhabdales > WCHB1-27 > WCHB1-27. Next base: position 10,954 of record DCUF01000020.1, read on the forward strand.
CTGCAACCTCTGTCATACTGGCAAGGATGCTGCCTGGGCAGACAAGTATGTTCGTCAGTGGCGTACCAGGGACTATCAGGCGCCTCTCCTCAAACGGGCAGCCCTCATCGATGAGGCCCGCAAAAGAGACTGGAAACAGTTATCTGCAATGCTCGATTACATCATCAGCAAGGATCGCGACGAGGTCTTTGCAACCTCCCTCATCCGCATGATCCCGGCCTCCGGCGACGCGCGCGTTGCCCCGGCTCTTTTAAAGGCGATGAAGGACCCTTCACCGCTCGTACGAGGAGCAACCGCCGATGCCTTGCAACACCTTCGAACGCGGGATGCTATCCGTGCCCTTGTGACTGCTACGGGCGATGACTACCGCCTTGTCCGTGTTCGCGCGGCGGCATCTCTTGCCGCCTATCCAAACCTCCCCCTTAATGAGGCGGACAAAAGGAGTGTCCAGGCGGCAAACAACGAGTACCTCGCTTCGATCACCGCCCGCCCCGACCAGTGGTCATCCCACTACAATCTGGGCAACTACTATTTGAGCCGCGACGATCTCAGCCAGGCCATCTCCTCCTATAACACCTCATTGAGACTGGAGCCGAGGGCCGTGTTAGTCATGGTCAATAAATCGATGGCCTACGCCCGTCTGGGAGACGGTAAGAAAGCAGATGAATCTCTCAAGGAGGCATTAAAGGTAGCTCCCGACAATCCGGTGGCAAACTTCAACATGGGCCTTCTCAAGGCAGGCCAAAACGATACGAAGGGGGCGGAGCAGCATCTCAAGAAAAGTTTGAAAGCCGATCCCCAAATGGCACAGGCGGCCTATAACCTTTGTGTAATCACCGCAAAGGACCGAATCAACGAGGCGGTGACCTGGTGCCGGAAGGCGGCAGACATGAGGCCGGAGGACCCGAAATATGCGTATACGCTTGCGTTCTATCTTAGCCAGAAGGGAGACAGGGACGAGGCGGTCAGGACGTTGCAGAGGCTGAGAGAAAAGTATCCAGGATACAAGGATGCCGAGATGCTTCTCAAAGCACTATCGAGATAGAATCCAAGTCCACAGCGAAAGGAGGAACAAAGGAAATGAAACCGAACGGGAGTATCATCAGCTGCCCGCTTGCGTGCCGGGCTGCACCAATCGACGGGAGTCTTCGAAGGACACGTGCAACAATCAGAAAACGGGCTAACCTTAGCCCATTACTAATGACGCTATGGGTTGCCGTGATGGTCGCGGTGCTCGCCGTGCCCGCCATCACCATCGCGGCAGACGCACCTCGCCGGCCCAACATCGTCATCATCCTCGCTGACGACCTCGGCTACGCTGACATGGGCTCCTTCGGCAGCGAGATCAAGACGCCGAATCTCGATTCGTTGGCCAAGGACGGTGTGCGCTTCACCAACTTCTACACCCATGCGAGCTGCTCGCCCACGCGATCGATGCTGCTCAGCGGTGTTGATACCCACCTGAATGGCCTGGGCAATATGAACGAGATGATCGCGCCCAACCAGCGCGGCGTGCCCGGCTACGAGGGCAACCTCAACAACCGTGTCGTCACGCTGCCCCAGCTCCTCAAGGATGCCGGCTACCACACCTACATGGTGGGCAAATGGCACCTTGGCAAGCAGCCTGACCAGATTCCCGCGGCGCGCGGCTTCGAGCGCGACTTCTCGCTGCTCGACGGCGGCGGCAGCTACTGGAACATGATGAACATCACCGCCGCCGTGCCGAAATCGCTCTTCACCGAGGATGGCCGCTACCTGACGAAGCTTCCCGAGGACTACTACGCCACGAAGACCTACACCGACAAGCTGATCGGATACATCGACGCCAACCGCGGCGACGGCAAGCCCTTCTTCGCCTACGTGGCGCACCAGGCGCCGCACGATCCTTACCACCTGCCGAGGGAGTGGCGCAAGCGCCATGACGGCGAATACGACAAGGGCTGGGACGCGGTGCGGCAGGAGCGGCTGAAGCGGCAGGTCGAAATGGGCATCACGCCGGCCGGCACCGAGCTTGCTGAACGGATGTGGTTCGTGCCCGATCCGATCGTGCTTGCCCCCGCAAGCCGCTACATACTCGGCAAGAAGATGGAACTCTACGCCGGCATGGTGGAGAACATGGACCACCACATCGGCCGGCTCATCGAACACCTGAAGAAGATCGGCGAGTACGAGAACACGATCTTCATCTTCTTCGGCGATAACGGCGCCGAGGGCACCGACCTTTTCGGGATGATCGCGGGTTCCCCGGGTTCGCGCGACAACCTCTTCGCGGCGATCAATTGGTCGCAGACCCATCCCAATGCGTGGGGCGACCCGGAATCCTGGGTCGGCTATGGCCCGATGTGGGCCCAGGTGTCGATGACGCCCTTCAGCCAGTTCAAGGGCTGGCTGGCCGAGGGCGGCATCCGCAACGGGCTGATCGTCAGCGGTCCGGCGGTCCAGCGCCAGAAGGGAAGCATCAACCACGGGCTGATGCACGTGGCCGATCTGATGCCGACCCTGCTCGAAGTCGCCGGTGCGACCTATCCGAAGACCCACGAGGGGCGCGAGGTACCCGCGCTGATGGGCAAGTCGTTGGGCCCGGTACTCGCCGGCAAGGCGGACTCGGTGCGGACCGACCAGGACTATCTCGCTTGGGAGGTCTTCGGCAACCGCGCGGTGCGCCAGGGTGAGTGGAAGCTGCGCTGGCAGATCAAGCCGTTCGGCAAGGGCGACTGGGAGCTGTTCAATCTCGCGGCTGATCCCGCCGAGCGCAAGGATCTCGCCGCACAGCATCCCGACAAGGTGAAGGCCATGCTCGCGGTCTGGGAAAGCTACGTCAAGGCCAACAACGTGATCCTGCCCAATCGTACCCTATTCGATACCATGGAAAAGGACATGCCGCAACGGGTTACGGTCTATCCAGGCTTCCCGCCGCTGATCTACCAACAGCAGTTCGTGCCGCCCAAGGACATGCTGGCCGATCCCAAACCTTGAGCATCGCTAACCAGAGAATTCAATTAGGAAGGAGATATCATGAAGAATAGCAAAGGTTTTACCAATTGGGTCGCTTGCTTGTGCTTGGCCGTTGCAACGATATTTGCCATGGGCGCTCTCTGCCCGCCTCAGGCTCATGCCCAGGTCCCGGCGCGCTTCTACTGGAAGACTCTGTCGGATGCGAATGCGGTGCCGGTCATCTTCAACTCGATAAGCGGCAACACCAATCCCTTCGACCCTGCTCATACCCCGACGGCAGGAGCGGAACTCGACGCTACAATGGTGCTAGGAGGTTATGCGCGCACCTTTTCTCTCTTTGATCGGGCTGCCATGGCCGCGATCCTCCTGCCCATGGGACGAATCTCGGGCGACATCACCGTGGCCGGCAGGGCGTACAGCCAATCGGCCAGCGGGTTCGGCGACCCGATGATCGAGTTCGACATCAATATTCTTGGACCCAAGGCGCAGAAGAACATCCCCGACCTCTTGCGCTATCAGCCGGGGCTCTCTATCGACCTGCTCGCCGACCTGGCCTTCCCAATCGGCGAGTACGACAACAAAAAGCCCCTGAATATCGGGCTGAACCGATGGTATGGACGCGTGGGCTTGCCCATCATCTGGCAGCTCGGCCCGTGGGTGCCGGGCCGGCGCACGACCTTGGAATTCCTCCCCGCCCTGTGGCTCTTCGGAAACAACAACGATTATGTCGGGCAGACGTTGAAGACCGACCCAATGTTCCAGGTGGATGGGCACTTGACGCGTGATCTCACCGAGCGCCTCTGGGCGTCGCTTGACGGAGTCTGGTACTATGGCGGCAAAGCGACCATCAACGGTGTCTCGGGTGATAAGCTCAACAACCTCGGCTTCGGGCTCACGGCCGGGTACCAGATCAACGACAACCTGAACCTCACGGTCGGTTACAAGTCGACGGTCAATGACAGTGGTGCACATGACGTTCGCATGGACAGTTTCACGGTCTCGCTCGTGTACGGGTGGCACCAGCTCGTCGAAGGCATGCGCCGGCTGAAGGAGTAGAAGTAGAAATTCCCGATTACGAAGGAAGGGCTTGATGCGGGTCATGAGAGTGCTAAAATTGCCGGCGGCGGTGCTGCTATGTGCTGCTACTCTTTTCGTTGCAGGGTGTGCTTCGATAGGACCGGGCTCTGTTGCCCGCGACCGGTTTAGCTACACAACTGCAATCTCGGATTCCTGGGAGAGCCAGATGCTCCTCAACCTTGTGAAGGGGCGGCATGGTCATGCGCCAGTGTTTCTGGATGTCGCCTCCATGATCAGCCACTGTGCACTACAGACCCAGGCAAGCCTCGGAGGCTCATGGCAAACACCCCTTATCGACCGTAAGGGCGGCAATCTCAACGCCAATACTAATGGTGCTGGGAGGCTCCGGATCGTACACCGACAGCCCGACCATCACCTATAATCCCCTCATGGGAGAAAAGTCTGCCCGTAGCCTCATGGCGCCGGTGCCACCTGCAGGCGTCCTGAACCTCGTTCGGGCCGGCTATCCGGTCGATTTGCTGTTTCGGGTCTGCGTCCAGTCCATAAACGGGATTCAAAACAGTTTCGGTGGCCCGGCGGCAGCACATGACGCAGACCCTGAGTTTTACACAGTCATTGTCCTGGATCGACGACAAGGATGTGATGTCCAAGGGCGCATTCTCTTTTCTCATGTTCGTTTTCACGCTTACCGAAACAGGTGGCAAAGACGGCGCTCCTATTGTTACGATCCCCCCTGGTTAGGGGGAAACAGCCATCAGCGATCGTTTGACCGCACAATAACTTGCTCACCAAGAAACACATAAAATAATACTAACGGGAGGGAGAAACACCGCTGTGAGACGAAGAATTAAAAGCATTTCTACAATCATCTTTGGTGCGATACTCTTGCTTGCCCTGACCCGGGTATGGGCAGAAGAACCGAAGCAGTTGGACGAGGCAGAGCTTGCAAAGGCGGCTCAAAACCCGGTTGCGAACATGATAAGCATTCCTGTTCAATCCAACTTTAACTTCAGGTTCGGGTCGGACAAGGATAAAAGCCAGATCGTTACCAACATCCAGCCGGTTATCCCCATCTCGCTGAACAAGGACTGGAACCTCATCACACGAACCATAGCACCGATCATCTATACCGAATCCCCTGCATACCAGACGGGTCTGGGCGACATCCAGTTCGTGGGCTTGCTGTCACCTGCCAATCCCGGCAAGTTCATCTGGGGCGTAGGCCCTGCTCTGCAATTCCCCACACATACCGACACCTACCTTGGGAGCAACAAGTGGGCTGGAGGACCTGCGGTAGTGGGACTCACTATCACGAAACACTGGGTGGTCGGGCTTCTCCTTCAGAACATGTGGTCCTTTGCCGGACCGCCGACCACTGCCGAGAACCCTACGGTCAATCAGTTCCTCGCTCAACCTTTCATCAACTACAACCTACCCAAGGGATGGTACATAACCTACTCGCCGTCGATTACCGCGAACTGGAAAGCTGACGGCGCAGATCAATGGACCGTGCCGCTCGGGCTTGGCGCAGGGAAGATCTTCAAGATAGGCAAACTCCCTTTCAACGGCCAGCTTGCCGCCTACTATAACGTGGCCAGACCAAGCACCGGTCCTGACTGGTCCATCAGGGCACAGCTCGGCTTGCTGCTGCCGAAGGCCATCTTCCAGTGATGAGCAAAAGTGGAAGACGCGGCGGAGGAGCGTGTCGCCGAGATGCTTAACGGTAGCATGACACTCCGACGGAAAGAATCATGAAACTCCGGCTTCTCTCCCTGGACAAGGGCGTGAGCGATGCTGAGGCGAAAGACCGAACCGAGCGATAGGCATGAGGAGGTCGTGTTGAGAAGGTTGCTTTTATTAGCCGGTGCATTACTGCTCAGTGGTTGCTTGGGCATGCCGCAGTCGGTTCGGCCGGTTACTGATTTTCAATTGAATAGATATTTGGGCAAGTGGTACGAGATTGCCCGATTAGATCATTCGTTTGAAAGAGGTTTGAACCAGGTTACTGCCGAATACGCACCAAGAAACAATGGCGGCGTCTCAGTAATCAATCGAGGCTTTTCTGAACCGGAGAACAAATGGAAAGAAGCCATATGATACGGAGTTCAAGGAGTAAACAAGGAGGAAGTCCTATGAAGCGAAACGCAACAACGACAGGTCTTTGCTTTGCTTTAACGGCCGGTTGTGCCGCGACAGCCCTGGCACAGACCGGCATGGACCGGACGGTGCTGCCGATCCCTGAACCGAAGCGCCCGAACAGTACTTTGCTTGACGTCCGGGATGCCCCGCCTCCGCCATCGCGCTTCGAGGTCAAGGCACCGGCAGGCGCCCCGAACGTGCTGATCGTACTCATTGACGACTTCGGGTTCGGCCAGTCCAGCGCCTTCGGGGGACCCATTCCCATGCCTAACGCGGAGCGCCTTGCAAACAATGGTCTCAAGTACAACACATTCCATACGTGCGCGTTGAGCTCGCCCACGCGGGCGGCTCTGCTCACCGGCCGCAACCACCACACCAACAACACTGGTTCAGTCATGGAGACCGCTACGGCCTTCCCGGGAAACACCGGCCAGCGTCCCGAGAGCGTCGCTCCCCTGGCGATGATGCTGCGATACAACGGCTACACCACTGCTGCCTTCGGGAAGAGCCATGAGACGGCGGCATGGGAAGTCAGTCCCTCCGGCCCGACGGACCGCTGGCCAACCCGTAGCGGTTTTGACAAGTTTTATGGCTTCATGGGCGGCGAGACGAACCAGTGGGCACCGTCCATCTATGACGGCATGGTCAAGGTCGAGGTGCCGAGAGACAAGAATTACCACTTTACCACGGACATGACCAACCAGGCGATAACGTGGATGCGGTCCGTGAAGTCGTTGACTCCGGACAGGCCCTTCTTCATCTATTATGCACCGGGCGCCACCCACGCACCGCACCAGGTGTCAAAGGAATGGATCGCCAGGTTCAAGGGCAACTTCGACCAGGGCTGGGATAAGCTGCGGGAAGAGACCCTGGCCCGCCAGATCAAGCTGGGCGTCGTGCCTGCGGGCACGAAGCTTACGCCCAAGCCGACCGCCATCAAGGACTGGGACAAGCTGACAGCGGATGAAAAGAAGCTCTTTAGCCGTCAGATGGAGGTATATGCAGGCTTTGCCGCACATACCGACTATGAGGTCGGCCGGCTCATCGATGCCGTCGCGGACATGGGCCAGCTCGATAACACCCTTGTGTTCTACATCCTCGGCGACAACGGCGCGAGCGCCGAAGGCGGCATGAACGGGTCATTCAACGAGGGCGCCTATTTCAATGGGGTTTCGGAATCGCTCCAGGACGTCTTGAAGCATTATAATGAGCTTGGCAGCCCGAGCACCTTTAATCACTATGCTATCGGCTGGGCGGTTGCCGGCGATACGCCCTTCTCCTGGACCAAGCAGATAGCCTCAAACTATGGCGGAACGCGCAACGGCATGGTTATCCATTGGCCGAAGGGAATCAAGGTCAAAAACGAGATGCGTTCCCAGTGGCACCATGTCATCGATATCGCGCCGACTGTCCTTGAGGCAGCAGGCCTGCCAGAGCCCAAGGTGGTCAACGGCATTCCCCAGACCCCCATCGAAGGCGTAAGTATGCTGTACAGCTTCAATGACGCCCAGGCAAAAGACCGGCATCTAACCCAGTACTTCGAGATAATCGGAAACCGTGCCGTCTACCATGACGGTTGGTTTGCGGGTACGGTTCACAAGGCGCCGTGGGAGTCCAAGCCACGGGCAACACTGGAAAGCGACACGTGGGAGCTTTACGACACCCGGAACGATTTCAGCCTGGCCAACGACCTGGCGAAACAGAACCCGGCCAAGCTCAAGGAGATGCAGGACCTGTTCATCACCGAAGCGGTCAAGTATAATGTGCTTCCCATCGATGACCGCTCCCTGGAGCGCCTCAATGCTGCACTCGTCGGACGTCCCGACCTGATGGCCGGCCGGACCTCCCTCACGGTCTATGAAGGGATGATCGGGATGTCGGAAAACGTCTTCATTAACATAAAGAACCGGTCGCACACAGTTACTGCTGAGGTGCAGATCCCCAAAGGCGGCGCCAAGGGCGCCATCCTCGCCCAGGCCGGCAGGTTTGGTGGCTGGAGCCTTTATGTGAAAGACGGTAAACCAACCTATACATACAACTTCCTGGGAATGAAGCGCTTTACCATCGCTTCCAAAAACCCTTTGCCTGCCGGGAAGGCCACGATCCGCTACGAATTTGCCTATGACGGAGGCGGGCTGGGCAAGGGTGGTATGGGGACGATCTTCGTCAACGGTAAGCAAGTGGCCAGGGGGCGCATCGAGCAGACCCAGGCGATGATCTTCTCGGCCGATGAAGGAGCTGACGTCGGTCAGGACGGTGAGACGCCGGTCGCCGAGAATTATGGCATTAAGGCACCCTACACATTTACCGGCAAAATTCACAAGGTCACCGTTGACGTAAAGGAGATGGGAAAGGCGGAAAAGGCGCAGGAAAATAGACTGCGCGCCGAGACAACTGTGAGGAAATTTCTGTCTGACTAACGTTGACTGGCTACGGGGGTCGTCCTTCGACATATCATTCGTGTGGAAAGGCAAAGGATCACCACCTGTTCCCACAACATTAGAATATTTGGGATATTTTTCAGGGTTCAAAGGAGGCTAGATTTAAAGATGGCACATAAACGATTCGTAATTGCAGCAGCAGTGGTGATTCTTTTTAGTATGCTACTCAGTATAAATGCCGGGGCAGCGGGAACACCGCCCGCCAGTACGTACTCCGGCGACTTCTGGTCCCGCTCCACCCTCACCGGCGACTGGGGTGGCGCGCGGAATGACCTGGCAAAGAAGGGCATTACCTTTGATCTGAGCCTGATCCAGATCTATCAGGGGGTCGTTGACGGCGGCAAGAAGGAAGCCTGGGAGTACGGCGGCAGAGGGGACCTCAACATTCATGCGGATACGGGCAAACTCGGCTTGTGGCCCGGAGGGTTCTTCGCGGTGGAGGTTGAGGGGAATTATAATAACTCAGCGAACCGCTACCCCGGCGCCGTCATGCCGGTGAACCTCAGCCAGATGTTTCCGCGGCCGGCCGATGATAACCTCAACGTGCCCGCATTCAATTTTACCCAGTTCCTCTCCCCGTACTTTGGTGTAATGTTCGGCAAGTTCGCCACCCTCACCTCAAACGCAGGCGATATGAATGAATTCGCCCACGGCAAAGGTGACACCCAGTTCATGAATATGGCATTCAACCTTAATCCGGTTGTAGCGACTACAGTGCCTTACTCGGCACTGGGGGCCGGGGCCATGGTGTTGCCGACGAAAGACCCCCGCGAGGCTATCATAAGCTTCATGGTGATGCAAACCAACGGACGGTCCAGTGTCACCGGCTTCAGTGATTTGAACCAGAACTTAATGACTTTTGTCGGTGAGGGCCGCGTGAGGACAAACTTCTTCGGCCTTACTGGGCATCAGGTTTTGGGCGCAGCCTATTCCAACAAAGAGTATGGTTCCATCGATCAGAACGCCCGCGTTATCGTAGAGAGCGGTGAGATCGAGAAGGAAAAAGGCTCGTGGAACATTCACTACAACTTTGATCAGTACCTCTATGAGCCCAAAAAAGGCTCCGGTCAAGGAATCGGCATCTTCGGTCGCTTTGGCGTGTCTGACGGCAACCCTAACTTCATGCAATACTTTTACAGCATAGGAGTCGGCGGCAAGGGGATTATCCCCGGCCGACCCTTGGACCAGTTCGGCATCGGATACTATTATCTGGATATTCATAGCCCCACGTTCACAGGGCCCCTGGCGACCAGATCATTCCTGAGAGACGAGTATGGGTTTGAAGCTTACTACAATATCGCGCTGACGCCCTGGATGAAATTGACTCCAGACATACAGGTCATTCGGCCTAGTCAGAAAAATGCTGTAAGTGTCGCCAACGGAGGGTTACATACCGTTAGTACGAAGAGCATAGATACGGTGACTGTTCTCGGCCTTCGGCTTCAGATGATTTTCTGATGCCTTGTGTGACAGGTAAGGTCTGAAGATGACATCACGGAGACCAATGAAGCGCGCTACCAGATGGGCGGCTCTTTTCCTGGTAGCGATATGCTTCATGGTTGCATCACATTCTGAAGCACAGAACGCCATCGGAGCCGAAAAACCGACACTGTCGGACTTCAAACGTCTGAAAGGAAAGTGGCAACGGCCCGATGGAGGATACATTCTCGAGCTGAAGAAGATGGAGAGAGACGGCACGCTTAAGGCCGCTTATTTCAACCCCCGGCCGATTAACGTTTCCAGGGCGGAAATCAAACGAAGGGGCGATACACTAACGGTATATGTCGAACTGCGCGACGTAAACTATCCCGGATCAAGATACAATCTGCAGTATGACGCGAAGCTTGACAGACTAACAGGGACATGCTTTCAGGCGGTGCATGGTGAAACCTATGACGTTGAGTTTTCGCGTGTCAAATGAAGCGACCTTACCGCTATGGTTATCGTATTTTCTTGTTAAGCCTTATAGAAACCAGATTTAGACTAACAATGCTCTGATAAAAAAGAGTGTCGAACATCACCGACCCAGAACACAAAAAGGGGATGCCGGATGTAGATGCTATCTGCACACGCAAAATCAGATTGAATCGGTGTCACAATGTGTCGCAACACGACGCAACATAGAACCGAATTGAACCGCATAGCCAGGGGATTCCAGGAGTACACCAGGACATAACAGCGGACACCTGACATATAGACTGCCGGCGCAAAAAGGCAAGCCTGACTAAACGAAATACTCAACGCATTGATAGTGTACAGGTTGACGAAACGGTTGAATGAACGAGTACTGTAACTATCGGCAATACAAGCCATGCCCGAGCCAAGAAATGCTGACAGTGCTTGACCCCGAAAGCGCATAAAAGGTCAACGTCCTGGGAGCATAAAACGCAAGGATGTTCGAGCCGAAAAAGGATGGGCGCGGGTCCAGAAAACCTATGAGGTAGCAAGCACTTCGGCACAATCAACGACTAGGAGGAAGTTCGATGAGCACAAACCATGACGAGCAACAAGCTAGCCCCGATGTACAAAAACCCGAGGGATTAAGGAGTGAGGTTTCGCGCCGGCAGTTTCTCCAGTTCTCAACCGCTGCCGCTGCCTCGGCCGTTGTCGCAGGCGGCCTGTTCCCATCTGCCGCAGTCGCTGATGACAACCTGGTCATGGCGGGACGCAGTAATAGGCCATCCTGGGCGCCCACAAAGTACCTGATCGATTGCCACTGCCACCTCGGCTCCGGACCGACTGTCGCAGAACTGGCGCCGACCATTCACACCGCCGCGGACTGGGGCGCGCTTCGCACCAAACAGCCGGAAAAGTTTGCCAAGGCCGTGAGCGAACAGGCCGTGGACGATTCCGCGATTCTGCTGGGGGCCATGGACAAGTATGGCGTCACGCACGCTATCATCCAGACTGCGCCCGGCAAAGGCACCAACAACCAGATGGTGATTGACGCCGCCAAGAAGAGCAAGGGGCGATTCTTCCCGATCTACCGGCCCGAAGCGATTTCGAATGCAGCCGCAAGGGGGACGCTGGGGGTGGACTATGGTGGCGAGGTCAGCAAGGTTGTACGTCAAATCGCCGATGAACTACAGAGTCCTGCCATGAGCGCCACGCGTGGGGTGGGTGAGGTCGTGCCGATTACGACTGAAATTCATCCGGTTAAAATCGCCCGCGACATGGCGCCGATCATGGAAGTGCTCAAGGCGCGGGGCGACCTGCCCATCATGTTCCCGACCGGATACTCGGGCTGGAAGGGCGTGCACTACTACATCTATTCTCCAATCTGGGTGGACGAGGTGGCAGCGAATTTCCCTACGGTGCCAATCGTCCTCACGAAGATGGGGCGGAGCATCCAGGCGTCTTTCGATGCCTGCCTGTCTGTGGCCATGCGCAACGCCAACGTCTACTTCGACATGACCGACACCTCGGCGGAGCACCTGCGTAAGGCGATCTCCATTATCGGCTCGCAACGGATCATGTACGGCAGCGACCTCAGCGCCATCGCGTCGAATCATTCGACAATGGACAACCTCAGAACCGCTATCGAGGCCCGGCTGTCTGCAGATGAGCGTGAGGACATTGCCTGGAGGACAGCAAATCAGATTTACAAACTCGGTTTGAAGGGCTGATTCAAGCCGGGTACGTTTGCGAAAGCAGGCTTGTTGCCGCGACTTTGACGCAAAGTGAGGAGCAGTTATGACTGCGAAAAGATGCCGATGGATGTTTCTTTTCGTGATGATCATCTCGGTGTGGGCTGCTCCGGTCCCAGCACAGGACGATCAGCAGGCGGAATTGGCCAAAGAGTTGGCAAACCCGATCGCCTCGCTGATCAGCGTGCCGTTGCAGTACAACTACGACGGGTATGGAGGACGGAATGATGGTGCCTCGATCAGCCGTCTGAACATCCAGCCGGTTATCCCGTTTTCGCTGGGCAAGGATTGGAACCTGATCACGCGGACCATTGTGCCGCTCGTTGATCAGCATGGTTTCCCGTCAAACGACATGAACAAATCCGGCCTTAGCGACATCACGGCCAGCCAGTTCTTTTCGCCGAAATCGCCGACTGCCGGGGGCTTGATTTGGGGAGGCGGGCCGGTCGAATTGCTGCCGACGGCTACCGACAGCGCCCTCGGCAGTGCAAAGTGGGGCATCGGGCCGACGGCGGTGGTGCTGAAACAGCAGGGGGGATGGACGGTCGGTTTTCTGGGGAATCACATCTGGTCGGTTGCCGGCAAAAGCGACCGGGCTGATGTCAATGCCACCTTCCTGCAGCCCTTTGTGAGCTATACCACCAAAACGAAGACAACGATTGGCTTGGTTACGGAATCCACCTATGACTGGAAGAACAAGGAGTGGTCGGTTCCGATGATTCCCCAAGTGGCGCAATTGTTCAAAATCGGACCCCAGATACTCCAACTAGCCGTAGGCGGGAGATACTGGGCTGCGGCGCCGGATAACGGACCCAAGGGCTGGGGGGTAAGGGTGCAGTTAACGTTTGTGTTCCCCCAATAGGCCGGAGACTGGCAATTTTGACCGCATCGACTGTCATGATAACTGTGAACGATGTTTCTCACAAAAGGAGGTCAATATTATGAAAATGCAGCAAGTCAGCGTTCTTCCACGTCAGTACGATAAATGGGCCGCAAACGATACCATACGGCTCTAGCACGAGGCCAGGACGTACACGGATATACCCGCCTATTTTGTTATCAACCAGGTAACGCATACCAACCTGGCGAGAGAGGCGATAGATGCCATGCGAGACCTTGCAGAGAGCGCTCAGAACCCTATATTTTTGGCTCAGGTTGACTCCTTCAACAAGGCCAATTTAATAAAAATTGATCTATAGGCCAGGTAGTAAATAGTTGTCTATGGGAAAACGCTGAACGCATCGCCAAATCAACACCAACTAAAATTTGCTTGGTTTCTTCGAACCCTGAAAGGAATATACTAACAGTAAAAGACCGCCGCCATTCAGGAACCGCATTCCCCTGTCCTCACAGAAGCTCGCCGGTTCCCGCGGACGATATTAGCATGCAGAGGACCACGTCATGGCGGGTAAGGCTGGCGGAGTGCGTTGTATCCCCCATGGCTATTTACCCAACGACACCACAATGGAAACAGACAACCAGATAAATAGCAATCCCGAGGGACTCCATGTGGTGGCCAAGCCTACCGGGCCGTTGTGCAATCTTAACTGTGAATATTGCTTTTATTCAGAGAAGAAGGCTCTGTTTGCCCCGGACGAGCGGTATAGAATGTCCGACCAGGTGTTGAGGGCCTTCATTGCGGGCTACATCTCCTCCCAACCCACGCCCGTGGTGGAATTTGTTTGGCAGGGTGGAGAGCCGACCCTTCTGGGGATTGATTTCTTCAAGAGAATCATCGAGCTGCAGAAGCCCTTTGCCGGGACAAAAACCATTACAAACTCCCTCCAAACCAACGGGACCCTCCTCACCGACGAGTGGTGTGAATTCTTGAGGATGCACAACTTCATGGTGGGGATCAGCCTGGACGGCCCCCAGGAGATACACGACCGGTATCGCCGCGACCGTAAGGGGGCTGGGAGTTTCGGCCAGGTCATGCGGGGCCTCAGGTTACTGCAGAAGCACGGGGTCGAACACAACGTGCTTGCCTGCGTCGCCAGGGAAACGGCCCTCAGGCCCCTCGACGTGTACCATTTCTTCAAGGAAGAAGGGGCGGAATTCATCCAGTTTACGCCGGTGGTTGAGCGCATAGCCGATTCCATGAGTAGGGGGGTGGGCCTGCGCCTCGCCGCTCCAGCCTCGTTGGCCGAAGAGGAAAAGCAGACTGAAGTCGCCGCGTGGTCGGTCATTCCGGAGAAATACGGCGATTTCCTTATCGAAATCTACGAGGAATGGGTGCGCCATGATGTGGGGACCGTCTTTGTGATGAATTTTGAGTGGGCGCTCAATGCCTGGATCGGCAACCCCTCGCCGGTCTGCATCCATGCGAACACCTGTGGCCGTTCTGTCGTCATAGAACACAACGGCGATGTTTATGCCTGCGATCACTCCGTCTATCCTCAGTACAAACTCGGCAACATCAAGACCCACAGACTTGAGCAGATGGTGAAGAAGTCTATACGTTCGGGCTTCGGTATGGTCAAGGAGACGGCGCTGCCACGCTGGTGCAGGGAGTGTGACGTGTTGGCAGCCTGTCAGGGCGGATGCCCCAAACACCGTTTCACGACAACGCCCTATGATGAGCCTGGTCTTCACTATCTCTGCGAAGGATACAAGAAGTTCTTTCTCCATATTCGAAAATACTGTCACGCCATGACACAATTGCTGGAAAACGGACTCCCCGCCTCTCGGGTCATGGACGCCATAAAAGGGCCGCTGGTAATACGACGCCAGTAATCAGTAGAAGAGCAGAGGTAAGAGATGAGGCACATCATAGTACGGTATCTTCTCATACTGTGTGTGGCGGCTGTTGGATTGGCCTGGAATGGCGAAATCCGGACGATCTCCGATAGAGGTTTTGTAACCACCGCCGAAGCCGTTATCGGTGCCCCCGCGACTCCGGTCAGTTATGCCGGGGTTGCACGACGCTCTACCGTTACCCCGGGAGTCGGGGCGCCTGGGGTTGGCGTTAAACCCGGAGTCGGTGTGGGAGCCCCAGGGCCAGGAGCGGGCGTTAGACCGGCTAATCTGGGCGGACCCGTGAACAGGGTCGGGGTGCGCTAAACCAGAGCGCGAAAGCCAGGGAAACCTGGGTTATCAAAGCCAATGCTTTTGACTCTGGCGGAGAATACACTTACCGGTTACTGATGACTATTTGAACATAAGGAGAAAGCTATGAGACGTAAGGTTGTCACTATGGGCATTGGCGTAACGCTAACGGCTGTGTGCGCGGCCACAGCGGCGACGGCCCAGACCGGACCGGACCGCACTGTCCTGCCGATTCCGGACCCCAAATATCCGCCCAGTGCTGTGCTCGATGTTCGTAAGGCCACACCGCCGCCGCGATTTGAAGTAAAGGCGCCGCCCGGAGCCCCCAACGTGATCATCGTGCTCATAGACGATCTCGGCTTTGCAGGGACCAGTACCTATGGTGGGCCGATCTCGACCCCGACGTTTGAAGGCCTGGCCTCTCAGGGATTGATCTACAACAACTTTCATACCACTGCCGTTTCCTCGCCAACACGATCGGCCATCAAGAGCGGACGCAACCACCATGTCAACAACATGGGCGGGATTATCGAGACGGGTACCGCATTCCCGGGCAACACGGGCCAGATCCCCAACGAGGTGGCTCCACTGGCCGAGATGCTGCGCCTCAACGGCTACAGCACGGCTGCTTTCGGCAAGTGGCATGAGACAGCGGCCTGGGAGGCAAGCATATCCGGGCCCCTCGACCGGTGGCCCACGCACCAGGGCTTCGACAAGTTTTACGGCTTCCTCGGCGGCGAGACCAATCAGTGGGCGCCGTTCATCTACGACGGCGTGCACCAGGTGGAACTACCCGACGACCCGAACTACCACTTCCTCACCGACATGACCGACCAGTCCGTGGCCTGGGTCAGGTACCAAAAGGCCCTGACCCCGGACCGACCCTTCTTCATCTATTATGCGCCGGGCGCAGTCCATGCGCCGCACCATGTCCCGCAGGTGTGGATTGACCGCTGGAAGGGTAAGTTCGACCAGGGCTGGGATAAGCTTCGCGAGGAGATTCTGGCACGGCAGATCAAGCTCGGTATCGTGCCCAAGGGCACGAAGCTCGCACCCAAGCCCGAGGCGATCCCGGACTGGGAAACGCTCTCTGCAGACCAGAAGCGCCTGTTCGCCCGCCAGTTCGAAGTGTTTGCCGCATTTCTGGAAATGACCGATCACGAGGTTGGCCGACTCCTCCAGGCGGTGAAGGACACGGGGCAGGGCGATAACACCCTGGTTTTCTATGTCGCCGGCGACAACGGAACCAGCGCCGAGGGCGGCGCCAATGGCATGTTCAACGAATATACCTATTTCAACAGCGTGCCGGAATCAGTCGAGGACATGCTCAAGCTCATGGACAAATGGGGCGGTCCCGAGACCTACCCGCACATGGCCGCGGGCTGGGCGGTTGCGCTGGATACCCCCTACCAGTGGACCAAGCAGGTGGCCTCAGACCATGGTGGCACCAAGGTCGGCATGGCCGTTTACTGGCCCAAGGGGATCAAGGACAAGGGGGCGCTTCGCACTCAGTTCCACCATGTCATCGATGTGGCACCGACCATCCTGGAGGCGGCACACCTGCCGTTCCCGAAGGTGGTCAACGGCGTGAAGCAGCGCCCCATGGACGGAGTGAGCATGGTGTACAGCTTCAACAACGCCATGGCAAAAGATAAGCACGTCACCCAGTACTTCGAGATGTTCGGCAACCGCGCCATGTACCACGACGGCTGGTTCGCTAGGACGATCCACAAGGCGCCCTGGGAACCGAAAGCCCGCCGGCCACTCGTAGAAGATATCTGGGAGCTGTACGATACGCGCACAGATTTCAGCCTTGTTAATGACCTGGCAAAGAAATACCCGAAGAAACTGGCCGAGATGAAAGCCTTGTTCCTGAAAGAGGCCCGGAAGAACCATGTGCTTCCCATTGATGATCGCACCTTCGAGCGATTTAACCCTGAACTGGCAGGCCGCCCCGATCTGATGGCGGGCCGAACATCGATCACGCTCGCCGAAGGCATGACGGGTATGGCCGAGAACGTGTTCCTCAACATAAAGAACAAGTCTAAAACCATCACCGCGGAGATCGAGATGCAGGAAGGGAAAACGGCTAACGGTATCATCTTAGCCCAGGGCGGCCGGTTTGGCGGATGGGCGCTCTATGTCAAAGATGGCACCCCTGCCTACGATTACAACTTCCTTGGCCTGCAGCGCTTCACCGTTGCAGCGACGGACAAGCTCAAGCCCGGCAAATCGACGATCAAGTTTGACTTTGCCTATGACGGCGGCGGTCTGGGCAAGGGCGGCATGGGTTCGCTGTATGTCAATGACAAGAAGGTGGGCGAAGGGCGCATCGAGCGCACCCAAGCGATGGTTTTCTCCGCCGACGAGACCGCCGATGTGGGGATCGATCTGGCCACACCCGTGGTGAAGTCGATCGGCTCTGAAGCGAAGTCTAAGTTCACCGGCAGAATCCCCAGGGTTACTGTTGCCGTGAAGGAAATGCAGGCAGATGACAAGACCGAGGAGCAGAAGCTCAGAGCGAGATTTCTTTTTGCCTTAAGCGATTTGGTAGGGGAAGACCTGGTGCCAACAGTGGAAACATTGGAGAAGGAATGTAAGAAAGAAATCACAACCTACTGCAAGGATGTGGCTCCGGGTGATGGTCGGCTTCTGACCTGTCTCTCTGCCAATGTTGGCAAGATCTCGGGACGTTGCGAGTTTGCGCTTGACGACGCATCCGGTCAACTTGAACGGGTGAAAAAGGTCGTGAGTCACGTGGCTAATGAATGCCGCGATGATCTGAAGGCCTTTTGTTCGAATGTCAAGCCTGGTCAAGGACGTCTGCTTGACTGTCTTGAGAAGAACGAGGCAAGGATCAGTGAACGCTGCACCCAGGCAATAAAATAAGAGGAGACAGACAATGAGAAGAACGTGGACAATGAAAATGGCCTTTGTGGCCGTAATGATCGGTGGCCTTACCCTGTCGGGTTGGGCGGAGTCGCTTAAAATGAAGATGAGCACACAGATCCCGCCGGGGATTGCCTCACCGGACAAGGTGAAAACCCGCCTGGGCACGCTGAACTTTTTTGACGGATTTCCGGAGAAGGCAACGGTCGAGAAGGTTTACGATAACCTCGACTTCCAGCGCGCGGTCCAGGCGTACTTACTGGGATTGGCGCCCGTGAACATGGCCGGGCTGCGCGAGGGATTGCTGAGCGTCGGCCCCGCAAATGTCACGATCCCGACATTCGAAAATAACCTGAATGCCCGTTCGATCTTTCTGACGCCGAACGCCACGACGCCCTATACGTGGATCTGGATCAATCTGCATGACGGTCCGCTGGTGGTCGAAGTGCCCCCCATGACGCTGGGCATGATTGATGACTTCTGGTTCAAGTACGTAACCGACATCGGCATCGTCGGTCCCGACAAGGGCAAAGGCGGCAAGTATTTGCTGCTGCCTCCCGGATACAAAGGCGAGGTGCCGGAGGGGTACATGGCCGTCCGTGTTCCCACCTTTGAGTCCATCCTCGTCTGGCGCA
>DCUF01000073.1 GCA_002328485.1 Deltaproteobacteria bacterium UBA2221
CGGGACTATGTGGCCTTGATCAAGAAGCACTTCACCCCCATCTCCGTCGGAAACATAACCATTCTCCCCCCTTGGAAGAAAAGTCTCAAGGCAGGGCCGAAGATAATCATCGATCCTGGGATGGCTTTTGGCACAGGCAGACACGAGTCGACGAGGATCATGCTTCGAATGATGAGGGCGATCAAACTGGAAGGCATGAGTGTTCTGGACATCGGCTGTGGCAGCGGCATCCTGGCGATTTATGCCTACATGATGGGAGCGAGCCGAGTGGTGGCAGCCGACCACGACATCTGTGCCGTCGAAGCGGTAGGCACGAACGCCACCCTTAACTCGGCAGGTCACATAGAGGCTCTTTGTGCTGACATAGGCGACCTCAAAGGGCAGTTCGATGTCGTACTCGCCAACCTCGATGCAATGACCTTTTCGAACTATTCGGCTCATATCACAGGACTGGTAAAGGATCAGGGATTCCTTTTGGTCTCAGGGATCGAGGCAACCCAGAAGGATGCTGCGATGCCCCTCTTTTCCAACCTCCGTCGAGTTTCTCAGCGACGCATGAATGATTGGTATGGTTTCACGTTTCAAATGGACCGAACGTCCTTTCCACACGAATAGCCAAAGATATCTGAGAGGATAACATGATCGAGCGATATACACGTGAAAAGATGGCCCGTATCTGGCAGGACCAGAATAGGTATCAGAAGTGGCTGGATATCGAGCTGGCAATCTGCGAGGCCTATAACAAACTGGGCGTGATTCCCACAGACGACCTGAATGTCATAAAAGACAAGGCGACCTTTGACGTCTCGCGGGTGCTTGAGATAGAGGAGCAGACCAAACATGATGTCGTGGCCTTTATTCAGGCGGTCTCTGAGTCTATCGGCTCAGCATCCAAATGGATTCATATGGGGGTCACCTCTTCCGACATCCTCGATACCGCCTTCTCCTGTCAGTTGGCCGAGGCCGCTCAGATTCTTCTCGAAGATCTGGCAGCCCTTCTCCAGGTGTTGAAAGAGAAAGCCTACGCGTACAAGCTGACACCCATGATCGGCAGAACCCACGGCATACATGCTGAACCCATCACATTCGGCCTGAAGATGGCCCACTTCTACGACGAAATGCGCCGAAATCTGGAGCGGATGCACACGGCCACGGAGCGCGTCAGGGTAGGCAAGATATCGGGGGCGGTCGGAACCTACGCCCATGTTCCACCCTTTGTCGAGACGTACGTGTGCGAAAAATTGGGGTTGAAACCAGCCACTCTCTCGACACAGATCGTCCCTCGCGATTACTATGCAGAGCTCTTCACCACCATTGCCATCATCGGTTCGTCCATCGAGAAGATGTCGGTGGAACTGCGGCACATGCAACGAACGGAGGTGGGCGAGGCCGAAGAACACTTCCAGAAGGGCCAGACAGGCTCATCGGCCATGCCTCACAAAAGAAACCCCATCGCTTCGGAGAATCTTTCGGGATTGGCGCGACTGCTGCGCGGGTACGCCATCTCAGCCCTTGAAAACATTTCTCTGTGGCACGAAAGGGATATCAGCCACTCATCCGTGGAAAGGGTCATCGGCCCTGATGCCACAATCCTTCTGGACTACATGCTTCAGAGGTTTACGAACGTCTACAAAAACATGGTCGTCTATCCGGAGCGCATGGAACAGAACCTCATGATGACAAAGGGGCTCTATCATTCAGAGGCGGTCCTCCTCAGCCTGATGAAAAAGGGACTTACCCGTCAAGACGCATACAAGTTGGTTCAGAAGACGGCCATGTATTGCTTTGAAAGGAAGTGTGATTTCGTTCCTGAACTCAAAAAGGACGCCGATCTGCGTCAACATCTTTCCGCAGAAGAGATTGACAAGATTACGGGCAATGAGCACTATTTCGAACACGTGGACACGATCTTCAAACGTGTTTTCGGTGAGTAGAAACCCGTGTTGAGCGTTGAGTAGATACTCAAGCCGGGGCAAAGATGGCCCTTTTGGGCTTTGGGTCCCGTATTCCTTTACTGAATACTGCCCTTAGGCCCACTTAACACTGCCTTGCCATGCCCACAAGCCTTCCGCCGGACTACTGCGATATGGATACCCCCTTTGTTGTCAAAAAAGGAAGCACCGCTATGGATCTGACAGTCAAGATTCGCCGCGGTCTTTCCTCGGAACTACACACGTCCAGGACCTAAGATTCAGGTCAAGAGGCCCTCTATTTCGCCGCTTCTATGTACTTTAGCCTCAGATCGTAGAGTAGATCTTCGATAAGTTGACTCTCTCCCTCTGTGAGGTTGCCCTTCGTCTTTTCCTGAAGCATCTCAATGATGGCGATGGTCTGTTTGGCTAGAGGCAGGTTTATCTTCTTCTCATTGCTTATGGGATCAGGCAGTTCGGCAAGATGAACAAGCGCGGATGTGGATAGGGAGAGAACGAAGGTGGAGAACCCCAGTTCAACAAAGTCATTCGACTTCCCTGAATCCTCTGTGCTACTCTGGCGGCCCTCCTGGCCCTTGGTATCCTTCTCTTCATTTAAGTCATCACGGAAGAGCCCCCGTTTGTCGTGGATCGTATATCCCTTGTCCTCTTCCATCCGGATCCTCCTATAATAGTGTGTCGAGCTTGATGGGCAGAAAGAACACGTTCTCGGTCCGCTTGATCTGGTACAGCACGTAGTTTCTTCTTAGCCCTTCAACCATAAGGTTTTGGAATTCTTCCTTATTGGGTAGTTCCTCGTTGTTGATTTTCAGAATCACGTCCCCCGCTTTGAGACCGTAACGCTCGCCGATACCGCCCTTAGTCACTTTCGTGACCACAACCCCAGATTTCTCACGGAGTCTGTACTTTAACCTAACATACCCCTTGATATCTGACAATCTAAGGCCCAACAGGAGCTTGTCGACGGGTGACGGCACATATTTTCGAATGTAATCAGCGCTCACGGAGACCAAGAAGGCCTGATCGCCCCTGATGACACCGAAGCTGCATGAATCACGAGCGAGGGCAGATTTGAAGACGCTACTCATCTTCATGCCTTCCTTTATGCGTTTCTTGTTGAATTCTACGATCCGGTCGCCCTCTTTCATGCCATATTTTTCGGCGGGACTGCCGGAGACAATCCGGTTGACATAGATATGGATTCCCTTTTCGTCCCGTCGCTTCTCGATAAAAGCACCAAAAATCGGCCTCTTGGCGCCAGGGTTGAGAAACTCGGAGACCATGGACATGACATCTTCCATAGGTATAGCAAACCCAATCCCCTTCCCCTCCTCATAGATGGCTGTGACAATACCGAGGAGATGGCCCTCTATATCAAGAAGCCCACCCCCGGAACTTCCGGGATTAATTGCCGCATCCGTTTGGATCAGATTGGCATAGATCCTGTCGTTTATCTTCAGATTTCTCCCGAGTGCGCTTACGACCCCAGTCGTTACCGTGCTTGAAAGCCCATAGGGATTACCAATGACGATGGTTTTCTCCCCTACACGGATACTCGTCTTCGGACTCACTTTTAACGAGGGAAAACCCTGCTTGCCCTCGACCTTAAGAAGTGCGATATCGAGTTCGGGATCGGTTGCCAGAACGTATGCGTCGTACTCCTGCCTGTTCGTGAACCTCACTCGAATATTTACCGCCTTGGAAACCAGATGTTCATTCGTAACGATAATCCCTTTCGGATCGAGGACAACTCCAGAACCAATGTTTTCAAAGGTCTCCCCTTCTTCCTCTTCGTCATCCCCGGAAAAGAACCTCTTGAGGATGGTCACGGCGTTCCCCTCGTTCGTCTTTTTAGCCCACTCCTCGGTCTTAATGTTGACAATCGCTTTGCTCGCGACCTCAACGACGTCGGCGACCTTATCTTCCTTGCTCGCGGCCCAGATTGAGGACGGGACTAACAGTAATATCGGGCAAAGGATTAGCAACAATCCGATATTACTTGATTTTCTCATCATGTTACCCCTTGCGGAACCTGATATTACCCGATGGCGACGACGAAAAGGCTCAAGGCTTTTCAGGTATTACGGTACCAAGAGTGTCAAACCGGCCGGCGGAACCGGTTGTCCGTTCAACTCCGGCACCTTTACATCAATACCAGTCGTCCTCGACCTTCCTTTTCTTCTTGATTACCCTCTTCACAGCGTCCAGTATGATGCTGGCCACCTCATCCTTCGGGAGACGCGGCACGTGGCGTGTGCGTCCCGTGCTGTCGATCAGCGTCACCTCGTTTTCATCGGACGCAAACCCGATGCCGCTCTGTGTTATGTCGTTTGCCACAATCATATCGAGGTTTTTCTTCTGCAACTTCTCGGTGGCATGCTCGATCAGATCATTCGATTCCGCAGCAAATCCGACGACAATACGTTTGCCTTTGTTCTCGCCCAATTCGGCCAGGATGTCTGGATTTCTACTCAGATCAAGGGTGATCCCTTCCTCACCGTGTCTTTTCTTGATCTTCTGGCAGTTCTGACTCTTGCAGCGATAGTCGGCGACTGCAGCGGCCTTAATGACCACGGTGGCCCTCGTGAAATGCTCCATAACGGCCTCACGCATCTCTGCCGCCGTTGTGACCATAATAGTAGGAACATCTATCCGAGGAGGCGGTAGGGCCGTCCGCCCCGTAACCAGAACAACATCCGCCCCTCGTCGACGGGCAATTTTGGCAATAGCATAGCCCATCTTTCCAGAGGATCTGTTCGTGATACAGCGGACCGGATCGATAAACTCGGTGGTCGGCCCTGCCGTAATGAGGATCCGCTCGTTAACCAGATCCTTCTCTGTGAATATATCCTCCATTTTTTCAAGAATATCCTCAACGGTCGGCATCCTTCCTTTGCCCTCCCAACCACAGGCCAGATCCCCTGAAGCAGGCTCCATAAACTCATAGCCCGCGTCACGAAGCTTGTTTATGTTGTCTTGGACGATCTTGCTCTCCCACATCTTGGTGTTCATTGACGGCACAAAAAGAATAGGCACGACCGTGGCCATGATCATGGTTGTGAGAAAATCATCGGCGATTCCGTTTGCCACCTTACCAATAACGTTGGCCGTGGCTGGAGCGATAACCATCTGGTCGGCGATGTCAGAAAGCGATATGTGACCAATCTTTGAACCTGCCAAAAGCTCAAACATATTGTAGATGACAGGATTACCCGAGATGGTTTGAAAGGTAAGGGGGGTGACAAACTCCATGGCGTTCTTTGTCATCACCACGTGCACGTTGGCGCCTTTCTTCGTGAGGGACCTGACAAGTTCAGCCGTCTTATAGGCGGCGATACCGCCGGCGATACCGACCATAATCTCTCTATTCTTGAGCATGGTGTAGAAATTATCTTGATCCATAGCGCTATCCTTACAGATTGAGCCCCGTCTTTCTTATCAGTCTGGTAAATAGATTTGCTTCGGGAACGTGTACTGGCGATACAATATCAACCTTGCCAACCACCTCGTTTTCACGTTGAAACACGAGTTGGCCCAGCTTCTGGCCTTCTCTGACCTCGCCCTTCAGCGATCGAGGCAGGACAACGGAACGCTTTATATCGCTCTTCCCGGACTTCGCCATGGGAAAGACAAATTCAGAGGCTGCCACCCCCTTCAGCTTCCGGTACTTGCCGTCATCCAGCAGCACTTCCTGCTGAATCTGCTCGCCCTTCTTGACGAAGACCACCGGTGCATAGTCAGCAAAGTAGCTTTTTATTTTGGCAGCGGCAAAGTCGTCCCGAATTCTTCCGCTGGGGCTTCCCATGACGACCACAATACATCTCAGGCCGGACCTCTTGGCGCTCACGACCACGTTGAACCCCGCAGAACGATAGAATCCGGTCTTCAGACCATCCACATCAGGTAGTCTCATCAGCAGCTTGTTGTGGTTGTGAAGGGCAAACTGGCCATTGCGAAATTCCCCTTCCTTCATGGACGTCCATTCCAGAAGCTTCGAGTATCCAAGAAGGGACCCGCCGAGGAGGGCCAGGTCGTAGCACGAGGTCTGATCCTCTTTCTGACCGTTGCCCGGGGGTAATCCGTGGACGGACTGGAATTCCGTATCTTTCATACCCAAGGCCTGGGCCTTCTCGTTCATAATTCTGACAAAGGCCTGGGGTGTTCCGGAGATGTGTTCCGCAATGGCGTAGGCGGCGTCATTCGCCGAGGCTATCATCATGGCCTTCATCAGTTCCTCAAGGGTAAACTCCTCGCCTTCCTTCAGATAGACCTGACTTCCGCCTATTTTGGATGCCTCCTTCGAAACGCTTATCTTGTCGGTAAGCTTGATCTCACCCCTGGCAAGCTTTTCCATCACCACAAAGGACACCATCAGCTTCGTGACGCTCGCGGGTGCCCTTTTGGTGTGGATGTTCTCACCCTCCATAACCCTGCCACTCATGGGCTCCATGACAATATATGCCTCGGCCTGCTTTACCGGCCCAACCTGCTTTCCCTGGGCGGCCTTTTGGTGGACGGCCTTGGTCGAATGCTTGGCGGGGGCTATCTGTTTGTGCGCTCCCGTCTGTCGGGCAAACGAAGAGCTTGCCCACAACACGAGTATCAATGCCACCGCAAACCATTTCTTCATGAAAGATTCTCCTACTTCAGCTTATCCATAAAAATCTTTACCAGGTCGATGGGGAGAGGGAAAATAATGGTGGAATTCTTTTCAGTGGAGATTTCGATGAGGGTTTGCAGATAGCGCAATTGAAGAGACATGGGGTTCTTCGACAGGATATCGGATGCTTCCGCCAATCTGGTCGACGCCTGGTACTCGCCTTCAGCACTTATGACCTTCGCCCTTCTCTCTCTTTCTGCCTCGGCCTGTCTGGCGATGGCCCTCTGCATCTCCTGAGGAAGATCGACGTTCTTTACCTCCACGTTCGAGACCTTGATTCCCCACGATTCGGTGTGTTGGTCCAGGATCTCCTGCAAGCGTTCGTTGATCTTCTCTCGATGAGAAAGAAGATCGTCGAGCTCCGCCTGCCCAAGCACGCTCCGCAGTGTGGTCTGGGAAAGTTGAGTGGTCGCATAGAGGTAATTCTCCACGTCAATGATAGCCTTCATGGGATCCATGACCCGGAAATAGACCACGGCGTTTACCTTGACCGAGACGTTATCCTTTGTAATGACATCCTGAGATGGAACGTCAAGGACAACGGTTCGGAGACTGACCCGAACCATCTTGTCCACAATGGGTATCAACAGGATGAGTCCAGGCCCCTTGGCGTGACCAAGTACGCGACCCAATCTAAAAATAACGGCCCGCTCGTACTCGTTAAGTATCTTGATCGCGGTACTGAGAAAGAAGATAATGAGCACTACAAAAAACAAGTAGGGATACATATCAGCCTCCTTTTTTCACACGCAGAGTCATACCTCTAACCTCAACCACCGTAACCTCTTCATTGGCCTTGATATAGTCGTCGCTGGTTGCATTCCAGAGTTCACCGTGCAAAAAAACCTTGCCACTTTGGTCGATGTCCGTCCTGGCGACGCCTTTCTCACCAACGAGACCCTCTTGGCCGGTCTGAACCTTGGAAAGCTGAGCTTTTACGGCATAGGATAGCACACCGAAGAAGAATATCATAGACAGTATAGCCACGGTCAGGATGGATACCCACGACAGGGACAGCCAGCTCGACGGTACATCGATGAGCATAACCGATCCTATGACAATCGATGTGATGCCGGCGATGGTCAGTGCCCCATAGCTCGCAATTTTCAATTCGAGGATAAAAAATATGATGCCCAGGATAATCAAAAACAGCCCTGCGTAGCTTATGGGAATCGTGGAAAAGGCATAAAAGGCGAGGATAAGGCAGATACCCCCGATAACCCCTGGGAATACAGCACCCGGACTGTATATTTCAAAAAGAATCCCGTAGAAACCGAGCATCATGAGGATGTAGGCCACATTGGGGTCGGTAATGTAGGAGAGGAATCTGTACTTGAAGGGCATGTCAAGCGTCTTGCGCTTCGCGTTCTTTGTCGCCAGTTGAACCTTAGTGCCGCTTACCTCGACGATCTTCCCATCGATCCTGGCGAGAAGGTCCGTCGCGTTTTCTGCTACCACATCGATGACCTGCAGATTCTTTGCTTCATCTGCGGTGATGGAAGCACTTTCACGTACCGCTTTAACGGCCCAATCTACGTTTCGTCCCCTCTTACTGGCCAAACTGCGGGCATAGGCCTCGGCATCCTGGGTGACCTTCTTCATCATCACCTTATCCGCTTGGTCCTTCCCGACACTTACCGGATGGGCGGCCCCCGCGTTGGTTCCCGGCGCCATGGCAGCCACGTGGGCTGACAGAAGAATGATTGCCCCTGCGGACGCGGCCCTCGCCCCCTGAGGGTAAACGTACACAATGATAGGAATGCGGGCGTCCAGAATCGATTTTATGATCTGGCGCATTGATGTATCAAGACCACCCGGTGTATCCAGCAGAATCAGCAGCGCCTCTGCCTTATCTTCCGTGGCCTTCCTGATGGCGTCGTCTATGAAATCGGCCATGGGAGGACCAACGGCGCCCTGGAGACGAATCTCATAGACATCCTTGCTGGAAGCTGAAAGAGGGAATAGGGCCAGAAAAAGAAAAACAACGATGCCGACAGCGCAGACAATGCCGACGATTTTCTTCATGGCTGTGGGAATTTCTCCTTAAGGGCTTTTCCGACTGCCTCGGGGACAAATTCCGTCACATTGCCGCCGAAGCTCGCGACTTCCTTGATCGTCCTGGAGCTCACAAAAAAGTAATCTTTGCTGGTCATCATGAAGATCGTGTCCATATCCGTGTCCAGGTTTCTGTTCATGGAGGCCATCTGGAACTCGTACTCAAAGTCGCTCATTGCCCTCAGGCCCCTTATGACAAACCGGGCGTTCACCCTCTTGACGTAGTCCACCAACAGACCATGAAAACTATCGACGATGATCCTGTCGTTGTGGTTTACCGAAGCCCGAATCAAATCTGACCGCTCTTCAAAGGTGAAGAGCCCTGTTTTTTCTATATTCAGCGCCACTGCGATGATGACCTTATCAAAGAGCTCGAGGCTCCTGCTGAGAATATCGAGGTGACCGTACGTTACGGGATCAAATGAGCCGGGGTAAACCGCGACAGCTTGCCTCATTGCGCCACTCCTTCATCCAAATCGTTTAGGCACTTCATCGTCTTAACGACACCGTATCAGGCTAATGAACGTGTCTCCGTAGCTCCTCTGTTTTTCCAGACACCACCCATCGGGTATCGTCCGGATTGGCTCCCTCTTGGAGTGCTCGACCACGATCAAGCCTTCTTCCCGGCCTACTCGGTGCTCAGACAGGGCCATAATGGTCTCCTCAACAAAACCGGCTTCATAAGGAGGATCCAGAAAAACCAGATCATAGCGCCTCTTTTCCCTTGCCAGCCGACGGACCGCATATATTACATCCATATGGAGAACAAGGCAACGTTTATCTAGGGCCAAATTGGAGAGGTTGGACCGAAGAAGACGGGCCATTTCCCTGTCCTTTTCAACGCATGTGGCGGTCCCGACACCCCTGCTCAGGGCCTCCACTGAGAAGGAACCGGAACCACTGAACAGGTCCAGGACGTCGAAGCCCTCGATATCTCCTACAATGTCAAAAATGGCTTTTCTCACCTTGGATGAAGTATAACGCGCCCGGTCGTCCTTCTGAAGGGTCAATTTACGGCCCTTCAGATAGCCTCCCGTGATCCTAAGGTGGTGATCCGTCATCCCCGATCGCTGCCGAACAGGGCATGTGACACTGCATGGATCCGATCAACCCCCCTTACCTCTTCGGCCGATAGATAGAGGGTCACCATGTTGATGTCCGGATGGGTGCGGTGGAGGATATCCATATACTGTTCCTGCATCCGCTTTCGAGTCTGATGGAAGGCACAGTCCTCGTGCTGAACCACGTAGTTGATGATGATGTTGCTGACTGAAAGCTCATTTTCGTTCAATTCCGTCACCATGCGATCGGTCAGCCTCACCCCCAGTGCCTCAGGGATGGTTACGAGCAGATACTTTGATCTTGCCTCATCCCGGATAAAATGAACGATCTGCAGCGATAGCTCCTCCCACCCGGAGATAATCTGAAGAAGGGTCTTCTTCGATTTTCCAAACTTCACGGCCTCCTTCAGCTTTTCCGCATAGCTGTACAGATTCATGTAAAACTTTGTGGCTGCCTCCATATGCTTAATGAACAGATGGGGCAACTTGAGGAGGCGCAGTGTATGGCCGGCCGGAGCGGTGTCCCACACAACCG
Source organism: Deltaproteobacteria bacterium UBA2221 (assembly GCA_002328485.1). Classification (GTDB taxonomy): domain Bacteria; phylum Desulfobacterota; class Syntrophorhabdia; order Syntrophorhabdales; family WCHB1-27; genus WCHB1-27. The sequence continues at coordinate 10,243 of DCUF01000073.1, forward strand.
TATCATAGCGGCCGGACTCAACCAACTCGCGTATAAAATGGAGCATATATTCTTCTTCAATGCCCGGCACGGTACCGATATAATCGACAAAATCGTAGTCCACGTCGGCAAAGCTCGATACCACCTCGTAGATCTCGGGGCCAAATCGCTCTTTCCACCCCTTGAGAACAAGTTCCGAGGAGATCTCGAGACCATAAAGCTCAAACCGGCTATCGATCTTGGTCTCTTTGTGGCCGATGGGAATGGTGAATATGTCACTCAGCGAGGGGGTCGGATCGCTCGAGACAATAAGAACCTTGCGCCCCGTCAAGGTGAGATGAAGAGCAACGGCACAGGCACAGGTGGTTTTGCCGACCCCACCCTTGCCGCCAACCATTACGAGCCGAACGCTGGAGTCATCGAGACCTTCAAGACTCACAAATACCCTCTCCCTGTCTATTTATGGCTGTCTCTTGAATGAACCTTTCGATTTCCCTCTCCCTTGACTCAAAAAAGTGGGAGGTAGGTATAAGCTTGAGATATTTCTCTGGGGAGGGCAACTCTTGATAGAGCGCCTCGATATCTCTGGCAAAGGCAATATCATCATGGGTGCCCGCGATGAGGTATATCGGCCCGGCGAAAGAGGCCAGATCTCCCGGTCCGTAAGCAGCCACAGGCAGGGCGACGAGAAAGACGCTGGAGACGTGGGATAGACGATTTAGCGCACGGGCGGCAATCCAGGCCCCGAAGGAATAGCCGGCGAGCACGAGGTGGCTGCCGGGGCTACACGCCCCTTTGAGAAATTCAAAGGCGGCGATCAGGTCTTGGGTCTCGCCCTCCCCTTCCCCGTAGAAACCGCTGCTTGCGCCCACTCCCCTGAAGTTAAACCTCAATGTCGTAAAGCCTTCCGCAGAATAGCCGGCCTCAATGGCGTTGACCACGTTATTGTGCATGGAGCCCCCGTACAGAGGATGGGGATGACAGACCAAGACACCACCCCTGCCGTCTCCTTCCCTTAACAGGCCCTCCAGCCGTTCGTCCCCCTCGATTGCAACCCTTTTTGTTGACATAATTTCTTTAGTTTGGTAGTTTTCTACGCAAAATTCAATAGAGAAAATTATCCATGGGATTCTTCAAAAAGAAGGATAAAGATAAGCCGCCCCACATAGAAATCGATATCCAGAAAGAGATCAAGAAGGCTGAGAAGGAAGAAAAAGCGCTTTGGATAAAGTGCAGTTCCTGTCACGAGTTGATCTACCGAAAAGAGGTAGAACGAAACCTCGATGTCTGTCCTAAATGCCAGTACCATTTCCCCTATTCCGTTCAGAACCGAATAAACTTGATCTTCGACAAGGGCACGTTCGTTGAACTCTACCGTGGCATAGAACCGGTTGACTTTCTGAAATTTAAGGACACGAAAAGCTACAAGGTACGGCTTCAGGAGACACGGGAATCTCTCAACCGCAATGACGCGGTTGTTTGCGGTCAGGGCAAGATTAAGGGTATTGACGCCCTTGCAGCCATCTTTGACTTTGAATTTATGGGTGGAAGTCTGGGTTCGGTGGTCGGCGAGAAGATCACGAGGCTCCTGGAGGAAGGCGCCGGTAAAGGGATCCCTGTTATTGTGTTTTGTGCATCCGGTGGTGCCAGGATGCAGGAAGGGATCCTGTCCCTCATGCAGATGTCGAAGGTCTCGGGGGCCATCTACAAGCTGAAGTCCCAGAGGATCCCGTACATCACCGTGCTGACTGATCCTACCCTCGGGGGGGTTAGCGCAAGCATAGCCATGTTGGGAGACATCATCATCGGGGAGCCGAAGGCCATGATAGGCTTTGCAGGTCCTCGGGTTATCAAAGAGACCATCAAAGAAGAGCTTCCGGCTGGATTCCAGAGATCGGAGTATCTCGTGGAACACGGCATGATCGACATGATCGTCCCCAGAAAAGAGATAAAACAGAAAATACATCAACTCCTTTCATTAATAACGACATGACTGGCTATCCCGCCAGCCTTCAATACCTCTATGGCCTGGAAAAATCGGGCATCATATTGGGCCTGGACAATATTTCGTGGCTGCTTGGGCTCCTGGGAAACCCTGAGCGAGACTTCGCCAGCATCCACGTTGGCGGCACCAACGGAAAGGGTTCGGTTGTCTCCATGCTGACACAGATTCTGAAGAAAAGCGGATATGCAACAGGCACGTATACGTCCCCCCATCTCGTCGATTTTACGGAGCGCATACAGGTCAATGGAGAGCGTATCCGGAAGGAAGAGATGGTGGCGTTAACCGAAAGGATAAGAGGACTCACATCGCAGAGTACGGACCCGCACAGGTTCAGTTTCTTTGATTTTACGACAGCCATGGCTCTTCTCTATTTTAAGGAAAGGATGGTTGACTGGGCCGTGGTGGAGGTGGGGATGGGCGGCAGGCTCGACTCGACCAACGCCATTCATCCGGCTGTCAGTATCATCATGAACGTTGCCAAGGATCATATGGAGCATCTGGGCAACGACATCCGGCAGATTGCCGCCGAGAAGGCAGGCATCATCAAAGAAGGTGTGCCGGTCGTCACCGGGGCGTCAGGAGAGGCTCTAGAGGTTATCAAAGATAAAGCTGCCGATAGAAGCAGAGTATTTGTGCTGGGCCAAGACTTCTCTTATGAGAAGCTGGACGATCAGCGCTTCTCGTACCGTGGTTTACGGTGGGAGCTTCGAGACATTTCGGTCGGCTTGCTGGGTGACCATCAGCTCAGTAACGCAGCCATCGCCCTCTGTGCAGCCGAGTTGCTTTCCCGTTCGGGCCTTGATTTGTCTCCCGATAAGATCAGGGCTGCCCTGTCGACTGTGCAGTGGCCTGGTAGACTGGAGATGGCTGCCGAAAACCCTCCAGTCCTTCTCGACGCAGCGCACAACCCGCACGGGGCCCAGAGCCTGGCTGCCTTTCTGAAAGCACACTATGGCGACAGGCGGATAATCCTCGTGTTCGGCGTCATGAGGGATAAGGATTGGAAGGAGATCCTCAACCTTTTGTTGCCTCTTGCCTCTGATATCATTCTGACAAGGCCGGCGATTGAGCGAGCCGCACCCCCGGAGCTGCTCGCCCGTTCCGTACCGGGGGCTACCCTGGCAGACGATGTAAAAGGCGCCCTTTCCATGGCAAGGAAGCGCGCCGTCGAAGGAGACATTATTGTAGTTACCGGCTCTCTCTATACCGTCGGTGAGGCCAAAACGGCAATCTATGAAGCTGCGTAGCCTCTCAATCTCTTTCATCCTCCTGCTGCTGCCGTTGCTCTGCTCGGCCCAGACCCTCGGCAAATTGAAGGTTTCCGGCCCCGTTGACATCACGGCCGATACGGTTGAGTATGACCGGGACGAGGGCATCTACACGGCCAAAGGCAATGTGGAGATGCATGAGGACACAAGAAGCCTCAAGGCGGATTTCGTAACCTATAACGAAATCACGAACGACGTCCTTGCGGAGGGAAACGTGGTGTTTAGGGAAGAGGAGGACCAGCTGGAGGCCGACCGTCTTACCCTCAACCTCGCAACCAAGTTGGGCACCATAGAAAAAGGAAGGATCTTCCTCAGTAAGGGGAGTTTCTATATGTCTGGTGAGGAGATTACCAAGACCGGTGAGGCAACCTACGTCATCCGTCAGGGCAAGTTCACAACCTGCGGGTGGGATAGACCGGCCTGGATATTTACCGCCAAGGATGTGCACATAAAGGTGCAGGGTGTGGCGACCGTAAAGTCCGCCACTTTCCGTATCCTCGGGAAACCCGTTCTGTACCTGCCCTGGGGCCTATTTCCTGTGGTGACCCAAAGACAGTCTGGCTTTCTCTTGCCGGAATTCACCCTCTCCAGCCGTGATGGGGCGATCCTCTCGGAGTCCTTCTTCTGGGCCATTGACAAAGACAAAGACGCCACCTTCTCCCTCGATGCTATCCAAAAAAGAGGCGTTAAGCCTGGCGCCGAGTACCGCTACGCGCTGACCGATACCCTGAAAGGCCAATGGTACGGCAGCATTATCGACGATAAGGACTACGAGCACACGCGCTACCAGATAAAAGGCGAACACGAGCAGATGATCAAGGATCTGTCTTTCAAAAGCCGAATAGACCATACCTGGGATATAGACTACTTGAAGGATTTTGGTGAGACCACGGCGGAACGGAGCGAAAACCTGCTCAGATCAACCGCCTTCGCCGAAAAACCCTTCGGCGATTCGCTCCTTACCGTCGAAACCTCCTATTTCAAGAATCTCCAGCAAAAGGACAACGACGCTACCTTTCAATATCTTCCCTTCGCCTCGTATTTTCTGCAATATATGCCTGTCATCCGGAATATGTTCTACCTCAATCTCTCTTCCGATCTGCTCAGCCTTTACCGGGAGGAAGGAGACACGTTCACGAGATTCGTCGTGGCGCCGGCTCTCCGTATCCCCTATCACTGGAAAGGTCTGAATTTCCTCTTCGGCGCCACCGGTTATGAAAAGATATACAGCATCAAGTACGATCAATCGGGCCAAAGTGATGAAACAAAGAGGCTGGAGAGTGCGAAGATTGAGACGGACGTAAGCGCCCAATTCATAAGGAATTCGTCCACCAATCTTTTTGGAATTGGCCGCTTCCAGAGTCTGATCAAGCCTCGCCTCAGGTACACCTATGTGCCCGATTCGGGCGTCCATGACATCCCTGAGATCGATAGTTCCGACCATATCTCCCAGATCAACGCCATCACCTACTCCTTCAACCATTATCTGACCGCCCTCTCTAACAAGGGGCCTGGCCAAGTCTCGATCTTTGAGGTGGAGCAGAGCTATGGTCTTTCCGGCCCCTTGACCTCCTCGGACCTTTATGAGGGTTCGGGGAAACGCTTTTCAGATATCCGAGCCAGACTCACCCTGTACCCAGGAGGCGGCTTTTCGACCACCCACGAGAGTGTGTACAATACCTATGGCGATGGCTTCAGAATCCTGAGAAATGCCGTGACCTATTCACGTCCCCATTACTTCAGGATCGATCTCAGCCAAAACTACACAAGGGATTTGGTGGATGAGGTGAACACGGGATTTGTTGGGACCTACGGAAGTTTCGACGGAATCGTTCAGTTCAATTACTCTCTCAAGGACAATACGTGGATAGACACCCTTTATGCCCTCACCTATCATCCAAAATGCTGGTCAGTGACCTTGTCGATGTCGCAGAACAGGAGGCCCCGGGACACGAGCTTCAGGATATCCTTCGATCTGGCCGGCATTGCCCAGAGAAGCAAAGACCCCTACAAGATAGGGGGATACCGTAACGGGGCGGTGAAAACGGGCGTCACCCCCACAAGCTCCGGGGAGTGATCCGGGAAGCTCCATAAAAGACTATCCGGCAAAATCCAAAAATATGAAGAGGCTCGCATGATAGACGGCGTTCAGGTCAAACAACTTAAGGTTATTCCCGATGAGCGGGGCAGATTGATGGAGATACTTCGCTGCGACGAGGAGATCTTTCAGAAATTCGGTCAGGTCTACATGACCACCACCTATCCCCACGTGGTCAAGGCCTGGCACTTTCATAAACTGCAGGACGATCACATCGCCTGCGTGAAAGGTATGTTGAAGCTGGTTCTCGCAGATTTTCGTGAAGGCTCTTCCACTCATGGTCAGGTCGACGAGTTCTTCCTCGGTGATTACAATCCCATCATGGTAAAGGTGCCACGGGGCCTCTATCACGGATGGAAATGTATCTCAGAAGAAGAGGCGTTGGTCGTCAACATCCCCACTGAGCCCTACAACAAGGAAAACCCCGACGAACACAGGGTCGACCCCCATAACAATAGCATTCCGTATCAATGGGAGAGAAAGGATGGATAACAAACACATTCTTGTCACCGGTGGCTGCGGCTTTATTGGCAGCAATTTCATCCACTACATGCTTTCTCGATTCACATCGAGGATAACAAACCTCGACAAGCTCACCTACGCGGGTAATCTCGAAAATCTGAAGGCTGTCGAGACAGACCCCCGGTACACCTTCGTAAAAGGGGATATCTCAAACCCGGCCGATCTCCGAAGCCTGCCCGAGGGGATCGACATCATCATCAACTTCGCGGCCGAGTCCCATGTGGACAGAAGCATAACGGACCCGGACGCCTTCGTTGAAACCAATATCTGCGGCACCTACCGACTGCTTGAGTTTGCCCGGCAAAAGGGCGTCGAGCGGTTTGTTCAGATCTCGACGGATGAGGTGTACGGGAGCCTGCCTGAATCGGGCACGTTTTCTGAAACGACACCTCTCGCTCCGAACAGCCCCTACTCCGCCTCCAAGGCCTCAGCGGATATGCTTGCCATGGCCTATCACCGCACCTTTGGGCTCCCCGTGGTCATCACCCGCTGCTCGAACAATTATGGACCCTACCAGTTTCCTGAAAAACTCATCCCCCTCATGATCAGCAACGCCATTGAAGGCAAAGAGCTGCCCGTCTACGGGGACGGATTGAATATCCGGGATTGGATACACGTTCAGGACCATTGCGAGGCCATCAGGCTCGTGGCCGAGAAGGGAGAGGTAGGCAACGTCTATAACGTGGGGGCAGAGAATGAATGGACAAACATTGAGATAGTCAAAAATCTCCTCGACATCCTTTCCAAGCCCCACTCCCTGATCAGATACGTGAAAGACCGGCCCGGCCACGACAGGCGCTACGCCATCGATAACACGAAGATCAAAACTATCCTTGGCTACTCTGTAAAGAAAGATTTTCGGACCGGCCTGGAAGAAACGGTCAAATGGTATCTGGAAAACGGGACCTGGTGGCAAAGGATCAAGACCGGCGAATATCTGACCTACTACGAGAAGATGTATGGGAACAGGTAGCGACCGTTGTGAGCGTTGAGTGTTGAGCGTTGGGGTAAAACAAACGAAATGACTCACGTGGCTCTTATACGCTTTTCGGACTCTATCAAACCCAAGATGCGTAGCGGTTTTGCAGAGGCGTTATGAGGGTTCTGGTTACCGGAAGTGATGGGCTGGTGGGGAGCAATATCCTCCCCTTCCTCCAGCAGCGGTTCGACCTAGTCCCTGTCTTTGAAGAGGATTGGGACATAGCAGATATGCGGGCAGGCGAGAAGGTCCTCTCCCAGCAAAGACCGGATGTCCTGCTCAACCTCGCCGCAGCCACCAATGTCGACGGATGCGAAGATAACCCCGAAGCCGCCTTCAGGGTCAACGGGGAAGCCCCGGGGACGCTGGCCGTGCTTTGTACCCGTTTTGGGGCAAAACTGGTCCATTTTAGTACCGATTACGTGTTCGATGGGACAAAGGTCGGCCCTTATAACGAAGAAGACCCCACGAATCCCCTCTCGGTCTACGGCAAAAGCAAACTTCTCGGCGAGAAAAACGTCCTTGAACTGAACCGGTCTGCTACGATAATAAGGACGGAATGGGTCTACGGGCAGGGAGGGGAGAACTTCATCACCAAGGTGTTGAAAATTGCCCGGGAGACGGGGACGCTGGAGGTTGTGAACGATCAGTGGGGGACACCGACCTACGCGAAAGACTTGGGGCCAGCCGTGGCAGCCCTCATCGAAGGCAAGAAGGCAGGGATCTACCATGTGACGAACAGCGGCTCCTGTTCCTGGTTCGGTTTCGCACGGAAGATCTTTTCCCTCCTTGGAATAGACGTCATCTGCCGACCTATCACCTCTGAGCGTCTCGTCCGTAGGGCAAAGCGGCCAATGAATTCGGTCCTGGACTGCGACAAGCTCCGGAACCATACCAGCCTGCAGATGCGCCACTGGGAGACAGCGCTTCAAGAGTATTTAACCGGTTTGCCATGAAAGCCGTCTTCTTTTCCGATGCGCATCTTACCAAAGAGGGCGAAGAGAGGATCCATCTTATTGCCCGCTTCATTACGGAGATCTCGCAGGATGCCGATATCGTGGTGGTTGCCGGGGATCTCTTCGAATTTTATCACGGCTACGACAACTTCATTTACCCATGGTTTAAGCCCATCGCGGATGTGTTGAAGCAGGCTGCCTCCGGTAAGACCGTTTATTTTCTTGAAGGCAATCACGAATTCAGACCAGGGGGTTACTTCGAAACCTATACCGGCATACAATGCAAAGATACACTTGATTTAGACCTGGACGGGAAAAGGATTTTTGTGTCTCATGGAGATGATGTCGGCCTCGGCCCCCTCAAGCCCCTCCTGAAGTCGCCCTTTATCTATAGGCTGATGAAACTCTTCGGCCCGCGCCTCACATGGTCCATCGCGATGGGGTGCAGGCGTTTTCTTTCTCGAAAAAGAAAGGTATACGATAAGCGTGTCTTGGACCGGTTCAGAAATTACGGTCTCGATAGGCTGCACAACGGTTACGATGTCGTCGTGCTCGCCCACTCGCACATGCCCGACATCGTTTCCTTCGAAGAGGGAGGTCGGGAGAAGACATACCTCAATACGGGGGACCTCTTGACGAACTTCACCTACGGGGAGTACACATCTGACAGCGGGTTTAAACTGAAGAAATGGCAAGGGTCGGTACCGGCACACAACGCCGAAGACAGCCCTTTACCTGCGGCTCCATAATTGAGACAGGGACGAAAACACCGTGAGGTTTATGTATTTCCGCCCTCGACACTCTCGATGATATGGGAGATCAGAGGGGTTTTTCCAAGACCGCTTTTTGAAGAGAAGATAAAAGGGTCAAGTATGTTCCAGCCTTTCTGAAGGGCGACTTTCGCCTTGGCAATCTCTCCCTGACCGCACTTATCGACTTTCGTCAGAACAAGCGACATGGGCAAGCCGTTTGTGCGAGCCCACTCATAGAACATCTCATCCAAGGCATCGAAGTCACGGCGCGCATCGCGCAGCCATATTATCCTCTTTATGTGGCGATTCGATAGAATGTAGGCTTCTATCATCCTTTGCCACTGAGCATGCTCCTTCTTTGAGACCCTGGCGTAGCCGTAGCCAGGAAAGTCTGAACAGAGGAAGGGGTGTTTCCCTCCCCGCCCTTCGTAGATGACCTGATAAAGGTTAATTCGTCTGGTCAGCCCTGGCGTAGAGCTTGTCCGGGCTACCCTCGAGCCGGTGAGCAAATTGAGCATGGAGGATTTCCCTACGTTCGACCTGCCAACGAAGCAGACCTCGGGCAAAAGAAGGTCCTTTCGCTCCTCCATAGAACCGACGCTGCGGAGAAAAGTAACCCCAAGGATACGCATCAAAGTATACTAAGCGCATCGACCTGATAGTGCAAGAAATAAAAACCAGCGTCAGCTCCGGTCGGCCCGATTCCAGAGCATCTCGCCATCCTTTTCTTCCCCATCAACTTCTGGCGGGAAACCCCCTCGAAAAGGGAAGACAAACGCTGAGAGAACAGAAGGCATAACTCAGCCGAGGTTAGATCATGTCCGCATCATGACCGATGAGATTATCCCTCCTCATGGGCTCCTTCCCGAGAAACAGGGTTATATCTTGACCCGAAAGGGCATTACTTCTTCTATCTTCTCTTTCCCAAGCAAGGCCATGAGCAGCCGATCAAGCCCAACGGAGACACCTGCGACGGGGCCGTCTATCTTAGAGAGGCCGTCAAGAAGCTCCAAATCTATGGCAAAGAAAGGCTTGCCCTCGAGTACCCTCTTTTTGTTATCCATGACAAATCGGTCACGCTGCTCCTCGGGGTCCAGCAGTTCCGTATAGCCATTGGCGATCTCCAAACCGCGCATATAGAACTCAAAGCGCTCAACCTGATTGGCGCCTTTCTTCTTCGCCATGCTCGATAGCCACAGCGGCCAGTCTCGGACTATCACTGCATCGAACCCATGGAGCCACGGTTCTACCTCCTGGACGTAAAGCATGAAGAAGAGATCATCCCATCCACTGGTCTCGGATACCCTGAAACCCCTGTCTTTCAGCGCACCCAAGAGGGATAATCTGTTCATATCCAAGGGGTTAACGCCGGTTCTTTCGACAAAGATCTTTTCCAGAGTGAACGATGGCCATTCCCTCTTGAGGAGTTCGGCTACCGGTGCGTTCAATTTATCGGCTGCATGAGTGACGAGGCGGGAAAGTTCCTCCATCGCTTCGTCGTAGGTCCCCGGCATATACCACTCCAGCATGGTGAACTCGGTATTGTGGATCTCATCAAGCTCTTCGACCCGGTAGGTCTTGCAGATCTGGAAGATGCGGGGGCAGAAAGGAAGGAGTTTCTTCATCCCTATCTCAGGCGATGTATGGAGAAAGAAAGGGCCCTTCTTGGCCGCAAATGCCTTCAACGGCTCTATGAACGGATCGGGAGGCGCGGTTTTCATCAGGTTGGGTGTTTCTACCTCCACGTAACCGCCCTCTTGGAAAAAATCGCGGATGGTCCTCAAGAGCGCATGTCTGGCAAGGAGTATCTCTTTCATGATCGGTTTCCTTATAGGTTCGTCGGTGTGCCCCGATAGTGATCGGCCGGGCAATTCAGGATCATAACATCAGGCCGCGATTCTTTTCAAACGGCCTGCAACCGTGGCCGGATTCCTAACCAGGGTTTGATTTTTTGAGGCTAACCCAGTATAATGCTCCCAACGGAGAGATGACCGAGAGGCCGAAGGTGCTCGCCTGCTAAGCGAGTGTACGGATTAAACCCGTACCGAGGGTTCGAATCCCTCTCTCTCCGCCAGTTTTGGTTATAGAATCCCCGATTTTGCCCGCTGCCTTTTCTGTTCCTTCAGATCGGACACTTTCCCATCCATTCGCTGAATCACGTCAAGGGGTGTCGTACCGGAATTGGCATGGCAGCGACGGACAAACCCCGTCCATTGGGATTTCATGTTTTTTTAATGTGAAGTTGCCCATCGTCCGGAATCACTCATCTTCCCCTTCATAGATGCAACCGGACCCCGGACTTTCCTGCACGATGATCTTGCACAGACCGGGAAGCGAAGGGTGGAGACGGTGCCATATCCACTTGCACAAGTTCTCGGAGGTCGGATTTTCAAGACCTTCGATGTCATTAAGGTATGTGTGGTCGAGCTCTTCATAAAGCGGCTGAAAGGCCGAGGAGATTTCTGCAAAATCGACGACCCATCCTGTTCGTGGCCCCACTGCCCCTTGAACATGAACCTCGATTCGGAAGGTATGGCCGTGTCTGTTCGCACACTTATGACCGGGCGGCACGTGGGGCAGCCGGTGGGCGACATCGATATTGAAAACCTTGAAAATAACCATCATTCCTCCAGTTTAAGGAATCCCAAGCAACTTATGTATCTGGAGACTAAGTCGCCATCTCGGATGCTCCATACAGTACCTTACGGCGAGCTCAGTGTTCTCTCTGGCCCTCGGGCCATCCATAGGTTGGAGGAAAAACATCTTGAAATCAAGACCCTCGTATTGTTGCGGCTCTGCGCCCTCCTGGGGAAATACCAGCTTCAGTTCGTCACCAGAGCGCAGGGCAAGCTCGACGCCGACCTTTGGACTGACACAAATCCAGTCAATCCCCGGATGAGCTGCCACGGTTCCGTTCGTCTCAACTGCTATTTCAAACCGAAGATCGTGAAGCGCCCGGATCAAATGATGGTCAAGCTGGAGTAGCGGCTCACCCCCCGTGCAGACCACGAAGGGGGTGGCGCCTTGGTGCGTTCTATCAGAAAAGAGGCTCGCGATTGTCTCTGCAAGGCGCGAAGGATCATCGTACACCCCGCCGTTCGGCCCATCGGTTCCCAAAAAATCCGTGTCGCAAAACTGACAAACGGCACAGGATCGGTCCTCCTCTCTTCCGGACCAAAGATTGCAGCCGGCGAATCGACAAAAAACGGCCGGTCGTCCTGTGTGGGCGCCCTCACCTTGCAGGGTGTAGAAGATTTCCTTAACGAAGTAGCTCAAAGGGCAGATGACCTTTCTTGATATTCTAAAGGATCACGAAATTTGATTCCAGAAATCCTTCGAGCGTCCTCCGGAATCATCGTGGGTCCCTCATCAGCCTTACCCCCGGAATCCTGGTCTCCCCGCTGACTTCCTGCCCCTTAGCCCCCCCGAGGCCTACAGACAGGATTGACAGACTATGGACCTTCACGTGCCTTCTGGCATGATTTTCCCGACATCATGAAGGGAATCATAAAAGAACTTTATCATGCCGGGGTATCGCCCCTTTCGCATGAGGCTACGGTAACAACCATATGCTGAAGCGTTGGAGCTTGCAATCGATCCCTGGGCTGATTTTGCCAAATCATTACGGATTAGGACGTGCGGTTTAAGTTCGTGCCCTTAAAGCCGTCCATGACTTGTCGTAGGGGTAATACTATTCGTCCGAGGGGCTGAACTGGAACTGGAAACCCTTTGCGCGCAAGGCCTTGAGAAAATCAGACCCTTCCTTTCTTGTAGTGAATGGTCCCGATAGGACACGGTACCATGTTTCGTGGGCGGAGACTTTGCGGGGGACAACCTGAATGGTTTTGCCCTTCAGCGCAGCCTCATCTTCAAAGAGACCCCTGGGGGGTTTATTGGCGAATGTGCCAAGATGAACCCAGTAAAGGTTGTTGGGGCCAGGCAGAACAAAAGACATCTCGGATAGCCAAGGCATCACAATCTTCTGATTCACGTAGATCAGGTTTATGTCGGTAATAGAGGGGTTGGCTTCGAGCACCATGTCGAGAATAGCTCTGCTCGTTTGTCCGTAGTGTTTCTTCGTGAGGCTAAACAAAGTCGACCGCTTCTCTGCAGTTTCAATGGGGACGGGTCTCGCCTCCGCCTCCATTTCTTCCACCATGCTTGTCCTTTCTTCTTGGTTCTGGGCTTTGACAACCTGATCCTTGTTCCTGACAGGTGCTGCTTTCTGCATGAAAGTGACCCAAAGGAAGGAGAATAACATTACCAGGGCCAAAGCGGCTACAGCCACGGACCGATACTTTGTCTTTCCGCCGGCAGGCGAGACAAGGGGCGGAGAAGCCGCGTTTCTCCGCTGGCCTCTAGGGGGATTGACTGCCAGGTACGCCAAGTCCTTGGTCACCTCCTTGATTGCTTTCCCGTCTATTCTCTGTGCCTGTCGGGCAAACCCGTTAATCAAAGCGGTATCGCAAACCAGGTTGATCACCCGCGGGATTCCGTTGGCGAACGTACAAATCCGCTCGACTGCGTCACGCGTAAATATCGCGTCGCTCCGGCTGCCAACGACCTTCAGCCTATGGTCGATGTAGGCCTCGCTTTCCGCAGCGCTGAGTGTGCTTATCCGGCGATGGAGAGAGACAACATCCCTCAGCCCCTTTAGTTCGTCTCCACTCAGCTTGGCCTCGAATTCCGGCTGGCCGACAAGAAGTATCTTGAGGATGTCCGAGGACGGGTTGGGCCGACTCACAAGTCTTGCCACATCCTGAAGCACATCGACCTGGACCCCATGAGCCTCGTCTATGACGATAGCTACTATCTCGTTATTTGCCAGCCGGTCGGCCAGGTATAGATGGAAGGTTTGCAACAGCCCGTAGAGGTCTGGGTCGTGAATTGATTGGTTCAGGTCCGCCAAAACTTTCTTCAGGAGCTGTGGGAACGTCATCGCGGAAAAAAAGACAAAGGACGTTTTTATTCTGTTGTCCAGATCCTTCAACAGGGAGTGAATGAGCGTGGTTTTACCCACTCCCACTTCGCCGGTGATTACGGTGACGCCCTTCCTCTCCTTGATGCCTGACAGCATGGAGGAATAGGCCTCGAAATGGCCCGGGGTCATATAAAGGAATCTTGGGTCGGGGTTTACAGTAAATGGAGACTCGGAGAAGCCATAGAACGTTTCGTACACAATTGCCTCCTGCACAGGAGCAACTGACTAAATTATAACATAGAAGCGTGTCGTGCTATAGAAATAGAATCAGGAGACTCTTCGGTTCTCGTTGCCACATGGAGGGCAGTATAATTGGCCAAGGGGCCGAAATGGTTGTCACAGGACGGACTGCCACATCGCTGCATTTCGGTCTGGATACTGCTACTCCTGTACGATCAGCCGATCTCTTCTGACAGCCATTTCGATCTGGTCCATAAGACTATCCCTGGTTTCCTGCGAAATGAAACGAAGGTGGACATCGCACCGGTTCTTGATCTCGTCTATGATACCGCCGCCGTGTAAGGCTATGGTTGCAACGAGCATTATGGGGGCGTTTAGCAGATCGACGATGAGCCGTGTGAATTTTCCAGACAGACATTCCATCTTGCCAATTTCATCGATCATCACAAGCTGCGTATCGGGTGAGAAGAAAGGCACAGTTTTCAGATAGCCTTCAAAACCTTCCACGTCGACGCCATATTTGCCTACTCTCATGCCTTTGCGGAAGTCTCTGTGGGAAAGGAGGGTATGTGAACGAGTTCCGATATCAACTATCTCAAACCCTTGTCTTACTCCGCCCCTACGAACTTCCTTCGTATAGAAGCCGGCAATCCGCACATCTTGAAGCCTGTCAACCAGCTTCATCACGACGGTGGTTTTCCCGATTCCCGGAGGGCCGGTGATGAGGAAATTACGCTCCACAGATACACATTATACATCCAAGTCGTTGGAGGGCCTTGAGGCCAGCTCAAGAGGATAATGCCTGTTTGGGGTTTGCCGACAGAGACTATGGAGCAACATCACGAGTTTTTGTAAAAGAAGGGATGTTTGGATTTCTTCGAGGCTTTGGTGCGGGGCCTGGCGGTTCTTGTAGCCTTGTCCCCTACTATTCTACTCCCCTACCAAGCCATTGAGCCACGTTGTCTTGTTCCTCAACTCCGCTAACAGCCCGCCGTGTCTCTTCCTGTTGTGAAGACCGGACGGTACTCGATTTACGAGGACGGGCTTGCAATCCAAATAACTGTACGCCGATCCATGTGTCCTCACCCCACATTGTTCCCCTTACGATGGCAACACCAATCTCGCGGATATCGGTCGAAAGAATGTTCTTTCTGTGAGCGGGGCTTCTCATCCAGCAATCCACGACCCCCTGGTTGGTTCGAAATGACCCTCGTACTATATTCTCTGCTATGGTTTTGTACCGATAACCTCTTCTTTCGGCGATGTCCGAGGCTTCCTGGCCAGACGGTGAGACGTGACCGAAGTACTGCTTGGCAAGCATATCCCTTGCCCTATATTCCGCAACCCTGCCGAGAACCTCATTCTCAGCCAGCTTCTCTNNAACCGTTTCGGCTACGAGCCTGGTTCGTCAGCCTTATAATTGCTTCTTTCGTGAGTTCTTCCTGAAGAACGGCGGAAGCACCTGTCAAGGGGATCAGGCCCGTCATCGTTGCACAGGTGATGGCGGTGAGGACAACAAACAGGGTTCTTTTCCAGAAGGCAGGCAAGTCGCTAATAGGGTCGTGTCTCATACTACTGTTATCGGATGAGGCTATACTTTTCGATAAGCTATCGGGCCGTTTGGCATTAGCTTACAGGAACCATGGGGCTGGTATCAAGGTTTTTTGAATTGCCAGGGCCTGATCATACTTCACCATTCCATCCCTTTCCCCTCAGAAGATCCTGAGCTGGTCTATGCCCGGTCCTGGAAAACACTCTCATATATTTTCATCGCCTGGAAGCGTGCCATCTGTATTAGAGGATGTGACCACATCAAGTACGGGCTGGGTTGAATCTAAATTTACAGCCGCCTTTGTGATTGATGGCAGTCTGTCTTTCTAAACATTATCGCTGACGGCAAGGTACACCCCTAAACTGTGTTAATGCCGTTTCCTTTACCCCTGCTGGTCTGACTGCTTATGGTCTTGGGTTGAGCGGGCATTTGGCAAGATCATACGTAAAGATCATCAGGAGAGGAGAGGAGCCAATATGATGCTGGGCTTTAGGATATTCTCGGGGCCTTACCGGCCCGTGATTGACACCGATGCATCACTCCTGCTACTGCCAAGGCTGGCCCGGACCCGTCTGAGCAGACAGGCAAAGTAGAAGCCGGGCAGCAATCATAAATCACATGGGCCGTGTAAGTGGGCAGGGCATCATGGACATCCCTCTTGTCCCGGTCTGCTTACACTCCACTTACGACGACACGCCAAGGCCCGCGTGCTACATTGTGCTTACACTGAATTAAAACATTTATGACTGAGGGCTGAGACGATCACAAAACCATCAATAAAAACAAGTGCCTGAGACGGGAATCGAACCCGTACGACCACGAGGATCGAGGGATTTTAAGTCCCTTGCGTCTACCAGTTCCGCCACCCAGGCATCAACCTTTTTATAATCGGAATGGCACGGCTTGTCAATAACGAAAACGCCCTGCTTTCCAAGAGCGGCTAAGTGGTCAAACCTCGGAAACACTATAAAAGAAGCGAAAAAGCAGGCTGGAGATAATGACTCGGCCTACCCCCGTGCTCCTGACAAGTCTCTTTGCAAGGGGGATCACCTTCTCCCGTTCTCGGCAGGCGTCAAATTTGTTGAGCATTATGGTGCACTTGGCTGGGTCAATGTCCTTCATCATAGCGCGGGCACCAAACAACGTCGCAAACAATGTCGAATCGATGAGAGCGTCGCCCGGCACCCCCGCCATATCTTGAAACAATTCCCAGCGAAATACGTGATCTGCCACAGGACCACCCAAACCGTCCAGGCCGGCGACAAGGATGGTCTGGTCCGAAAAAGGCGGAATAACAGGCTCATGGGCAGAGGGAAGCTTCAGCGGTCTGCCCTTGGCACCATCTGCCTCAATTACGATAAAGTCAAATGTCCCCTCAAGTCCCTCGATCTCGTCGAAGGAAAGAGACGTCAGCTTGCCATCGGCAAGGGCCTTTCCAATCCGCAGGGGCCCTTCCTGATTGCTGGAAGCCAAGTTTCGGCCCTTCCCCTCCAGGTCGTCAACCAAAAGGTATGGGGCCTCAGCCCGCATCTTGGTGGTCGTGGTGATGACCGTCCGTCTGCCTTGTTGAAAAGCCCTTGCAGCCAAATATTCGGCCAGGGTGGTTTTACCGCCTCCACCGACCGTGGCGATAATATTGAGGTGGGAGATGAGTGAGAACGGATCAATCCTCTGGAGAAGCCACATAGAGCATCCCTTGAATCCTTTGGATTATTTCCTTGGCTGCGGCTTCGTTCTCCTCTTCCACAAAGATTGTTGCATACCCCTTCTGCAAAATGAAGAGACCGTCGTAAGCAGTATCTTTGTGTTCCCTCACCACGTATTCAATGTCCTCCTTCTCGAGGGCATCGCGGACGGTGTCCGTCTCGAATATGTTCTCGGTAGTGTGGACTTTGATCCATCTATCTGAGGTCATATCCCGATTTGGTCCCGCCGACGTCATTTCGTTTAGGTGGATAGCTTTCCATCCCCCTGTCGTACTTGTCGTATTTTTCATACTGCCGTTCGAGTGGCCCAACCCAGATCTCCACCTGGGTGGTGAGAATCGGGACTGTGGAGATCCGTACATTGGCGGACCGGTCATCCTTGGTGTAATTCATGATCGTATCGCCGTATTTGTAGCTATTAATGAACTTCCACCCGTTCTTTGGCATGAATACCTTGTAGTAATTCTCCACAGAGGCGATCTCGACATTTCCGGTGGCCACCAAAACGCCCGCCTTGATGCTCGGCGCCTCGTAGACAAATGTCTTATCCCGTGAGACCTTCATCTCCTTGGGGAGGGGAACATCCGGAAATCCGTAAAACGTCTGGTTGAGCCCTTCATCTTTGGGTTTCTGCGTCTCAGACTGACCCGTCCACTGCTTGAAGGTGGCACACCCCGACAGAAAAGCAAAAAGCACTGCAACGGTGGCCAACAAAACCATTCCCTTCCTCATGCTATCCCTCCGTCATCGTTTTTTCCAGAAATGCGTAAGCACTATGGTTGTGGATACTCTCGAAATTCTCGGCCTCGATCGTGTAGTGGGTGATATTCTCATGTTGCATCAGCCTTTCCGCCACGTCCCGCACGACATCCTCCACAAATTTGGGATTCTGGAAGGCCTTCTCCGTGACAAACTTCTCGTCCTCCCGTTTCAGTACCGAATAGATGTCGCAGCTCGATGACTCCTCGATGAGTGCAATCAAATCCTCTATCCAGAAGAAGCGTTTAAAATCCACGGCCACCTTTACAAACCCCCTCTGGTTATGGGCTCCCTGTTCGCTGATCTCCCGGGAACAGGGGCAAAGGGTGGTAACGGGTACCGACACTGAAACGGTAAAATGCTTCACCCCATGGGTGTCATCCATCTCGCCGGCAAAGCCGCACATGTACTCCATGTATCCGGGGGCACCCGTGATGGGTGCGTCTTTCTTGATGAAGTAAGGGAAACTCACCTCCAGGCGAGCGGATTCCGCATTGAGCCGTTGCTTCATTTCCCGGAGGATCTGGGCGAAGTTTCGCATGCTGATCATCCGCTGGTTTGAGTGGAGTATCTCCAGAAACCGGCTCATGTGGGTGCCCTTGTAGTTATGGGGCAGGCTCACATACATATTGATGGTCGCCACCGTGTTCTGAAAACCGTTAACCTTGTCGAGCACCGTTATGGGGTATTTCACGTTTTTCACGCCGACCCGGTCAATGTCGATATTGCGTGAGTCCGGCATGCTCTGTACGTCTTTCATGGCGACATCCGGTATGCGGCATAGGAGTTGGCCGATTCCCAGACCCTCACCTCCGCCAACGAAGCGTTCTGCTCGTGGAACAATTCCGCAATCCGCTGATAAATGAAGATCGCTATATACTCCGAGGAGCTGGTTCGCTCCCGGAAAAAAGGGATCTCGTTGAGGTAGCTGTGGTCGAGCTCAGACAGCACCTCCTTGAGGTAACCCTTCAGGGTTGCGAAATCAACGAGCATTCCGTCCCCGTCCAGCCTTTCTCCCTCGAATATCGCCTCTACCGTAAAGTTGTGGCCGTGTAAGGCTTCGCACTTTCCCTTGTACGATTCAAGCCGGTGCGCTGCGGCAAAAGAATCCCTGACTGCCAGGCTAAACATGGAAATACTCTATAGTCAGGGGCAAGTAATGTCAATAATGAAAGCCTGAGGTAATAGGCCGGGTCTGACAGGTCGAGATCGTCGGCAATCGTGCTGCAATTCAGGTCTGCCGCTTCCCCAGGTTCCAGAAATGGTTGGGGGTCCGGAAATGGGCCAGGACGTTTCGTATATCGAATTCCCATGCCAAAGCCTTTCGGAGGCGGGACGTCAACCGGAACCTCTTAATCCGAGCGCTCAGGCGAATCCGCTCAGGCTCCGGGATACCGTAGGCCGAAAGCCAGGAATGAACCAAGTCCTCGGAGAAGTACGGGAGAAGCCCCTCACACAGAGACATCAAATCGTATAGGGCCATCCGTTTATGCCTGATATCTCCCGGGAAAAGGTGTGACCGTGCCAAATCAATGAATACGAAGGTCGGAGACCCTGCGCGGTCAGCAACAAGAATGTTTCGAGTTCGGAGCATGCCGTGATGTACACCAATTGCGTGCATCCTCGCCAAATTAGCGAACAGAGGCGACACATCCAGGGACGTGGCGGCCTCTGGTCGGCTTGCAAGCACATCCCTGAGCGGTTGGCTATGAGCCACCTCTTCTGTCACCAGCGCCTCCCCCCATCCGTAGGGACCAAAGTGACCATGGCACCAGAACAGAGGGGTGCTGCACGGGACACCGTGTTGCTCCAATTCGCGTAGTCCCTCAAACTCTCGCTTGGAGCGGAAAGAGGTGATCAGACTATAACACTGAAGGAATAGCCCGCGCCGGTACATCTTGACCACAGCCTTTCTCCCGTTTACCGGAATGTTGCGCCAAATAAGCGTGACCGGCTCCCTCTTGATCAACTCGCCCTTTGTGAGGTCCATTTCTACCGGGGCTTTCCCGGTTAGGCAGCCGCCCAGAGGGTTCATTTTCAGAGAGGTTGATGGGACCGCCATGGGCAAATCACGCTTCATACCTTGTCCTTGACCATCAGGGCGTAGCGATGACCGGATCCGATCAGAAAAAGGGCCGGCGACTCGACCAGTCTCGCCCCGCAGTCATTGGCCAGGCGGCGCAATTCCCCAATCTTCATGGTTGACTTTGGCGGTTTATGGTTAAAGGGGTGGGTTAGCCGCCTGAGCGTATTCTTCAGAGAATAGTGATCGAAAAATGACATGATGCAGAACCGCTTGGACACTCTCAGGAGCTCGCGCACGAGCTGCTCCCGTTCTGTCTTATCGGGCAGATGGTGGCTTAAACGCACGCAGACGACTCCATCGACGC
The DNA here is from genome assembly GCA_002328485.1 of Deltaproteobacteria bacterium UBA2221. GTDB lineage: Bacteria > Desulfobacterota > Syntrophorhabdia > Syntrophorhabdales > WCHB1-27 > WCHB1-27. The sequence goes on from DCUF01000073.1 coordinate 30,370, forward strand.
TTGCGTCCTTCAAGGGCATGCTAAAGCCGGACGCCATAAGCCAGGCCTGGGGGGTCGAAACCAGGCCATGGTCACGTCCATAACGCAGTTGGCCCAGCGCTATATCCGCTTCAATCAGCAAATCGGTGTGGTGGGACATGGGGGGGCTGAGACGGCCTCCGCCGGAAGGCAGATCCAGCAAAATCTTGTTCTGCCCCTGGCTCCTGAGCAATCTTTCCAGAAGGCCAAATTCCCGCCACGTTGTAATACGCTTGCTCCAACGGGCACGGTACTTGGCGTTGTAGGTCGCCGCCTCTCGGTCCTTCTGGTAGTTTTGCCCATAGGCCTCGCTCGTTTGTTGAGTCCTCTTCTTCTTGGTGCTCACATGATGCATAATTAGACCACCCGCAAAGGGAATGCCGTTCTATAATAATACGTTTAGTATAATAAGATTCGTCTATAGGTGAACACAACAAAAAAACCGAGGTGCCCGTCAACGGCAGCAGAGGGGCGCTGTTAGCTGGTAAAAACAATGGGTTTTCGTTCAAAGACAGCCGGGGTCAAGCACGGAAGACAGGGCAGGGCTGCGCATCGTCGCAGATTCCCGGATCTCTGCACAGTGTGAACATGTACATTTTCGATCCGGGCGGTTATATTTAGCCAGATTCCTTGCTTAGGGAGAGGGAGTGATGACAGAGACAAATCCCGTCCGGGTGGCCATAAAGGTAACAGGTATGACGTGCGTCATGTGCGCAAAGGCCGTAGAGAAATCCCTCCAGGAGGTGCCCGGGGTGGTTCGGGCGGAGGTGAATCTGGGCCGAGAGGTGGCCTTTGTTGACATGGATAACACAAAGGCTAAACTGATCGACCTTGAAAAGGCCATTATAGAGGCGGGTTATCAGGTCCAGGACGAGAAGGTCACCATCAGGGTTGGCGGTATGACCTGCGTCATGTGTTCACGGACCATCGAAGAATCCCTGCGGGCCCTGCCCGGCGTGGTCCAGGCAACGGTCAACCTTGGGGCTGAAAAGGTGCAGGTGTCCTACAACCCGGGATTGACGGGCATCGGGGACATGAGAAAGGCCATCGAGGAGGCCGGCTACCAGTACCTGGGGATGGAGGGCGAGGATGCCGAGCTTGAGGAACAGACCCGTTTCAAGGACCTCAAGGAAAAGCGGAATCGTATTATCGTGGGCTTCGTCGTGGGGATCCCTCTTATGGTTCTCATGTATACCCCCTGGGCAATGCATGGTGTGATCCCCTGGCTCCAGTTCATCGTGTCTACACCGGTCTTCTGGTACGTCAGCCGACCGATTTTCCAGGCCGCCCAAAGGGCCATCAGAAACAGGAACCTGAATATGGATGTCATGTACGCCATGGGCATTGGGGTTTCTTATGGCGCTAGCGTCCTCGGCACGTTCAACATCGTGCTCAACCACGAGTTTCTCTTCTATGATAGTGCCGTACTTTTGGCGACCTTTCTCTCCATGGGCCGGTATCTGGAGGCCAGGGCCAAGGGAAGAACCGGCGAGGCTGTAAAAAGACTGATCGGCCTGCAGCCCAAGACAGCGACGCTGCTACAGAATGGTGACCAGATCGAGATAGCCGTTGCCGACATACAGGTGGGGGACAGCCTCCTCGTGAAGCCCGGCGAAAAGATCCCAGTAGACGGCAAAGTAACGGCGGGAGAAAGCTTCGTCGATGAGTCCATGATTACAGGAGAACCCATCCCTGTGCTCAGGAAGTCCGGTGGAACCGTTGTGGGGGCCACCCTGAAT
>DCUF01000031.1:0-156 GCA_002328485.1 Deltaproteobacteria bacterium UBA2221
CATTATTTTCTTCCCTCATTCTGTCGATCAACTCTCCAATAGGAATGCTTTTCAGTTCGGAGCCATCCCTAAGCCTTGCCGTCACCGCATTTGCTTCCGTCTCCTTCTTCCCGACTACAAGCAAATAGGGTATTTTTTTGACAATCCCCTCGCGCA
>DCUF01000031.1:236-434 GCA_002328485.1 Deltaproteobacteria bacterium UBA2221
TGAGGGCCTGAACAGGCGACAGCCAGAGGGGAAACCGTCCAGCGTAATGCTCTATCAACACCCCTATAAAACGCTCGATGGATCCCAGAATGACCCTATGGAGCATGGCCGGTCTTTTCTTTTTTCCGTCTGAGTCCACATAATAGACATCGAAGCGCTCCGGCAGGGCGAAGTCGCACTGAATGGTGGCGCATTGCC
>DCUF01000031.1:446-11438 GCA_002328485.1 Deltaproteobacteria bacterium UBA2221
CCGTAAAAGGCGCCGTCACCCTCGTTTATCTCGTAAGGGAGCCCTTCCGCATCGAGAACCTCTTTGAGGGCCCGTTCTGCCCTCTCCCAATCCTCATCGCTTCCGATGGACTTCTCGGGTCTCGTGGAGATCTCCAACTCGTACTCGAAAGCGAAAAGCTTCATCACATCGCGGATGAAGGTCATAATGCCGGAGATCTCGGAGTGGAGTTGATCCGCCCGGCAGAAGATATGGGCATCGTCCTGGGTGAACTGGCGCACCCGGAGAAGTCCGTGGAGAACACCCGATTTTTCGTGGCGGCATACGGTACCCAGCTCGAAATAGCGCAGGGGAAGGTCCCGGTAGCTCCTGATATCCGACTTATATACCTGGATGTGGGAGAGGCAGTTCATCGGTTTTATGCCGTACTCCACCTCGTCCACCTTGGTAAAATACATATTCTCACGGTAATTCTCGAAGTGGCCCGACCGCTTCCACATATCTAATTTGAGGATCTGCGGTCCCACGACGAAGTCGTATCCCCGCTTCAGGTGTTCCTTCTTCTCAAAGTCTTCCAGGAGCGTCCGGAGGAGTGCGCCCTTGGGGTGGAAGATAACGAGTCCGGCTCCCACCTCGTCCGACACGCTGAACAGGTCAAGGTCTTTGCCCAACCGTCGATGGTCCCGCTTCTTCACTTCCTCGAGAAAAGTCAGGTGATCCTCTAGGGCTTGGGGACTCTGAAAGGCTGTGCCGTAGATCCTGCTGAGCATCTTGTTGCGCTCGTCCCCTCTCCAGTATGCGCCGGCCAGGGTGAGCAGCTTGAAGGCCGGGATGCTTCCCGTGGAGGGCAGGTGGGGTCCCCTGCACAGATCGGTAAAACCGTCCTGCGTGTAGGTGGTAACCGTATCGTCCTGGATGTCCTCGATAAGCTCAACCTTGAAGGCCTCGCCAAGGTTCCGGAAGAATTCCTCGGCTTCTGCCTTTTTTACGACCTTTCTCTGAATGGGAAGGTCTCTGGCGATGATCTCTGCCATACGCTCTTCGATCTTGCGCAAATCATCTTCATTGAAGCCTGGAGGATAATCGAAATCGTAATAGAAGCCGTTTTCAATGGCAGGACCGATAGTAACCCTGGCATCGGGATAGAGTTCCTGAACCGCCTGGGCCATAACGTGTGCGGTGGTATGGCGTACAATGGTGAGACCCTGATCGGAATCGATATAAACCGGCTCGGCTACACCTTCCTGAACCGGGGACGAGAGGTCTTTCAAGACGCCGTCGCTGCTGACTGCGACGATCTTACGCTCTTGGTCCTTTCCGCTTTTCCTCACTAAATCGAGATAAGTCGAACCCTCTTCAATGGTATAATCGACGCCCGCGAACGTCACTTTCAAAATGTGCTCCCTAAGGTCAATAAATCAAAAGGCATCCAATGATGCCTTCAACCAAGTTCTTTGGCTTCAGTCATTCGAGGGAAGTTGGCTTTTTCGGAGCAAACCGCTCCCCTGAAACGCCACCCACGAAAGGGTATTCTACTGTTTTTCCCGTAGTTTTGTCAATTGTAAATCTCGTAGGATTGTCGCCCGTTGGGATTGGAACGGGCCATCTCCATGGATGCGAAAATCTCCGAGCGGGGCGGGCACGGATGAGGCATGACCACGTATTGATCTTTCGGAGCTTCTGTATTTCAATGTGAGTATGCCAAGACGGCCACGGGGGGATGGGAAGAAGCATTAAGGAGAATCGGTCCTGGGGAGGCGGATTTGTGTGAATTTTGTGTGAAGCACGGAGAGGGCAAAAAATGGTACCTTCAGGCGAGGAACTATTCCGAAGATCTTCTCAGCGACGCCCGGCGTCGTACCTTTATCATCGATTTTCTATCTGATCCTGATCGACTCCGAAAGAGCGTCACCCAACTGGATAGGTTCGATAGGCTGCCCGGATTTCTCAGGGGGGCGATCGGTCGCCTGATAAGCAGAAAGATGAAGAGGTCCCATTTTGGCCAGGTTGTGCCCATTGAGGATATCGAGGCCATTTTTGGCATGGTCAATTCGATCACCCGACTGGCCTGCCTTTGCCGGTCGATTACCTTGGGCCAAGAGAAACGCTATTGCTACGCCGTGAGTCTTGGGCCGGATGGCGGGAGACTGGAGAATATCTTTGATGGATTGGGTAAAACCTTTTTCGGGGGACCCGACGGGGCGGGTCTCGAGAGATTGGCGAGGGAAGAGGCTCTATCGGCCATGAAGAGCCACGAAAGGGAGGGGCTCTGCCACACGGTGTGGACCTTCGAGACCCCTTTTATCGCCGCCATCTGCAACTGTGACCGCACCGATTGCCTCGGCCTTCGCTCGACCCTCACCCACGGCGTCCGGGTGCTCTTCCGATCGGAATACATCGCGACCGTCGATCCGGACCGGTGCACCGGATGCCGGGAATGTATGCGCCTCTGCCAGTTCGGCGCCCTTAGCTTCAGCGCGGCCCGTAAACAGGTGATGATCGACAAGAGACTCTGCTACGGCTGTGGCGTCTGTAGGTCAGGGTGTTCTCGTGGGGCCTTGTCCCTGGTGGATCGCAGCACTGTTCCGTCGGTTGCCCGTCTCTGGTAGCCCCACGCATCCCGCAATGCGTTCGAAAACGTCGGGCACGGCCGTGGGACGCCGGGTCCGAATGACCCGCGGTCTCTCCAATAATGGCGAGGCTCACGATACAGCCGTTGTCCATTGGGGAGTTTATGGCGGGCGAGAAATGGGACTTGACCGATAGGGGGAGCCCCATTACGATTGAAGTAGTGGCGCACACTAAGCAGAGTCATGGAGCAACGGATACGGGGGAGATCTTCCAGATGCCCGCGAGTGGCTTCGAGAAGCGAAGGCCGAAAAGACCCGAAGCGCCGTTGCGCGCTGTCATAGAGTCCGAAAGGGGCGCGGCAGTCGGGTTCGTCCAGAACCTTACCCTCGACGGCCTCTCCGTTCGATTGAAGGAGCACCATTTTTTTGTATCACCAGAGAGGATAGCCGTCGATCTTTTCCTGGCCGCTTCGAACGGCCCTTCCATTTTCAGGACGGAAGCGCGGATTGTTGAGGTGGACGAGACGGGGGTTACCCTCCGGTTCCGCCCCATGGCGCTTGCCCACCACAACCGATTGAAGGCCATTATCGCCTTTGTCGCACCCAACCAGGAGGATCCTCCGGTCTCATAGTGCCCGGTTGTCTCACGTGGCAGGGCAGGCTATCCGTTCTTGCCCACCCTGCCCTTATTAGGGGCCCTTTTCGGGGGGTCGTGCCATTGCCCTGACCAACAGGGGCTACAAACCTTCGCCATTCGCCTTACCGTCTGGGCCGCTCACCCAATTGGCAAGGGTTATAAAATTCCTGCCCGTCCAAAAAAAGGCCTTCCCATTCTTTTGCGGAGTGCCCAGAATATTAGTGGCTTAAGAGCGGCAAAATCAGGGCGGGGGAAGAGAACAGGCCTGTTGACGTTTTCAACATGAGAAGAAGGGATTCGTGAAATACCGATTCGATTATGATGTGGTGGTTATCGGAGGAGGGATCGGTGGGTTCGTTTCTGCCGTAACGGCCAACAGCTTGGGCAAACGGGTGGCCATTGTAGAGAAGAGGAGGGTGGGTGGCAACTGTACGAACTTCACCTGTATCCCAAGCAAGGCGTTGATCCGTGCCGCTCATGCCAGAAGAGACGCCACCCGGCTTGATCGAATGGGTCTGGGCGGGTTCTTTGCTGAGGGCGTTGATACGAGAAACGTCCTGTCCAGAATTCGATCTGTCGTTCATAAAGCGTATACGAAAGACCTGCCGGAGACCTTTCAGGAGATAGGCATCGATGTCCTTCCGGGAAGCGCTCAATTTGTTGACCGTAACCGGATAATCAGGGAATGTCAGGTAGTTTCGGCTGAGAAATTTATAATCGCCGTTGGCACCCGCCCTCTCGTCCCGCCTATCAACGGCCTTGCAGACCTCGATTATCTGACCAACGAGAATCTCTATGACCTGGATGCCCTTCCCAAATCACTAACCATACTGGGCGGAGGTGTCGATGGGCTTGAATACGCCTCAGCCTTTGCAGGGCTTGGGGTAGAGACAACGGTGGTGGAGATGGCCACACGCCTTCTTCCTATGGTGGACAGAGAGTTGGTCAACCATCTTCTGGACGCATTACGAGGGGAAGGGATCAGGTTGCTCATGGGAGCAAAAGCCGAGAACCTCTCGAAAGAGGGGAATGAGAGCGTTCTTGCCTACCAGTTCGGCAATGGCCAAAAGGGAAAGGTCAAAAGTGAGAAGGTTCTTGTAAGTATCGGGAGAAGACCTGACCTGGATGGACTTCTCATTGAAAAGGCTGGGGTGAAGTCAACGCCAAGGGGCATCATTACGGACGAGACGCTAAGGACATCGGCGCAAAACATCTATGCCTGTGGAGACATTGTTGGCCCTTATCAGCTTGCCTCTACGGCTGAATACCAGGGAATGATTGCAGGGGCCAATGCCGCCCTGCCTGTAAAGCAGCGCGTCGACTATCGCAATAACGTGTATGCGATATTCACTGAACCGCAGATCGGCTATCTGGGACTCTCAGAAGAGGAAGCCCGACGGAAATACAGTCACAAGCTGAAGGTGTACCGGTTTGATTATAGAAACATGCGCCGCGCCATGGTGGACGGGACAGAGACGGGAGTTGCCAAGTTTCTTTTGGATGGAAACGGCCGCCTGGTTGGAGCTCACATACTCGGAGAGGCTGCAGCGGAGGTAATCCACGAGGCTCAGGTTGTGAAGGCTTTCAAGAAGCCTCTGAGAAAACTCTACGCCGTGACCCACGCCTATCCCACCTACGCCCAGGCCCTTGTGGGTAGGGCGAGCCAATTGGCTTATTTGGACCGGATGGGCGATAGCTTTTTTGTCAGGAAAGGTCTTGCGCTCTTTCCCGGCCTTGAAAACCGACTCTCTCTAGGCAGGGAGCGTCTTGCTGAAACCGGACGACCCCCGTCCATCGGTCCTATTCCAGGACAGCAGCCGCCCCTTGCGGTGGAGGCATTCGACAATGATACGATCTGGATCATCCGCCTCCCCGAGACCCTGTTTGATTATGATGAAGAGCCTCTTTTTTCACGTGTCTTCCCAGGGGACACGGGCCGTGGGCGTTCGCTGATCCTCGATTTTGGCGAGGTCACCAAAATGAACGGTCTTGGAGCGGATATGCTCGTCAAGCTTTGCGCCCGGGCGACCATGAAGGGCGGGAGCGTTTCAGCGTTCAACCTGCCGGACGGAATGGGCGACGTATTTAAGGTAAGCGAACTCGATCAGGCTATAGGCCTCTTCGGGACACCTGAGGAGGCGTTGTCCGCTGCAGGTATCCGGGACCGGGGTTATACCCTCCCCGGGCATACGGGTGAACCTGTCCCCATTGATACCAGTCGTTGGGCAAAACCCGTCGTTCTTCTCAGTCTCCCCAACAGAATCGAAGGGGCGCGGAACCTCAACGTCGACGGCCGACGGGTCGTAGGCCCGATAAATGGCTTCGGGCGATTGTGGCAGAAGATATTCAGACTTTATATCAAGGACGGGATGGTGACGCCTGAAGAGGCGATAGACGCGCTCAAGCATAATTTCCCCTCCTTCCAGCCCTCTTTTAACCGTTTCTTCCCCTCCCCCGCAGGGATCGCCCCTGGAGAGATCGTGCTGATCGATTCCATGACCCCGGGAGGTCCTGTCTCGACAGGGGTCATGGTTCTGTACGCGGACGATCGGTCTTTCACGTTTGCTTGCCCTCAGGGTCATCCCGAGTCCGGCTTCGTGACCTTCAGTGCTTTCGAGAATGAGGGGGATACGGTAGTTCAGGTGCTGGGGCTCGCGCGGGCTAATGATCCGGTCTACGAAGGGGCGTTCCGTTTCGTCGGCTCTAAGATACAGACCAGAATATGGACCCATCTGCTGAGTTCGTTGGCCGCCCATCTCGGTGTGCCTGCAAACGTAGTTCTGGATGCCCGGTGCATCGACGGGGGTGTTCGATGGGATCAGGCAAAGAACATCCGGTACAACGCTCAAATCGGAACGATGCTTGGGGAGCCGATCTATGTGCTGAAAAGGCTCTTCAAAAGCAGTCGAGGAAAGGAGGCAAACGCTGGCCGGTAACAGATACGACGCCGTGGTGGTCGGTTCCGGTCCGAACGGACTGGCGGCGGCCATAACCATGGCCCAGGAAAAGCGATCGGTCCTTCTCATCGAGGCATCCGACAGGGTGGGAGGCGGCGCCAGGACCAAAGAGTTAACCTTGCCGGGCTTTCGTCATGACGTCTGTGCAGCAATACACCCTCTCGCCCTTGCCTCACCATTTTTTCGGTCCCTGGGCCTTGAAGCATACGACCTCGAATGGATACATGCCCCGAGGCCCCTGGCACATCCTCTCCATAATGACCGGGCGGTCCTTCTGGAGAGATCCATCGAGAAGACCTCCTTGGGTCTCGAGGGTGACGGGTATTCATACGGCCGGCTGATGGGGCCCTTCGTCAAAAACTGGGAGGAACTGGTAGAGGATTTGTTGAGGCCCCTTTCCTTCCCGGCCCATCCTTGGACATCGCTTCCCTTTTCTGCGAAGGGGATTCTCTCCGCCCGGGTCGTAGCAGATCAATGGTTCAGGGAAAAGCGGGCAAGGGCACTTTTTGCCGGAAATGCCTGCCATTCTGTTCTGCCCCTGGAAAACATATCGAGCGGCGCCTTTGGCCTCATGCTCGGCATGCTGGGCCATGCCGTAGGGTGGCCACTCGTCAGAGGAGGCTCCCAGGCCCTTTCTGACGCCTTGGCCTCCTGCCTGAAATCGCTGGGCGGCGAAATCGTTCTGGACAGTCCGGTCTCCTCCATGGAGGACCTTCCGGCATCGCGGACCGTGCTCTTCGATCTCTCCCCGATTCAGATGGAACGTATTGCGGGAGAGCGCTTTCCTCCGGAATACCGGAGACGTCTGATAAAACACCGCCATGGCCCAGGGGTCTTTAAGATCGATTGGGCTCTTCACGGTCCTATACCATGGCAGGACCCTGAATGCACGAAGGCTGGTACCGTCCACCTGGGCGGGACGTTTGAAGAGATCGCTGACTCGGAAGGGCGGGTCTGGGATGGCATTGTTCCGAAGAGACCCTTTGTACTTCTTTCTCAACCCAGCCTCTTTGACACGACGAGGGCACCGCAAGGCAGGCACACTGCCTGGGCCTACTGCCACGTCCCAAATGGGTGCACCGTAGATATGACGGATGCTATCGAAGATCAGGTTGAACGTTTTGCCCCCGGCTTCAAGGACACGATAGTCGCAAGGCACGTCATGACGCCGGCTCTTATGGAGCAGTACAACCCGAACTATGTCGGCGGCGACATTGTCGGCGGCGTGCAGAGTTTTCGCCGCCTCTTTCTTCGTCCTCTGGGGAGATGGGAGGCCTATTCGACACCAGCGAGCGGCATATACCTATGCTCAGCATCCATGCCACCGGGGGGTGGTGTACACGGCATGTGCGGCCATCTTGCAGCAAAGAAGGCACTGCGGGAAATGTGGCCTTCGTGAGACGCAGACGTCCTTGGCCACAGGCCGATTATGTTAGTGAGCGACAAGAATCAGTTGTTCTGTCTTGAATCCGAGGGTCTTTGCCTTGTCTATGAGTCTTTCCTTGACCGATTCGGCGAGAACTGGTTCTCGCGCCAGTATCCACAGGTAGTTTCTGTCCGGTCCGCATACCAGGGAGTACAAGTAGTTTTCCTTATCCAGATCGACGATGTTATAGCTGCCGTAAAAGGGGCCGAAGAACGAAACCTTCAACCGACCGATATTCGGATCTCCAAGGAAATATGCCTTACCCACCGCTTTTTTCCAGGTTTTCTTTTCCGGGTTGAAACCCCTGTTCACAACCTTGATGACGCCGTCTTCTCTCAGACTGTATTCCGCCGTCACCTTCTCGAGGCCTCTTTCAAAGGAATGATCGAGTCTCGCGATTTCATACCACCTGCCCAGATAACGGTTCACATCAAACCCTTTCACGGGTTCGACAGTATCCGGTATGCCGACGCAACCGGACAGGAAGATCAATAAACAGAAAAGGATTTTTTTCAAAGGACACCCCCTTTGAGGAATTGTCATCATGATATGGTAAGACCCCGTTGACGGCATTATCGAAGGATCTTCTTATTTCGCATGGCATGGACGACAAGAAACGTGTTCCACTCTGCTTCAGTACTGCCCCAGGTACCGTCCTGGTTTTGGGTTCGTGATAGCAGCACAAAGGCCTTCTCAAGTTGTTTCTCTGCGGGAGGGGTATCGAGGTGTGCCAATGCGTTCACCGTCATGTAAAAAGGGAACGAACCGGCCCATATCCCCGAGTCTTCCTGAATGTCTGAAAGACCTTCCGCGATACGGGCGGTCGCATTAGTCTTTGCATAGACAGGATGGACAACGAGCGCCCTGAGCATGTTACTTACGTCTCCACTCCGATCCCAGATGCCTTCATCTTCAAGAATCCGCTGGGAAAGGCTGTGGTAGAGAGCGACTACCTCGGGGTCATTTTCACGACCAAAGACAGTAGCAAGAAAAAGGGCCATTCCCCTGTGAAGGGGATGAAGACCCCCTTGTACAAAGGGAAGCCCCTCCAAATCGAGCTCCGGCTGACCTTCTTGCTGATCGGCCGTCATTAACTCATGGAATAGCCAGTCGAGGGCTCGATTTATAGGGTCCGTCGCATACCTTATGGTCAGGTGCAAACCGAATAGCCGGCGCACCGTGTCAATGAACGACCTGTTCCAGGACCCGTTGGGGAGCTGACCCTCGAGCAAAGACCCTACGGTGTTGTCAAAAGCACGCTGGTACGGTCCGTCATCTTTCCGCCCTAACCACTTCTTGCGGGCGTAGAGCCCGACGGGGGTCGCGCTCTTGATGAAGATCCCATAGGGATCGAACCGGAGGGTTATGTGGTGGTTTCTCGACATGGCACGCCCCTTTATCTCAGGCAATACCCGATCGTTCAGCGGTTAAGGCCCAGTAGGTAGTAGTCCTGGAGCGGTTTCACCTGCAGACTTTCCTTCTTCATCATCTCTATGGCATTCACCACTGCCGCAGCTCCCGAAATGGTCGTTGTGTATGGTATTTTGTACTGAACGGCATTTGATCGGATCTGAACCTCGTCCTGCTTGGGGTTACGGCCGCTTGGTGTATTGATGATAAGGTCTATCTCTCCGTTCTTGATCATGTCGACCACGTTTGGCCTGCCTTCGGAGACCTTGTTCACGAGGCGGGTCTCGATGCCATTGTTGGCAAGAACCTTTGCGGTACCCTTGGTGGCGCATACTTTGAATCCAAGATCGGAGAGTTTCTTGGCGATGAAAACGACGTTTCTCTTATCCTTATTCTTGACACTCAAAAATACGGTGCCCTCAAAAGGAAGGTTCTGGCCGGCACCGAGCTGGGCCTTCCAAAACGCTGCCCCGAAGTTGGCATCAATGCCCATCACTTCGCCGGTGGACTTCATCTCCGGTCCCAAAATAGTATCCACCCCAAAGAATCGGTTGAAGGGGAAGACCGCCTCCTTGACCGCGATGTGTGCGAGGCGCTGTTCCCCTGTAATCCCCAACTCCGGCAAGGTCCTGCCAACCATCACCTTGGCCGCAATCTTGGCCCATTGGATGCCGGTAGCCTTGCTGACGAAGGGCACGGTTCTGCTGGCCCTGGGGTTGACCTCCAGGACGTAGACCGTGTCATCCTTCACGGCATACTGGATGTTCATCAGCCCTACCACGTGCAGCTCCTTCGCGAGCTGATAGGTGTAGGTCTTTATCCTTTCGATAATCCTGTCTTCCAGGGAGTAGGGAGGGAGGGCGCAGGCACTGTCCCCCGAGTGGATCCCCGCTTCCTCTATGTGTTCCATGATCCCTGCCACCACACACCGTTCCCCGTCCGCCACGGCGTCCACGTCGATTTCGAGGGCATCTTCAAGGAACTTGTCGATAAGGATAGGGTGGTCGGGAGAGGCCTGCTGGGCCATGGCCGTGAAGGACTCGAGGTCTGCATCACTATAGACGATCTCCATGGCTCGACCCCCCAATACATAGGAGGGCCGCACCACAACGGGGTATCCGATGGCATGGGCTACCTCCCTGGCCTCCACAAAGGACATGGCCGTCCCGTTGTCGGGCTGGGTAAGATTCAGCTTTTTCAGAATGATCTTAAACTTCTCCCTGTCCTCGGCTACGTCGATCATCTCCGGGGCTGTTCCTATGATGGGGGCGCCGGCTTTCTTCAAGGGAAGGGCAAGGTTGAGGGGGGTCTGCCCCCCGAACTGGACGATGATACCCGATGGCTTCTCCCGGTCAATAATGTCGAGCACATTTTCAAGGGTGAGGGGCTCGAAGTAGAGCTTGTCNNGAACGCAGCAGTAGTCGAACTCAATACCCTGGCCGATCCTGTTTGGTCCGCCGCCCAGGATCATCACCCTCTCCCTCTCTGACGCCCGGGATTCATCTTCTGTTTCATACGTTGAGTAATAATAAGGTGTATAGGCCTCGAACTCTGCAGCGCAGGTGTCGACCAATTTGAAGACACTGCGGATACCCTGCTCCTTTCGCATGGCCCTGATGTCCGATTCGGGACGCCCCGAAAACTGGGCGATCTGTTTGTCGGAAAACCCGTACCGCTTGGCGCGGCGCATCAGATCAACCGAAAAGCCCTCCCGCCCTTTGGCAAACATAGGGAGGTTGCCGTTTGCCCCTTGCAGTTCGTTCTCGAAGAGGACGATCTCCTCGATGTTCTTGAGGAACCACCGATCGACGGCGGAAAGGTCGAAGATCTCCTCGATGTTCAGTCCGCATCGGATGGCGTGGCGTATATAGAATACCCTGTCTTTATTGGGAGTGCGGAGTTTGTTCCTTATGGCATCCACGTCATCTTTGTCGGGCAGGGTTTCGTCGATAATCCCTGCCTTTCCCGTCTCAAGGGATCGGAAACCCTTTTGCAGGGCCTCCTTGAAGGTCC
>DCUF01000024.1 GCA_002328485.1 Deltaproteobacteria bacterium UBA2221
GTCCACCGAATCGGGGGAGGATCACCCGAATAGTAGCAAGATGGAAACAACGTGAAACGGTAACACGGGATTGTGTGTAGGAGAAAGACGACACGTTTTGCATAAATTTGGTATTCGTCCATTGTTTGTTTCCTCTCGTATCACCATGCTTGAATCAGAATATAACCGATGTCTTTGCTGGTATGGCATTTGCTAAAGAACTATAGGTCCATAAAACGGTTGGTGCTCGGACAGTGTTTTTGCCATGAGGTGGGAGTTGTATATGTTTCGAAAAATGAAATCAAAAAAGAGGAAAGCTGCCATACCAAGAGACAGGAGCGGCGACCTGTATGCCGAGGAAGGGAGAACGATCCAGATCAGGATATCAGTTGGTTGCACGATATTGTTTTTGATACTGGTGTTTGCATCCATTACAGTGCAGGATGTCCCGGCCCAGATTATTCCGCCCACAAGAACCGTTGCCTGGCGAGGGAATGTCGGAGTGGATGGAGGTATCCCCAGTAGGACAACCATTTATCAAACAATACAACCCGGTAGTAATATACAAGCAGCCCTCGACACTTGTCCTCCCGGCCAGGTAGTATATCTTAAGGCAGGGATTTACACTGTGACCAGCACTATAACGATCCCTTCCAATGTCACTCTTCGTGGCGCCGGCATTGATTCGACCGTTGTAATCTCCAACTCAAGTATAAATCCGGTTGTACGATTAGGCGGGAATTTTACCGCGGCTCCTGGTATCGGGATTCTTTCAGGCTTCACCAAGGGTTCTACGCGGATTGTGGTAACCGATGCAAGTGACATCTCGCGGGGTGATTTGATACGAATAGACGAGTTGAATGATCCGGACATACCGGTCACCGTAAAAGGCTATGAACAGCATCAGGACTGTACATGGTGCAGCAGAAACAACGGTACTCGGGCGAGGGCGCAAATAGTCAAAGTGACAGGCAGAACCGGTAATGCCTTGGACTTTACCCCGGCCTTCTTCTTCGATTTTTCAGCCGAAAATACCCCACAGTTTCAAAAGCTGCGACCAACTACACGATATGCAGGGGTGGAAGACCTGACTATCAAGAACGGTTCCTCTGGCGGTACAACTGGGAGAAGAAATCTTTATTTCTCCAATGCTGAGAATTGTTGGGCCAAAAACATTAAAATAGACACCTGTGGACAGAGAGGAATAGATATTTATCCGGATAATTTCAGGGTTGAAATACGAGACAGCTTTATTGCCGGGTGTTTGGATTCGATCAGTTCCGATACTTGTTATGGAATTCAATTAGGGTTTAGCTCGAGTTGTCTGATAGAGAATAACATATTCCATGAAACTTCTGATGGTCCCATGTTAATGTGGGGAGCTTCAGGCAATGTCGTATCCTATAACTACTTGCACAACGTTCATCGCGATACGCAGTTGAATTCGTGGTTTTGGTTCGACTCCTGGACGCACGGAGCACATACCTCCTTCAATCTATATGAAGGGAATCTGATGGTGGGAATGGCTTCCGATGCTTATTGGGGAAGCCATTCCCACAATACATTTTTCAGAAACAGGTTACTGGGTAAACACCCGGACATTGAATGGATACCCGGTACGGTCCAGACTACAGCTTTCTGCATAGGTTCGTGGAATAACTATATGAACATTGTCGGTAATGTTCTTGGGACCCCTGGATTTGCAGATACCTATGAAGTCAATGCCCCACTTAACATGCCCACATCACGATCCATATATATCATAGGTATGCTTGGCGATACCAAACCACGTCAAACCCTGCTTCGACACGCTAATTATGATTACTACAGCAAGACGACCAAATACTGCGACGAAAGCGGGGAACCCGGATGCCACGGTGGCAATGCAAGTCATATTATTCCCCACTCTCTTTATCTTGTTTCGAAGCCCGCGTTTTTTGGCAGCTGTGCCTGGCCTCCCTTCGGATCAGACCTCAATCCCATGACAGGATTGCTTCCAGCCAAGGCCAGGTATGAAGGGAGTTCCGTTTGTCTCCCCGCATCCGGGGTGGTTTTGCCTCCCCAGAACCTTCGATTAATCCCTTAAAGGAGGGAAAAGGAGAACAGATGAAAAGTTTAGCGATAGTACTGCTGCTGGTGGCAATAAGTCCGTGTTTTGGCGCTGATTATCCCGTTTCCTGCAGCGGCAATATATCATCGGCTCTGCAGACAGCCATTAATTCGGCCAGAGATGGAGACACCGTTACGATCTCTGCGGGCAATTGTTCGATGGCTTCCACTGTGTCATGGTCGGACAAGAATATAATGATTAGGGGTGCTGGTATAGGAAGCACTACCATTACAAACAGTACCGGGGGAATCATGTTACTTGGTTATTTGAATACCAAGCCGGTGAGAATTACGGGATTTACAATCAATAATACGAGCGGAGCACAGGGCTGGATTCATTTTCAGCAGACGTGCAACAACAATCTCTCCTGCACACCGCAATACGTCAAAGGATTCAGGATTGATCATATACGGTTCAACCAGACAGGCACAGGGGGATCGGCCTATGCCGTGCTGATCGACGGCAGATTTTCCGGTGTCATAGACAACTGCTACTTCTATCACAATACGTCTCAATATCTGATTGGTATGCGACACAGGGCCATGCATGGTTTGATGGATGCCAAGGGTCTGACGCGGATGTGGGGGGATCATGCCTGGACGGAACCCAGCGATATGGAGACGGAAAATGCTATTTACATGGAAGACAACGTTTATGAAAAAGCTGGTTCAGGCTATTCCACCATTTGCGACGCCTCAGAAGGCTCGAAGGTAACCATCAGGTACAATACTTTTATCGGTACAAATGTAGGGGTACAGTTCCACGGAACAGGGGATTCAGGACGCGGAACAATTTTCAGCAATGTTTACAACAACAGGTGGACGACCCCAAATCCGAATAATATAGGTGTAGTCTTAGCAGGGACTGGCGTGGTGCACAGCAACAGCATCTCCGGGGTAGCCACTTTCGGGATCGGGGAACACAGAGGGGCAGGATCTTACGGGCCTTATCCGGCATGCAATGGTGGCTATGCAAATGATGGAAATACAGAAAACGACGGATGGCCCTGTCTGGATCAGATTGGAAGGGGTCCCGGTGCCTCTGCAAACAACAACGTTTCGGCTCCATTTTATTTTTGGAACAACGGATCAATGAGCGTTTTTTTGATTGATCTGGCAAATCAAAGCAAGTATCTCAAGAAGGCAGGCGATGCGGTTGCGCACCCTGGAGGCATTGTCGACTATGTTGTAGGTACGGCAAAACCAGGATGGACGGCATTTACGTATCCTCATCCTGCAAGAGCAGAAGGACTTCTTCCAAGAGCAGAAGGACTTCTTCCACCCACCAACCTTCGAATGGAATAATCTTCGACTGTTTCCTTTTTTCAAAAACAAACAAGGCTCGCCGCCATTACTAGATGCGGCGAGCCTTCTCTATCGAATACATGGGTAGGAAGGCAGACCCAAGTGCAAACATGAACGAGCTAAACGGCGAAAGGGCCTTATCCGGCACGAGATGAGATCACCATCCCCCGCGCCCCGAGACTACTTTAATAATGACCATTTGAAGAGCGGCTTAAGAACTAGAGCCATGCAGGGCGCGAGTTTCACGTTGATAGCGCAGATCTGTTCTTTCTCGGTCCAGACAGTTGGTACTATTATTCTCGCGAGGCTTCTCACCCCCCACGATTTCGGTCTTGTAACAATGGTGCTTTCGCTAAGCCTGCTTTTGCAGAGCATTGGCGTGAACGGTTTTCTCCAAGTTGTCATTCAAAGGGATGAAATAAACCATGGCCAGGTCAGTACTTTGTTTTGGATGAATGCTGGCGTTAGTGGCGTATTGATGTTGGTGTTTATCGCCATAGCACCTCTAATCGTTTGGTTTTATAAAGAACCTGCCATCAAGCATATTATCTGGATAATGTCCTTCACCATTCCAATTGGAAATTTGGCAACCCAGCATCAGGCGCTGCTCTTCAGAAACATGCAGTTCTTTAGGGCTGCTGTATGCGAAATAATATCCAGTATTTGTAGTCTTGGCATTTCGATTGTCTTGGCATTCCAGGGATTCGGATATTGGGCTCTTGTGATTAAGTGGCTAACTGCCCCGATAATTCTTTCAGCCACATTATGGTTTGCTTGTCGTTGGCGACCGAGCTTGCCATCGAAGGATGCAGCTGGGTCGATTTCTATGCTTAAGTTTGCTTTCAGCACCTATGGAACTTGGTGTCTGGGCTATATGGGTAAAAGTATTGACAAAATTCTAATTGGAAGGTTCCTGGGGAGTCAACCACTCGGGCACTACGACAGAGCATATCACCTTTCCCTAATGTTACCAAACCAGCTTGTCAGCCCTCTTACAAATGTGGCTATGGCGACGTTGAGTAGATTGTCACAGGATGAAGAAAAGCTCCGCTCCACGTACCTCTCTATCCTTTCAACCATAGCTTTTGTAGGTGTTCCACTTAGCGCGGTATTGACGCTAGTAGGCAAAGACCTCATTGTGCTCCTATTGGGTTCTCATTGGCAAAAAGCAGGCGAATTGTTCACGGCTTTTGGCTTTTCTATAGCGGTTTTTATGCTGTACATGACACATGGTTGGATCCATCTCTCACTGGGCACGCCACACCGTTGGCTTAAGTGGAGTGTTATAGCATTAATGGTGAAAGCATCTTTCATAATTGGTGGTCTGCAGTTTGGAATAACGGGGGTGGCTATTGCTTACACGGCTAGCTACTATTTGTTAATGGGACCGGGGTTGATTTATGCCGGCATGCCCATGGGCTTACGTCTCTACCATATTCTTGCCGTCACGTGGAGATATTTTGTCGCCGGTCTTGTCTCGGGCTTGCTTAGCTGGATCGTTGTCTCGCATGTGGATGATCGGTTCGGGGTCTTTGTGCAGATGACAACCCGGACAACCCTTTCTCTTGTTTTATCCCTTTCCACATATCTTTTGATGGTCATACTGTTATACGGGAGCGTTCGGCCCATAATGCGCTTGTTTGATATCATGCGTGAAATGATTCCGAGACGGTCGGGTTTACTTTGAGAGGATAGGAAATTAAGGAAGAGACATCAGGATGTGTTTCCCGAAAGAATGGGAAACCGTAGAGGATCGATAGAAGCTGCAGGTAAACTGAAGGAGACTGCCAATGGATAGTTTTGCTTTGATCGGAGCCGCCGGATATATCGCACCCAGACATATGAAAGCCATTGCGGAAACGGGGAACAGTCTGGTTGCGGCTCTTGACAAGAACGATTCGATCGGCGTTATCGACAGCTATTTTCCGGAAGCCGAATTTTTTACAGAGTTCGAGAGGTTCGACCGTTACATAGAAAAGATGCGCCGGATCGGCGGCGAGAAGGAAGTGCAGTATGTGAGTATTGCCTCCCCTAATTACCTGCATGATGCCCATGCCAGATTTGCTCTGAGGGTGGGTGCGGACGCCATATGCGAGAAACCTATTGTCCTGAACCCGTGGAACCTGGACGCCCTGGAGGAACTGGAGAGAGAAACGGGAAAGCATATCTACCCGATTCTCCAGCTTAGGCTGCACCCGGCCATAGTGGCGCTGAGCAAAGAGGTAGGAAACATTACCAAGGATAAGAATGCAGAGATAGATATCACTTATATCACTTCCCGTGGCCGATGGTATATGGTTTCATGGAAGGGTGACGTCTCAAAGTCCGGAGGACTGGCGACCAACATCGGGGTGCACTTCTTTGACATGGTTCTGAGTCTATTCGGAAAAGCAAAGTGGAATGTGGTTCATATGTCACAGCCGACGAGAGCTGCAGGCTACCTGGAACTCCAAAATGCGAGGGTAAGATGGTTTCTGTCGACGGATCGCTCGGATCTCCCCCGCCAGGTCGTAGAGAGTGGCAAGACCACATATAGGTCGATTACGGTCAATGGGCAGGAGCTGGAGTTTTCCGATGGGTTTTCGGATCTGCATACCCTAAGCTACGAAGCGATTTTGAAAGGCGACGGGTTTTGCTTAGAAGATACGAGACACGCCATCGAAACCGTTTTCGAAATCAGACATGCGAAGGAGTTGACGCCGAAAGGGGATTACCACCCTTTTTTAAAAAGAAACATGCGTTGATTGTACGGGAATTAGGCAACGGCGTTTTGAGGGAGGATGCATTGGTTGATACACATTATTTCGTTCATGAAAGCAGCTATGTCGATGATGGAGTCGAGCTGGGAGAGGGTACCAGGATTTGGCATTTCTGTCACATTTTAGCAAATACGAAGCTCGGAAAAAACTGTGTCATCGGACAGAACGTGATGATCGGCCCCGACGTGCTTGTGGGTGACCGATGCAAGATACAAAACAATGTTTCTATATTTAAGGGAGTTACGATAGAAGACGAAGTTTTTTGTGGTCCGTCGTGTGTTTTTACTAACGTCTATAACCCAAGAGCTTTCATTGAAAGAAAGCATGAATTTCGTCCGACTCTCGTAAAGCGCGGCGCAACCATCGGTGCCAACGCGACAATAGTATGCGGTGTCACAATAGGGCAATACGCGCTGGTTGCGGCAGGATCGGTGGTGAAGAGCGATGTTCCCGACTATGCACTAGTTGCTGGAGTGCCATCGAGGACGGTCGGATGGGTCTGCCGCTGCGGCACCACGCTTACCGGCCATCAAGCAAGCAGGCGCTGCCCGAGCTGTTCTAATGAATATGAAGTGAGAGAAGATCGCCTCATTCCTGTCTCGGAGCGATAAGGGAACGGACCACGATAGATATGAATTAATTATTCATGGGTTCAGGATCGGAAAAAAGGCCTCACCCGTATCGGTGAGGCCTTTTTTTGTTGATCAGATGGTGATTACTTCCCGAAGGTCGCTGAGATCGAATGATTCGCGGTTACATTAGAAAAGGTATAGGAACTGCGTGCACTTACATATCTCCCGTCCACTATCAGGTACGAAATTCTGTAACCGTAGTAGGGCGTGATAGCGAACGACTGACTGGCGCCTGCCTTTACGGAGACTGATCCTGAGGGAGAGATTTTGCCTCCCGAGCCAGCCCTGGCAGTGATAGTGTGGGTTTGAAGACTGTATGCGGCAGTAAAGGTTGCGGCTATTGTGTGATTGGCAGTGATGTTGCTGAAGGTGTAGGAACTGATGCGACCTACGGAAACACCGTCCACTACGACGCTGCCGATAGCGTAGCCCGAAGAGGGGGTAATAGTAAAAGTCTGACTGGCGCCGGAATTGACGCTGATGGTGCCCATCGGACTTATGGAGCCACCGCTACCTGCTGTAGCACTGATGGTATAGCTCTGAGTTCCTGCCTGAGTCACGGTAAAGATCTGGCCCGCAATACTCGATGCTGCGGTACGCGAAGATGATGCCCGGTTTGAAGATACCGAATAACTAACCGTGCCGCTACCCTTTCCAGCTGAGCCGGCTGTAATTTTTATCCAGGAGGCACCGCTTGAAGCCGTCCATGTGCAGCCGCTTTGCGTAGTCACCGCCACAGTACCCGTGCCTCCGCTTTGGGTGAAGGTTTTGCTCGTCGGCGAAACGGAATACGTGCAGCCAGTCGGGACAGTGTAGGAGACTTCGTTAGAGTAGGGGCTTTCGGCTCCCTTTGCATTGTAAGCGGTTGCGGCAAAGTAGTAAGTCGTGCCAGCCTGAAGATCAGACAAAGTAGACCTTGTTGAGTTGCCCACGTCCGCAAGCAATGCGTACTGATTGGTCTGGGTGCCCCAGTATACTCTGTACCCAGTAATCGTGGAATCGCTACTCGGATCCCAGGTCAGCGTTATTTGCGCTCCATGTGCCGGACCGCAAAATAACGTAGCCATCATGAGAAGGTATATAAGAAAAAAAAGACGAAATGCTTTTAACCGCTCCATGTCTTGTCACCCTATCCCCAGTTATTACTGCTAAAACGCGGATTATGAATTGCAACAGAGATGCCAGCGGCATAAATAGGGTCAGAAATCTCCGAGGGAGCGAGTTTGCCGCAGAAGTTTCTATAATTATTATGGTGAGTTAAGCCTGGAAGGTAGATTGCTAATCAAACGAATGGAAGAAAGGAATAATTGCTGCTTATATTGCGATTGATTTACAGTCTCAGCCGTCATTACTCATGTTTTCACAAGAAACGGCTCAAAACAGCCGATCCTCGTAAAAAGAGTAGGTTCTGTCGTTTTTTTCAGACACCTTGTCGGCCCCTCTGGACACCCCCGCACAAATACTTTGAGCAGCGGCTGTCGAAAAGCAAAGGGCGGTCGACTGGAACGCAGCAAGGTATAACAGCAACATACTCTAAAAAACACCAGGGATAGGGCAGAGAGGATCATTCAACTGGAAGGCCCCGCGTAGCGCAGGGCCTTTCGTTATTTCAACTTAGCTGGCCGAGATGGTTACCTCCTGAAGTATGCTGAAATCGTGTGATTCGCACTAACATTCGAAAATGTGTATGAGGTAGCCGATGTGAATTTATAGCTGCCATCAATTTTCCAATACCAGACCCTATATCCGTAATTCGGCCTAACCGTAAATGTCTTGCTTGCTCCTCTGTTTACTAACACGGAACCTGCCGGATAAATTGAACCTCCTGTGCCCGCTGACGCATAAATTGTGTAAGTGCCCGTTTTAAGAGTGAAGTTCGCCCCTACACTCACGTTGCTGTTCATGGTGACGTTGCAGGTGGAACTGGTGCCTGAACACGCCCCTGACCATCCGACAAAAGTCGAATTAGTGTTTGGTATTGCCGTCAGTGTTACTACCGTTCCTGGGCTAAAGGTTGTGCCACTGGGGGTAACCGTCACCGTTCCCGACCCGGTGCCTGAGGCTGAGGTTGAGAGGGTGTAAGTGGTAGGCGTAAAGCTTGCCGAAATGGTCTGGTTGCTAGTGACATTATTAAACGCATAGGAAGTCACTGCGCCCACTGGTGAACCGTTTACGCTGACCGCGCTGATCCTAAAACCGTTATTTGCGGAGATCGAATATGTCTGCCCCCCGCCTGTATTGACCGAAGTGGATCCAGCCGGACTAATAGTCCCCCCGGTTCCTGCCGAGGCAGTAATGGTGTAGGTTCCAGCACCAGTCTGGCTCACAGTAAAGAGCTGGCCAGCAATCGTTGAGGCGGATGCACGGGAAGCTGCGTTGCTGTTGGGGGATACCGAATACAGAACAGTCCCGTTGCCCGTCCCACTGCTGCCCGAAGTGATCGTCATCCAGGATATCCCGCTTGAGGCAGTCCAACCACAGCCGGTTTGTGTTGTCACATTCACACTTCCCGTCCCGCCGGATGCGGTGAAGCTTCCAGTTGCCGGTGTGATTGAGTAGGTGCAAGTAGCCTGAGGCGTGAAGAACACCTCATTCGAGTAGCCACTTTCTTCGCCCTGAGCATCATACGCCGTTGCAACAAAATAATACGTTGTTCCGTCTTGCAGATTGGAAACTATCTCGTTTGTCGAATTCCCCACATCGGCGAGCAATTCGTATTGCTGACTCTGGGTGCCCCAATACAGTTTGTAGCCGGTGACAGCAGTATCGCTGCTTGCATCCCAAGCCAGCGTTGCTTGTGCGGCCAGAGCGTTGTGGCCAAATAGGGTCACGAGCGCCAGAAAACACAAGAAAATCAGAAATGGGATGGTTTGCGGTTTTGGCGACCGTTGAAGCGGAATATTCGTTAATAAAATGCTCGAGATATTCAAGACGCACCTCCATGGGACTTCTGGCGAAATCCAGCACGAAGGCGCATTGCCTTCGCCTGGCAACCCTGCTACCCTATCGCGCCAATGCGCGACTTAGGCCAGTGGCTTTGCGTCCTGCCCTTTCGGGACAGTTTGCCTTTTTCAGACCTATCTATGTAATGGGGCTACAACCCCGGTTCTTCCACGATCCTGACCCAACGACCAGTCGATGTATACTCAGTTTTCGCGTTGGCTGCTAACAATGCAATAGAGGTGCCAGCTGACGACGGCGGACAAACAAGTTGGTCATGTTTTTTGGTGATATCTTAATTTATTGCCGTATTATCAATATGGAAAGACGTGGACTGCTATCTCCCTGTATTATCCACTTCGCCCCAGCCATGGCAGCAATCAGTATCGGGTTGTGAGCCCCAAAAAATCAAACTGCGCCGGAATCGCTCACCGAGTGTTTGTTCTCGCCGTAGAGGATGTTATGCTGGGTAGCGGAAATTGCTGCGTGTCATTCTTGGAGGCAACTCTGTAGGGCGAGTCTTGGTAAGAATTCGCGATTCCGTTATTTGGCTATCGCCTGTTTATCCTTGACAGTTTGACTCCACAGTCATTACAATGGCGAAACAAATTAACATAATGATTAAAAAAGTTGACAATTGTGAAAATTAGTCTGGCATGTAAATGCTTCAGTTCCCGACGATGAAGAAAGATAACCAAATTGTGGGATATCTGTTACTGGGTTTTGGGCTTTAAAATACCAGATGTGTGGTCAAGCATGGGCACAGCTCTTAACGGAATAACAAAAAATCAGGATAAAGTTGCCTTACGCATCAGGGTAGGCGTTCTCTGGGTATGCATGATTGTTGCCGTTATGATGGGCTATGAACCCGTCCACGCCTTATTTGCCGATGTCCCCAGTGATTATTACTCCCACATATTGCTAATTCCTTTTATCTCCACATATTTCATGTTTGAGAAAAGAAACGAAATCGTGAAGCGAGCCGACTATGGACCGGTAGGCGGAGCTATAGTCGGGGGACTTGGACTAATAGTGTACTGCTCGGCGTTTTGGTTTGAAGCGTTGCTCGGGTCCAATGATTTTGCCTCAGTAACTGTCCTGGGCTGCGTCCTTTTCTGGTGGGGGGCATTTCTTTTCACGTTCGGCCGCGAAGCCTTTGTTGCCTCACGATTCGGTCTGTTCTTTATGTGCCTCACGATACCGATTCCTAAAGCTCTGCTCGATAGATTGATATACGTGCTGCAAGTTGGATCTACCGAAATTACACAGTGGTTTTTCGAATTGACTGGCACGAACTACATCCGGGACGGGTTTGTTTACCAACTAACGGGTATTAACATCGAGGTGGCCAAAGAGTGCAGTAGTATCCGGTCGAGCCTTGCACTTATCATAACCGGGGTTGTTGCCGGACATCTGTTCCTTAAATCCGGGTGGAGAAAAGTCCTGCTATTGATTGTGCTGATCCCCATAAATATAATCAAAAACGGCATCAGGATAACGACTTTGTCGCTCCTGGCCATCTATGTTGACCACAAGTTCATTACCGACAGCTTCCTGCATCATTCCGGTGGATTTCTGTTTTACCTGCCCGCTCTGGGGATGATGGGTGCCATGATTATGTGGCTGAGGAAGGGAGACGCGAAGCGGGAGTCCGTGAACACCGGGGACGGGAAACAAGGACAGAGTTTGCCGCAGATAGGCGCCGATTAGTGCCGACTAAAAGCTCACAAACGGAGGATATGTGGTGTCCATGAAAATTCACTTGGTAGAGCTTCATTGGAGGAGAAATGAGATTTAAAGGAATTATTCTAGCAGGCGGTTCGGGGACGCGCCTTTACCCGATTACCAAGGCGGTCTGCAAACAGTTATTACCGGTCTATGACAAGCCGATGATCTACTACCCCCTTTCCGTCCTGATGCTGGCAGGCATTCGGGACATTCTGATCATATCAACCCCGGAGGATCTGCCCAAATTCAGGAGCTTGCTTGGTGATGGGAGTCAGTGGGGGATCCGTTTCTCCTTCGCCGAGCAACCCAAGCCCGAAGGTCTTGCTCAGGCTTTCCTCATCGGTCAGGATTTCATTGGCACTGATCCCGTCTGCTTGATTCTTGGTGACAATATCTTCTATGGCCAAGGATTTCAGGGGGCCCTTCGAAGGGCGTCTCAGATCGAGGAAGGAGGGTTGGTGTTTGGCTACTGGGTAAGAGACCCTGAGCGGTACGGGGTGGTGGAGTTTGATAGGTCCGGGAAGGTATTGAGCATCGAAGAAAAACCGCCAAAGCCCAAATCCAACTACGCAGTCCCCGGGCTCTATTTCTATGACAACAACGTGGTCGATATCGCGCGAGCACTGAAGCCTTCTCCTCGGGGAGAACTGGAGATAACCGATGTAAATCGAGAGTATCTCACCCGCGATATCCTTCAGGTGGAGCTTCTGGGTAGAGGGTTCGCCTGGCTGGACACGGGAACGCACGAGTCTCTTCTCGAGGCATCCAATTTTGTCGAGACAATCGAGAAACGCCAGGGTCTGAAAATAGCGTGCGTAGAAGAGGTGGCGTACCGAATGGGCTTTATCGACGCTGGTCAACTTCAAGCCCTGGCGGAGCCGCTATCCAGGAACGGATACGGGGAGTATCTGCTGGAGATAGTGCGGGAAGAGCGGTGAACTGGTAAACTCCTGAACTCGGGGCTGTTTCGATAAAACAGTGAAACAGCTTGCGGCTTAGACTTAGTGGGAGGCCAGTTGGGCTTACATCCAATCGATGGAGACCAGGCGCTCGATCTTCTCGCAAGAGAACACCTTGAAAGAACCGCATTGGTAGTACACGTATGTTACCCCTGATTATCTCATATATCGCTACCGGTCTCGCCATTGCGGTGGGGGCAGTAGCGCTGTGGCGGAACCCCCGGTCGCTGATCCATGGTGTTCTGGCGTTAGGAATGGCCTTCTTCGCCGCCGAAGCGCTCTGCGTGGGGGTCATCACTCATTACGTTGCGCCGGAGGACCTTCTTTTCTGGCAGAAGCTGAAATTGTTTATCTCGTCCTTCCTGCCCGGCATATGGCTAATATTCAGTCTTATTTTTGCCCGTTCCAACTACATGTCCTTTCTTTCACGGTGGAAGTGGCCTCTCCTTGGCACCCTGGTAGCCGTACCTCTGTTCGTCCTGCTGGGGGCGGATAACCTCGTGGTCGGGAGCCCCGTTTTCAAGACGCCCACCATCTTCTCATTCAAGTTGGGTACTGCCGGACATCTCCTTTACGTAGCGTTCCTCGTTCTCACGGTCCTGGTGCTTGCTAACTTGGAGCGGACCTTGAGAAATGCCAAAGGGCACGCCAGATGGCAGATCAAATTTATGGTGCTGGGCCTGGGCGGTCTTTTCGGAGTCCGCCTCTATGCGGATAGCCAGGCCGTTCTTTTCAAGGTAGTCGGGACCAACTTCGACATCGTCAATATCGCTGCCCTGGCGTTAGCTTGCCTGATGATCATGCGATCCCTGGCTCGCACGAAAGTTCTGGAATTCGATTTCTATCTCTCCCACGCAGTCCTCTACAATTCCTTTACGGTTCTGGTGGTTGGCATCTATTTTGTTGTGGTCGGCCTCGTTGCGAGGCTCTCCTACGAGTTCCAGGTACTTGCCGATCCCTCCCTCATCTCCCTTGTCGTGCTGGTTGCCATTCTTGCCTTCGCGGTCTTCATACTTTCCGATAAGCTTCGCTATCGGAGGAAAAAATTTATCAGCCGCCATTTCAAGAGGCCCGTCTATGACTACCAAAAAGTATGGGCCGGTTTCACCGAGAACACAGCCTCCCTTACCAGCATAAAGGATTTATGTCTCGCCGTAACCACACTCGTTTCTCATACCTGTGATGTCCTGGCTGTCTCTCTCTGGGTGATTGATGATCAACAGGATAAACTGTCACTCGCCCATTCTACTATGCTTTCCGAGAATCAGGGTGCGAACTTGGATATCCGCCCAGAATTTAGTAAAGACCTCATTGCACTCCTAAAGCTGCGTTCTGTTCCGGTCGATCTCGCGGCTCCTAGCGACGAGGCGGCCTACGATCTATATCAGATCTATCAGGCAGAATTCGAGATGCTGAAGACCCAGTACTGCGTGCCATTGAGAGCGGCCGGGAAACTCATAGGGGTTGTAACGTTGGGCAAAAAGGTAATGAATCAGCCTCTATCGTTCGAGGACTACGAACTGCTGAGAACAATTGGCGATCAGGTTGCTGCGTCGCTCTTGAATTTGAAACTTTCCGAGAAGCTTCGACAGGCAAAGGAATTGGAGGCGTTTCAGGTGATGTCCGCTTTTTTTATGCATGATCTGAAAAACCTTGCCTCGAAGCTATCCCTCGTCAGTCAAAATATGCCGGTTCACTTCAAGAACGAAGAATTTCGTCAGGACGCCAGCCAAACAATGAGCCAGTGCGTGGAAAAGATCAAAGGCATGTGCAACCGTCTTTCGCTCCTGAGCCAGACGCTGCAGCTAGAGCCGAGGGAGGTCGACCTCAACAAACTGGCTGCGAGGACCCTAGAGGGGATGAACGGACAGCTCATGGCGCGGGTGACCAGGAATCTCGGAAAACTGCCGCCTCTTATGCTGGATGACGAGCAGATGGAGAAGGTCCTCCTTAATCTGCTCCTTAACGCAAACGAAGCCGCGGGTGGGGATGGTCGAATAGAATTGTCGACCTCCCATAACCAGAGCCAGGACTGGGTCGAGGTGCGCGTGAGCGACAATGGATGCGGAATGTCGCGGGAATTTATGGAGAAATATCTGTTCAAGCCCTTTCAAACGACGAAACAACAGGGCATGGGCATCGGTCTGTTCCACTGTAAAACTATTGTCGAAGCCCATGGGGGCAAGATAGAGGTGGAGAGCACCGAAGGGGTGGGAACAACGTTTAGGGTGCTCCTGCCTACAGGATACGGAAGGGTGTAGGGTGTAGCGTGTGAGGAACGATAATGCGACGTGAGATACAGGTGTTGGGTCTCGGGTGTGGAAAAACATCACAGCGAAACAAGGCTTTTTAGAATGAGGTGTCGGAAATATTTACAGAACAAATTGAAGGCTATTAAGAAGTATAGTAAAGATAGATAAGAATGAAGATTGAGAGTTACAAGGCCTTGACTGTCTACCAAAAGGCCTACCAGCTAACGCTAGATGTCTATAAGGTAACGAAAGAGTTCCCTGCGGCAGAGATGTATGGGCTCGTATCACAAATGAGAAGAAGTGCCTCATCGATCCCGGCCAACATTGCCGAAGGGTATCGTCGTGCTCATCGAAAAAAGTATGTTCAGTTTCTGCATATAGCTTTAGGTTCGTGCGCTGAATTGGAGACTTTCCTCTGTTTATCAAAAGACCTTGGTTATCTTTCCGGTGAAGCCTTCGACCAGTCCTATAAGAGCAAGGACAGTGTTTCTAAACTGCTGAGAGGTCTGCTATCCTCCCTTTCACACCGAGAGAATCCCATATGATCGAACACCCCACACGCCACACCCAACACCCGGAGCTTCAGCCTGCCCGTGAGGCCCACCATGGCTTCTGATGTCACTCGCTCCGTGAGGTCCAAGCTCCTCATTGTTGATGACGACGAAGACCTCCGCAAACAGATGAAGTGGGCGTTGGCCGAGGACTATGAGGTTATGCTTGCAGAAAACCGGTCAACGGCGCTGACGACCTTTCAGAGAAAAAGACCGGATGTGGTCACCCTCGATTTGGGCTTGCCCCCCCGGCCGGCAAGTGTCGAAGAGGGATTCGCAGCCCTGTCGGAGATGCTCACAGCCAACCCGCAGGCCAAAATCATCATCATTACGGGACGGGCCGAAAAGGAGCACGCCTTGAAGGCCGTGGCCGACGGTGCCTATGACATCCTTTACAAGCCCGTGGACATCGAAGAATTGAAGGTTCTGCTGAAGAGGGCTTTCTACCTTGCATCGCTCGAAAAGGAGAAACAGGCGATGCAGAGGAGGCTAGGGGACGGGTCATTTGAGGGCATGATTGGATCGAGCCCCCAAATGGAAGAGGTGTTCACCACGGTCAGAAAGGTCGCCCCCTCGGATGTCCCGGTTCTCATAACCGGGGAGAGTGGAACGGGCAAGGAGCTTGTCGCGAAGGCCATACATTCCCTGAGCAACAGAAAAGACGGTCCCTTCGTTGTCATCAATTGTGGAGCGATTCCTGAGAATCTTCTGGAGAGCGAACTGTTCGGTCATGAGAAAGGATCATTTACCGGTGCCCACATGCAGCGTAAAGGGCGGGTTGAGCTCGCCAACGGCGGGACGCTTTTTCTCGATGAAATCGGGGAGCTTCCCCTTGCACTTCAGGTGAAGATATTGCGCTTTCTACAAGAGCAGGTTATCGAACGGGTCGGTGGCAGAGAGCCGATCAGGGTAGATGCTCGAGTGGTTGCCGCAACCAACCGGGACCTAAAAGAGGCCATGAAAAACGGCACATTCCGGGAGGACCTTTATTTTCGGCTGGGCGTGGTTACGGTATTTCTGCCGCCCCTGAGGGAGCGGGAGGGGGATATCCTCTTGCTGTCCAGCACATTTCTCAAGCGGTATGCGGAGGAGGGCAAGAGGAAGCTATCGGGCTTTACCCAGGCAGCAATAAATGCCCTTGAGAGATACGAGTGGCCCGGTAACGTGCGAGAATTGGAAAACAAGGTCAAGCGGGCAGTAGTGATGGCGGATGGAACCAGGGTCCGGGCCGAGGACCTTGAAATGGTAAAGGGTGAGCGACGGGATGAGATTACCCTCAGGGAAGCGCGCGAGGCGGTTGAACGGGAGCTGGTGATAAAGGCATTAGCGAGGCACCAGCAAAACATGAGCAGAGCGGCGGACGAACTGGGCGTCAGCCGGCCGACACTCTATGAATTGATGGAAAAGCTGGGTATAGATAAGAAGCAGCAAGGATAAAGCACGATACTGAATGAAAGATGAAACCTCGTCTATTGGGCGCCCTCGGGCGCCCTTTTTGTTAATGCGCCCCCGCCCCGACGGGCGGATGAGAGGCTCGTGATGTTTTCCAGTAGGTTTTCTTCACAATCCAGGCTATGATATATATAACTAATTTTTATTAGACTCGGATAACCTTATATGAATTTAAACCAGCTTCGGATATTTTATGAGTCTGCGAGATTGGAGAACTTTTCCAAGGCGGCCGAGCGTCTCTACATTACTCAGCCTGCTGTTTCGGCCCAGATCAAGCAGCTCGAAGACTTTTTCGACGTAAAGCTTTTCAATACCCTTGGCCGCCGTGTCCATCTTACCGAGGCGGGGAAGGTTCTGCTTGACTCGGCCCAAAAGATATTTGAGGCGGAGCGCGAGGCAGAGGCCGCCATGCAGGACATCCGGGAGTTGAAAAGGGGCAGCCTCCATATCGCGGTGACAAAGGACTATGCGCCTTATGTGATACCTCGATATGTGTCGCGCTTTCATGCCCTCCATCCAGGGATCAGCATACATCTCTCCGAAGGAAGTTCTGCAGAGATCATGGAGGAGCTTTCCGGACTCAAACATGAACTGGCCGTCGTCGGGGGAGTAACGTTCCCGAAATGGGTGGTTAGCAAGACCTTTAGGACGGAGGAACTTCTACTCGTGGCAGCTCCCAACCATCCCATAGCCAGCCGGGGTTCCATTACCGTGGAAGATCTGGCCAGAATCCCCCTCATCCTTCGTGAGGAGGGGTCCACGTCGCGTTCTCTTGTGATGGAAATGTTTAAGGCGAGAGACCTTTTGCCGAACATCGCCTATGAGGCCAGCAACCTGGAATTCATCAAGAAGCTGGGCATGCGGGGCGAAGGCCTACATTTTGTGTCAAGAAAGGGGGTTGAGGCAGAACTGGCCTCGGGTGCCCTCAAGGAGATCACGATCGAGGGGGTTCGTCTGGTCATGGATACCAGCGTGGTCTATCTGAAACATCTCAAGCTGTCGAAAATCGCCACCGCCTTTCTCGAGACCCTCTTCGAGTAAACAGTTCTGTCACCAATCTATCTCTTCCCATATCTCTGCCTGACAAACTCGATGACCCCCGGCAGGATAGATATGATGATGATGGCCAGAATCACCAGCGAGAAATGCTCCCTGACGGTCGGAATATTTCCAAAAAAATAGCCTGCCAGAACCAGGATGGCGATCCAGCCGACCCCACCAACCACATTGTAGGAGATAAAATGGGAGTAGGTCATGCTGCCGATGCCTGCCACAAAAGGGGCGAAGGTACGAATGATGGGAACGAAACGGGCTATGATGATGGTTTTGCCGCCGTATTTCTCGTAGAACTCATGGGTCCGCTTGAGGTGCTCCTTGTTAAGGAGGCGACTGCCTTCCTTGTGAAAAACGCGAGGCCCAACGAGGCTGCCGATCCAGTAGTTCACCGTATCGCCGAGGACGGCGGCGACCGATAGGGAGACCATCAGACCGGCCAGGTCGAGACTGCCTAAGGCCGCGAACGTACCGGCGGCAAAGAGAAGGGAATCTCCCGGTAGGATCGGGGTCACCACGAGTCCGGTCTCGCAGAATATGATGGCAAAAAGGAGAAGATGGGTCCATATTCCGTAGTTTCTGATAATGGAATCAAGGTGCTTGTCCAGATGGAGGACAATATCCATAAACGTGGTGAGAAACTCCATACTCCTTCCCTATTTCCTGAGAGATTACACCGCCCATCTTGACGGGGCCTGGGCGGAGGACAAACCATACCATGTCCCAGGAACCCATTACAAGGCTCCTCGATGGACATTTCGGCTGCCAAAGGGATGATAGTCTTGATCCAAATGTGGTACTAGAATAATGAGGAACCGGAACAGCAGCAGGTTGAGGTGAGCATGAAGATCGCGTACGGCGTCGCAGAGGCGATTGGCTATCGGGAACAGATGGAGGACGCGTCAGCCATATGGGAGATCGATGAAGGGGGTCTTTTTGCCGCTGAGGTGTATGACGGCCATTCCGGCAAGGCTGCCGCTTTGGCTGCCGCCAAGATGATGACGCCATGCCTGCGATCTCTTTTAAGAAGGGCAACGGAGAAAGGTGAGGGGCCACCTTCCTTGAGCAGCCTTGTACGTGAAGCCTATCTTGTCACGGATGCCGCCATTGTTGAAAGTGGTCTGGAGGAGGGCGCGGCCGCCGCCACGCTCCATATACTGGGGGAGAGGTTCGTCGCTGCGAATGCGGGCGACACACGGGTCATTATGGGGAAAGGTGAAGGGTGGGTGCAACTTACCCTCGATCATAAACCGGATGTCCCCGAGGAGCGGATGAGGATTGAAAGGCTGGGAGGGAGTGTAATCGTCTGGGGGGTCCCCCGCGTACAGGGGATTTTGGCCATGAGCCGGGCCCTGGGAGACCCATCACTAAAACCTTTCGTCACCTCGGAGCCGCGAGTCACCGAGGGACTTCTCGGCAAAGAGAATGATGTGGCCGTTATCGCCTGTGACGGGGTGTGGGACGTTCTCAAGCCTGGCGAGGTCATCGTGCTTGCACGGAGGGAGCCGGACCCCCGGAAGGCGGCCGAGACCATTGTGGCCAGAGCTCTTGAGGCGGGAACCACCGATAATGTGACGGTGGTGGTGCTCGACCTCAAGGGATACACGGCCACATTCCCCAGGGAGCAGATGCAGGTCCTGTCGGTCTTGGATCAGGCCTCAGGTGGTGATGATGGACCATGAGGCAAGGCAAGACGAGGACCGAGACTATAGCCCCCTCGTGCCTTAAGACCCTATTTCACCAAGGGCAGGACGGCCTTGAACTCCTCTGTGCCGGCCCTTTCAAGTATTTCGTAGATAAACATCTCCGTTGAGGTGATGGCCGCTCCACCGGCCCGCATCCGCTCTATCGCCACGTCACGGTTTTCGGGTGTTCGGGAGCCGATGGCGTCCTGGATCACCTGGACGCGGAAGTCTCCAAGGGCGTGGAGGGCCGTCTGGGCCACGCAGATATGTGCCTCAACGCCGGTAAGGACCAGTGTTTTCCTACTCGTTGCATCCACTCGGTCTCGAAAACTCTCTGTTCCAAAGCAGTTGAAGGTGATCTTCGGGAGGGGTTTAAAGTCCCGTATCGATTCTGAAAGTACGCCTAAGGTCGGCCCCAGCTTTTGCTGCTCGGTGGCGATGACCGGTAGCCCCACGATGTTGGCGAAGGCAAGGAGACGCCTGACATTCTCGGTTATGTGATCCTTTCCCGAAATAACAGGCATCAGCTTCTCCTGAAGATCGATGAGAACGAGAAGGGCATCGGAACGTGTTATCAACTGACCATATCGATATGTGTCGGTGTTATCTAAATTCACTAGACCTCTCTATAAACCCTGACGGGCCGGTTGTTGGTGGACAAGCTCATCAATTGCGATGATTTTAACAGAAACCCTCCCGTAGTCAATCGTAAAGAGGGTTTCGCTTTCCTCTTTTCATGCTTTGGTGATGGAAATCAGACCCGCTTTCTTCTCAGATCGAAGCTTCGTGGCGCCTCCAAACAGGCGCCCCACGATGTTCACCTCGCTGGCAGGTACCGGTTCGCTCCCTGTACTCATCGGGGTCGGTCCGAAGAAGATGGCCAGCGCCGGTCCCGGTGGCCAAAATCCAATATCGCCTACAGATACGTGCGTTGTGGCGGTATCATCGAGGGGACAATCGAGAGGCACCATAAAATAGAATTCATCCCCCCAGACGCTAAAGGCGCTCTCCAGGGGCAAGAGTGCTGAGAGGGCTTTACCACAACGTGTATCGAGCAATTCTCCTTCGAGGGCTACATCCCCTACCGTAACCACTATCTTCGTTGCCATCGGTCCTCCTGCAAACATGGATTTTTCTACTGTCAGCGTTTCTCTCTGTCGCGACCGTGCGTGTTGGAACGGCATTGAACCATTATACAGGATTCAGGGCATGGCTGCGCCATGGTGCGGCCGAACTCTAGAGCGGCTTCGGCCGGTGTACCCGATCGAAGGAAATCACCCTGGTAAATCAGGGTCGTTTGACAGATACTATTGAAAGCCGAAAGGGGCTGGTAGGGACATGTCCATTTTTTTGGCAACCTTCTTCTTATTGTACGGCCTCATGCATGCCTATACTTTCATAAAAGCCAGGGCGGCCTTGGCCTTCGGTGCCCCTGTCGCTGCCCTGATACTCTTTGGCGTGGCTTTCATGGTCGCCGCTCCCGTCCTCGTTCGCTTCGCGGAGCTGCGTGCGCCAGACCACACTGCCCGTATTCTCGGATTTATCGGTTATACATGGATGGGACTGGTGTTTGTTTTTGTTTGCAGCGCCCTTGCCATTGATCTGTTTTGCATCACGGTGCGCCTAATGGGCAACGTATCGAAGACAGATCTGAGCTACATCGCCCCGGCCGCAAAAGCGGGCTTCTACCTGCCCCTTGTCTGTGCCGTATTTGTAGTGGTATATGGTTTTCTCGAGGCGTCCCGCATCCGCACAGAAGAGGTGGTGATCAAGACTGCGAAGATCTCGCCCCAATTGGGTACACTTCGAATTGCCCAGATCTCGGACGTTCACCTCGGTCTCCTGGTTCGTGAAAGGCGGCTTGAGAGAATCCTTGACCAAGTCAGGCGGGCAGACCCTGACATCGTAGTTTCAACGGGGGACCTTGTTGATGGGCAGAGAAACAGTCTCAATGGATTGGACAAATACCTGCGAGATGTCAAACCTCCCTATGGAAAATTTGCGGTCACCGGCAACCACGAATTCTATGCGGGGATCGGGGATTCTCTGGATTTTACAGAAAAGGCGGGCTTTACCGTGCTTCGGGGAGAGGCCGTGCAGCTAGGTGACAGATTTTCGATTGTCGGGGTTGACGATCCGGCCGGGCCGGGTTATGGCCGGGCGGGAACGGAAGGGGAAAAGGGGCTGCTTTCAAAGACCAATCAAGACCACTTCATTCTGCTTCTGAAGCATCGACCTTCGGTCAACCCTGATTGTGTCGGGCTTTTCGACCTACAGCTTTCGGGCCATGTCCACGGTGGTCAAGTCTTCCCCTTCGGGCTATTTGTCCATCTCTTCTATCCCTATTCATCCGGGTACCATTCACTGGGTCAGGGGTCATCACTCTCTGTGAGCCGAGGATCGGGCACCTGGGGACCGCCGATCCGTTTCCTCGCCCCACCGGAGGTTACGATCATTACCCTCATTCATGACGATAAGGCGCGAAATAGTGAAATGGCAAAGTAGTGAAATGGGGAAAACGGGAAAAATGATATACCATTTTTTTTCATTTCCCCATTTTGCTATTTCACACCTTTCAGACCTCTGTCGTTTTGTTGAAATAGCCTATCCTCTTGTGATACAGTACGTTGGATTCCCTAATGAACATAAGGAATAAGCTTGAGGAACGGGAAGAGCTGGCCCTATCACCATACGCAAGAAAGAGCAGAGACAGCAAGGGTAGGCTCAGGGAAGAGATTGAATGCGACATACGCCCGTCATTTCAACATGACAGAGACAGGATTATCCACAGTAAATCCTTCCGTCGACTGAAGCA
>DCUF01000032.1:0-127 GCA_002328485.1 Deltaproteobacteria bacterium UBA2221
TCTTTATCAACCCTACGGGAAACCCAGCCCTTGCAAAGGGCGGCACTGGGGATATTTTAACCGGTTTTGTCGGTGGTTTGGCCTCTCAGGGGTATTCTCTGCTTGAATCGGCACTGTTCGGGACATA
>DCUF01000032.1:154-59592 GCA_002328485.1 Deltaproteobacteria bacterium UBA2221
ATAGAGTTTATATCGAACAGTCCCTCTGATACCATCGATATTGGTGAGCAAATCGGAAGGTTTTCCCGAATTGGAGATCTCTTCCTCCTCTCTGGAGAACTGGGTTCAGGAAAGACACAACTGGTGAAGGGCTTAGCGCGGGGTATAGATGTGCCCGATTGGGAGTACGTGGTTAGCCCTTCTTTTACATTGATGAACATCTATGAGGGGAGGTTTACCCTCTGCCACCTTGACCTCTATCGTCTGGAGGATGCGGACGGAGGGGAGGGCCTGGAGATCGAGGAGTTCCTGGAGACAGGGATCGTTGCCATAGAATGGGCCGAGAGACGCACGTGGTGGAAGAGCAGCACGCCTCTCACCATCGAGAGTATCGATGAGAACAGGAGAATAATCCGGATGGAGGTAGACGATGTTAGTCNNTAGTCGTGCAGAAATATGGCGGAACGTCAGTTGCAAATCCTGAACGAATCAGGAGTGTTGCCGAACGTGTGATCAAGTATCGTCAAAAAGGGGATGACCTGGTAGTGGTGGTTTCCGCCATGGCGGGCGAGACTGACCGGCTTCTCAACCTGGCCCACAGTATCAGCAAGAGTCCAGAGGAGCGGGAGATTGACGTGCTGATTTCCACGGGCGAACAGGTGACATCTGCCTTGCTCGCCATTACCCTCGAGGAGATGGATCATGATGCCGTATCCCTTCTCGGGCACCAGATAAGGATCATGACCGATTCCGTATACGGGAAGGCCCGTATCGCCGAGATCGAGCATCAGAAGATCATTGATGAGCTTAAAAACGGCAAGATCGTCGTTGTTCCGGGCTTTCAGGGTGTGGATGAGGGCGGAAATATCACGACCCTTGGTCGAGGAGGCTCGGACACCACAGCCGTTGCCCTCGCCGCCGCTCTCAAAGCGGATGTCTGCGAGATCTACACGGATGTGGATGGCGTTTACACGACGGATCCGAACGTCTGGCACAAGGCTCGAAAGCTTGAGAAGGTCTCCTACGACGAGATGCTTGAGATGGCCAGCCTCGGGGCCAAGGTGCTCCAGATACGTTCCGTTGAGCTCGCAAAAAAGTATAGCGTTCCTCTCCTCGTGAAATCGTCCTTTGATGAAAGCGAGGGGACACTCGTATGCACGGAGGTGCCAGAGATGGAAGATGTCGTTGTTTCCAGTGTTACGTACAGCAAGAATGAGGCAAAGATTACGGTAACCGAAGTTCCGGACAAGCCGGGCATTGCCTCCCGCCTCTTTTCAGCTTTGTCTGACACTAATATAGTCGTCGATATGATCGTTCAGAACGTCAGCCATCAGAATCTGGCGGATATCACCTTCACGACGGCCAAGACGGACGCAAAGAAGGCTTACAAGATCATGACAGAGGCAGCGGGCGAGATAGCGGCTAAACAGATCGGAGTCGACGAGAATATCGCCAAGGTCTCCATCGTGGGATCCGGTATGCGCTCCCACTCCGGTATTGCGTCGAAGATGTTTTNNATGATCAGCACTTCCGAGATCAAGATCTCTTGCGTTATCGAGGAGAAATATACCGAGTTGGCGGTGCGGGCGCTCCATACCGGTTTCGGCCTCGATGCAGAAGACGTGGTGGAGGAGAAGTGACTATAGACTTTTACGATACCACCCTTCGCGATGGAGCCCAGTCCGAAGACATTACGTTTTCGCTGACGGACAAGCTGCTCATCACACAGAAGCTCGATGAATTCGGCATGGACTTTATCGAAGGAGGGTGGCCGGGCTCCAATCCTAAGGACCTCCAGTATTTTAGCGAAGTAAAGAGGATCCCGCTGAAGCATGCCAAGATAGTAGCCTTCTCGAGCACCATGAAGGCCGACAGTAATCCTGAGTCCGACGAGATCATGCTGGCTCTTCTTGGCGCCGATACGGAGGTTGCCACCATTGTCGGGAAAAGCTGGGATATGCAGGTCCGGGATGCCTTGAGGGTAAGTCTCGATACAAACCTGAAGATGATCAGCAGGACCATTGGCTACTTGAAGGAGCGGGGCAAGACCGTTTTTTTTGATGCCGAACATTTCTTCGACGGATACAAGCGGAACCAGAACTACGCCATGCGGGTGCTCAGGAGCGCTTCGGAGGCAGGGGCAGATGTGCTCGTTCTGTGCGATACCAACGGCGGAACTATGCCCTTTGACGTATTCAGCATTGTGGGCGAGGTACGAGAGTCGATGACCGGTCGGCTTGGTATCCATACCCACAACGATACGGAGATGGCCGTTGCCAACACGATTATGGCGGTGAAGGCAGGCTGCACCCAGGTGCAGGGCACTACCAACGGTTACGGTGAACGTTGCGGAAACGCGAACCTCTGCTCCATCATCCCCAATCTCCTTGTCAAGATGGGGTATGACGGACTCAAGGCGGGGGACCTATCCAAACTCCGCGAACTGAGCCTCTACATCGATGAGATGGCCAATTTTATACCTGACAAACATAGGCCTTTTGTAGGGGAATCGGCCTTTGCCCACAAAGGCGGTATTCACGTGAGCGCTATCCGAAAGAACCCTCAAACCTACGAGCACATGGCACCCCAGTTAGTAGGCAACAGACAGCGGGTGCTTGTTTCTGATCTGTCGGGGGAGAGCACCCTGCTTCACAAGGCCGAGGAGTATGGACTCGAGATGGAGCGGGGCCGGAAGGTCGTAAAAGAGGTCCTCAGAAAGGTCAAGGAGTTGGAGCATCTGGGTTACCAGTTCGAGGGCGCCGAAGGGTCGCTTGAACTGATGATGAAGCGTGCCCTTGGCATCCATCGGAAGTATTTCGATCTGATCGGCTTCCGCGTCATCGTGGAGAAGAAGGAGAAGAACGATTCGGTCTCTGAGGCTAGCATCATGGTAAAGGTTGGAGACCGAATCGAGCATACGGCGTCGCTGGGAGCCGGCCCGGTAAATGCGCTGGATAATGCGCTCCGCAAGGCCCTCCACAAGTTTTACCCGGTTTTGCGAGACATGTCGCTGGTGGATTACAAGGTCAGAGTGCTCTCCGCCCAGGACGGCACAAGTTCGGTGATACGGGTGCTTATGGAATCGAGTGACGGACAGAAGAACTGGGGCACGTTGGGGGTTTCCCAGAACATCATGGAAGCCAGTTGGCAGGCCTTGGTCGACAGTATCGACTACAAGCTGCTTATTGAGGAGGAAAAAGAGGAGAAGGAAGGATGAAACGGCTTTTTGACATCCGTGACGCCACAAAGGAACTGAACATCCTTCGCTCTCTTGAGAGCTATAAGCGGCCCTTCACGCTTCTAGGCACGTACCGGCTGATCGATGACGGCTTGAGACCCGAGGCCACGGTAATCATCAAGGCAGACGGCAAGGAGATGCACGAGGCCGCGACCGGTGTTGGGCCCGTGGACGCCCTTGCCGGCGTCCTCAAGAAATGCCTTCAATATATGTTTCCCTTCATCCAGCACATAAAGTTGATCGATTTTTCGTCGAAAATACATGATACGAAGTCAGGAACCGCAGCCGAGGTCGAGGTGTCGATTATATTCAGCGACGGAACGGTGCTTTGGAGCGTATCATCCATCTCCGAGAATATCAATATGGCGTCCTTCAGGGCGCTCCTCGACGGGTTCGAATACGCCATTCTGATGAGGCAGAACGGCTAAAAACCCAGTATCTACGTGTTTTTTGACACTTATGTTATGTTGACAAGCCAATAAGGGGTGATTATATTACGACCGTCTCACGTGGCAGGAAAATTAAATCCGGAAGGAGTTTATCATGGCCAAGAAGGTAATCGGAATCGACCTTGGAACCACATTCTCTGTAGTGGCAATTATGGAGGGCGGCGAACCGAAGGTGATCATCAACGAAGAGGGGAGCAGACTTACCCCCAGCGTTGTGGCTTTTACGAAGGAAGGAGAAGTTCTTGTCGGCCAAGTGGCCAGAAGACAGGCGATTACAAACCCTGAGAACACCATCTTCTCGATAAAGAGGTTTATGGGACGAAGATACGCAGAGGTGCAAAACGAGAAGGTTCCGTACAAAATGGTTGGGGATTCGAACGGGAACGTTCGGGTTGAGGTAAGAGGCAAACAGTATACCCCTCAGGAGATATCGGCATTCATCCTGCAGAAACTGAAGAAATCTGCAGAGAACTATCTGGGCCAGCCCGTAGAAGACGCTGTCATCACCGTCCCTGCTTACTTCAATGACTCTCAGCGGCAGGCGACCAAGGATGCGGGTAGAATCGCAGGCCTCAATGTCTTGCGTATCATCAACGAGCCCACGGCCTCGGCTCTCGCCTATGGGCTTGACAAGCAGAAAAACGAGACGATCGCCGTCTATGACTTTGGCGGCGGCACCTTTGACATATCGATCCTGGAGGTGGGAGACAATGTTGTAGAGGTCAAATCGACCAACGGCGACACTCATCTCGGCGGCGATGATATCGACGACAGGGTGATGGACTGGATCGTCGATGAGTTCAAGCGCGATCAAGGCATTGATCTCTCCAAGGACCGGATGGCATTGCAGCGTTTGAAAGAGGCTGCGGAGAGGGCAAAGATCGAGCTCTCTACGACCATGGAGACAGAGATCAATCTGCCCTTCATCACGGCAGACCAGACGGGGCCAAAGCACCTGAATATGAAGCTTACCAGAGCAAAGCTGGAGCAGATAAGCGATGATCTGTTCCAAAGATCCATGGAACCCTGCAAACGCGCCCTTGCCGATGCAAAGCTCCAGTCGAAGGATATTCACGAGGTGGTATTGGTGGGCGGTTCCACAAGGATTCCCAAGGTGCAGGAGCTGGTCAAACAGTACTTCGGCCGAGAACCTCACAAGGGCGTTAATCCCGATGAGGTCGTTGCCCTCGGCGCAGCAGTTCAGGCAGGTGTGCTCGCAGGGGAGGTAAAGGATGTTCTCCTTCTTGACGTAACGCCCCTTTCTCTGGGCATCGAGACCCTGGGCGGTGTGATGACCAAGATAATCGATCGTAATACGACCATACCTACGAGAAAGAGCCAGGTGTTCACGACTGCGGAGGACAATCAGACAAGCGTTGAGATCCACGTGCTTCAGGGTGAGAGGGAGCTTGCCAGGGACAACAGGACCTTGGGGCGTTTCCATCTTATCGGAATTCCCGCAGCGCCTCGGGGTATGCCCCAGGTCGAAGTCACCTTCGACATCGACGCAAACGGCATCCTCCACGTGTCGGCCAAAGACCTTGCAACGAGTAAGGAGCAGAAGATCACCATAACGGCGTCTACCGGGCTGACCGAGGATGACATCCAGGGGATGGTGAAGGATGCCGAGCAGCACGCTGAGGAAGACCGCCAGAAGAAGGAAGAGATTGAGGTCCGAAATCAGCTCGATAATCTGATCTATGCAACGGAAAAGACCCTGAAGGAGAGCAGGGATAAGCTCAGCCAAGACGATATTAAGGTAGTGGAAGATGCGGTTGCCAATGCCCGAGAGACGATCAAGAGTGGAGACGCCAACAGGATGAAGGCGTCCCTTGAAGAGGTAACCAAGGCATCACATAAACTTGCAGAAGTACTCTACAAGAGAACCACCGAGGCCCAGCCAGGAGCCCAGCAGCCCGGAGCCGAACAACAGGCCCAGCAGGGAGGGGGGCGAGGTAACGACGACGTCGTGGATGTAGAGTTCGAGGACGTCAAGAAGTAAGTGCCGGAAAGATGTGAAATAGTGAAATGGTATAGTAGTAAAATGGGTTCGAAACGGCGGACTTGTACCTACTCATGTTCTTTAGTCTTTTACCCAAATTTTGCTATTTCGCTATTTTCCATCTGCACTTTTAGGCATGGCGACCGGGGCACCCGCGATGCGGGTCGTCCCATAAAGGAGGAATGATGGTAATAGGTTTCAAAAACGATAAAAGTGTCAAGGAGAAGCTATTCATCCCTGCAGAACTTCCTGTACTGCCTCTGCGCGGGACCGTAGCCTATCCTGACCTTATAGTTCCTCTCGTGGTGGGGAGAGAGAAGTCGATCAAGCTCATCGATGAAGCCATGGGCAAGGACCGACTGATCGGTATCCTCACGCAGAAGAACCCTGATATAGAAGAGCCGGATATAGAAGACCTGTACACGATCGGGACTGTGGCAACCATCATGAAGATGGTGAAGATGGTCGACGGCAGCCAGAGGATCGTGGTTCAGGGGATCTGCCGGTTCAAATTGATTGAATTTACGCAGAAGGATCCGCATCTGCGTGCCAGGGTGCTCCCCATCTTCGAGGAGTACCAGAAGGACATGGAAGTGGATGCCATGTACATAAACCTGAGGAACCTGTACAAGAAGGCGGTCGAGATCGCGCCCTACCTCTCGGCGGAACTTGCCCAGATCTCCTCAAAAATAGAAAGCCCCGGGAATCTGGGGGACCTGGTCGCATCGACCATCAATATCAGCGTTGCCGAAAGGCAGGATATCCTTGAAAAGATTGACCTCAAGGAACGGCTAAAGAAGGTCACCATACTCCTGAACAGGGAGCTGGAGACTCTGG
Organism: Deltaproteobacteria bacterium UBA2221; assembly: GCA_002328485.1. Classification (GTDB taxonomy): domain Bacteria; phylum Desulfobacterota; class Syntrophorhabdia; order Syntrophorhabdales; family WCHB1-27; genus WCHB1-27. The sequence continues at coordinate 6,660 of DCUF01000032.1, forward strand.
AGCTGTCGAGTAAGATCCAATCTCACATCAAGGAGGGGATCGACAAGACCCAACGCGAGTACTACCTGAGGGAACAACTCAAGGCGATCCAGAAGGAGTTGGGCGAGGTCGACGAGCGCTTCACCGAGATAGATGAACTGAGAAAAAAGATGATGGAGGCAAAAATGCCTCCGGAGGTTCAGAAGGTAACCGAGAAGGAACTCGACCGGCTTTCCAAGATGAGTACCATGTCGGCCGAGTATACGGTGGCCCGAACCTACATTGACTGGCTGGTGGAGTTGCCCTGGTCTTACGCGACTGAAGACAACCTGGTTATTCAGGATGCGCGAAACATTCTGAATGAGGATCACTATGATCTGGAAAAGGTGAAGAAAAGGATACTGGAATACCTGGCAGTCAGGAAGTTAAAGACTGACATGAAGGGCCCCATCCTCTGTTTTGTGGGCCCCCCTGGCGTCGGTAAAACCTCACTCGGTAAGTCAATCGCCCGCGCTTTAGGCAGGAAATTCATGAGAATGTCCCTGGGCGGTATCAGGGATGAGGCAGAGATCAGGGGGCATCGCCGAACCTACGTCGGTGCGCTGCCAGGGAGGATTATTCAGGGCATAAAGAAGGCAGGTTCAAATAACCCGATTTTCATGCTTGATGAGGTAGACAAGATTGGTATGGATTTTCGAGGCGACCCGTCGAGTGCCTTGCTGGAAGTCCTCGATCCTGAGCAGAATTTCTCCTTCAGCGACCATTACCTGGAAGTCCCCTTTGACCTTTCCAAGGTGATGTTTATCGCCACGGCCAACCAACTCGATCCTATCCCGCCCGCCTTGAAGGACAGGATGGAGGTGTTGGAGCTTCCCGGTTATACAGAAGAAGAAAAGGTAATGATTGCCAAGGATTTCTTGATCCCGAAGCAGCTTGAGGAGCACGGATTATCACAGGAACTTTTGGGCTTTGATGATGAGGCCCTCAAGGTAATCGTTCGGTCCTACACCCGTGAAGCGGGGGTCAGAAACCTCGAACGGGAGATTGCCACGGTCTGCAGGGCCGTCGCACGGGAGGTGGCTGAGGGAAAGACAGAGAAGACGGTCGTTGTCGAGGATGACGTTCATAAATTCCTGGGGCCCATAAAACACTATTCAGAGGTAGCAGAGAGGACCAAGTATTCAGGCGTTGCGACTGGTCTCGCCTGGACTCCGACGGGCGGAGATATCATCTTCATCGAGGCCACGAAGATGAAAGGGAAAGGAAGTCTTTCACTGACGGGCCAGTTGGGTGACGTGATGAAGGAGTCAGCCCAGGCCGCGCTCAGCTACATCAGAAGCAAGGCGTCAGATTTCCAGATTCAGGAAGACTTTTTCGAGAAACACGATATCCATATTCATGTACCAGCGGGCGCAATCCCGAAAGACGGCCCGTCTGCCGGTATTACGATGATGGTGGCTCTCGTGTCTCTTCTCACCGATAGACCGGTCAGGAATGACGTTGCCATGACCGGAGAAATAACGCTGCGGGGCCTTGTTTTGCCGGTAGGCGGAATCAAGGAAAAGGTGCTTGCCGCCAGGAGGGCTGGGATCAAGAATATCATTTTGCCGAAGATGAACGAGAAGGACCTCGAAGAGGTGCCTGAAACCATAAAAGAGAGTATGAAGTTCCGCTTCATTGAAAAGGTGGATGAGGCGATAGGCTCGTGCCTGTATCAGCAAGGTGGTGCGGACGACTCTTGCGTCTTGAAGGAATAGACGAGGTAGGGGGGATTATCCCCCCTTTCGTTAGTGGTATCCCCTCATAAGTCTCGTGTTTTACGTTGGTTGTACTGTAAGCGAGTGATCCTCCCAGAGAACGAAGCTATCACATAATTCTTATGGAAAAGGTAAGGATAAGCAAGGCGGCTGAGGAATCCATCCAGTCGGGCCATGTATGGGTGTTCAGCAACGAGGTGACGCAACGACCGCAAGGACTCCAAGCGGGGGATCTCGTCCAGGTCGTTGGGGAAAGGGACCGTGTTCTGGGTATCGGGTACATCAACCCCAGAAGCCTTATCATGGTCCGGCTTCTGTCGCGGAAGGATGGGGCTGTAGATGAGGACTTCTTCGAACGTCGCATGAGGCGAGCATTGACCTTACGGGGTCCTGCGTTTGGTGATTCCTTTAGGGTGGTCAATTCCGAATCAGATTACCTGCCGGGCCTGATTGTCGACAAATATCAAGACTACTTGGCTGTTCAGATCCTGACGTATGGGATGGAAAGGTTTAGGGAGGTGATCATCACCGCACTGAAACGGATTTTTCGGACGAGGGCGATCATTCTGAGAAATGACAGCCCTTACAGGGCCGAAGAGGGGCTGCCCTTGTACACCGAAATTGCAGATGGGTCAATTGACGACCAGGTGATCATCACCGCAGGGGACCTTCGATTCCTGGTAGATCCCCTCGCAGGTCACAAAACGGGGTTCTACTTCGACCAGAGGGAGAATCGCTCCTTCTTGAAAGAAATAGTCCCAGGGGCTCGCGTTCTGGACCTATTTTCATACACCTGTGGGTTCGGACTGCACGCCTGTCTGTGGGGTGCCCGATCCGTCACCTGCGTGGATACCTCCGAAAGTGCGCTAGGTGCGGGGCGCCGAAACATGGAGCTGAATGGGTTGAACGGTATTGAGTTTGTGCGCCAAGACGGTTTCGACTTTTTGAAACAGACTGACAACTCCTATGACGTCATCATCCTCGACCCGCCGTCATTCATAAAATCGCGAAAAAAACTTCGCGAGGGTGAGAGAGGATACATTGACCTCAACAAGAGGGCGCTGCGCCGGGTAACTGATGGAGGGTATCTTTTGACCTTTTCCTGTTCCCATCACATGAAGAGATCACGATTCCGCGACATCGTGCGGGTTGCGGCTTACGGGCACGCAGACCTCTATTTAGTGAAGGAGTTGTCTCAGTCTGCAGATCACCCCGTCGTGTTAAACATCCCTGAGACTGAGTATCTCAAAGGCCTCGTCCTGAAGGTCAGGAAAAGAGGAGAGTAGCCGAGAAATGCATCAGCGCCTTGACAACCAGCCTCAACGCTGCGTTATGATAGTTGTTGTTTATGGGGTGGAAGAAACCGGCCAGCATTTGTTTGCTTCTTCTCGGTATAGGTATCGTTATCTATTACCGTACGTGCGGACAATCTTGCACCTTTCTGAAAGGTAACATATTCGGAATAGACTTGGTCTATTATGGCATTGCCTTTTGTGCTGTGCTAATCGGTGTAAACCTTGCCGGATATGAGCGATTAAACACGATGTTTCTCTCCGGTGCCATGGGGGCCGAGGCCTATCTGATCAGTTTTCAGGTAAAATCAGGCTTTTATTGTCCCTATTGCCTGGCGTTCGCCACTACCCTTTTTCTTCTCTTTCTGATAAACTTCAGCGTGTCAAGAAAGCTCCTTGTCATCGTCTTCTTTGTCCTTGGCCTTCTCTCCTTTTCGCTCTTTTTCCAGGGGGCCACCGTTCCTGTACTGGCGGCAACCGAAGCGCTGGTCCCGACCTTTGGAGCAGGCAAGACGCAGGTAAGAATATACACGGACTACTTTTGCGGCCCCTGCGGTCGCCTGGAGCCGAAGATGGAACGGCTTCTCCCTAAGCTGGTGAACAGCAATAAGGTGACCGTAACGTTGATCGATACGCCCATTCACAGTCAGACCATGCTGTATGCCCGCTATTTTCTTTACATTTTGAAGGAAAACAAGGATTTTAAGTATATCCTCCGTGCACGGGGTATGCTTTTTGAGGCCGCCAAGAGCGGTATCAAGGAGAAAGAAAAACTCGAGGAATTTCTCCAGAAAAAGAAGATTCGGTTTCGCGCCTTCGACACAAAACCCTCCTACGCGGTTCTCAACACTTATCTCGCCCAGGATAAGATAGATCGGACGCCTACCTGTGTGATCTATGACGGAGATCGAAGAGGCGTCTACAGAGGCGAGCTGGAGATAGGCCAGGCTCTAGAACTTTTGTAGACATGTGAGGAGTCAGGAGTCAGGTGAGAAGGCGTCTTCCTGGCTTTTACTCCTCACTTCTTACCCCTCACTCCTCACAAGATTCTTTATGATTATGTCGATGAAACAGATAGTGGGAATGCACATGCCGATGGACTGACGATCCGTGGTAATGCACGTGTTCGTGGATGAGGTTGACGCGAAGAAGCAACTCCTCATCACCAATGATCTCTTCCGCAGAACCCGTTTTTTCCACCCTATGCTGTTCAGAGAGGACGACAACCCGACACCCCAATTCGCCAATGAGCGAAAGATCGTGGGTCGCTACGATGATGGTCTTCCCGGCCTCGGAGAGGGCGACCATCAGCTCAACGAGAAGGGAATAGCTTCTGGGATCCAAGCCGTTGCCCGGTTCATCCAGAAGCAGGATGTCTGGATTCATTGTTAACACAGCTCCAAGGGCCACCCTTTTCTTCTCTCCGCCGGAGAGCATGTAGGATGGCCGATCCTTCAGGTTCTCCATCTGGAGCATGGCCATGATTTCCAAAACTCGGGCCGTAGATTCTTCTTGAGTGAGGCCCAGTTGGAGAGGTCCGAAGAGGAGTTCGTCGAAAACCGTTGGGCAGAAAAGTTGAACATCGGGATCCTGGAAAAGATAGCCCATGCGTTGACGGAAGAAGTGAACAAAGGCCTTTTCCTTGAGCCTTTTTTCGGTCGCCTGTTGTCCCTCCAAATATACTTCGCCTGACTGGGGGAATATGAGAGCGTTCATGATGTGAAGAAGTGTGGACTTTCCACAGCCGTTGGAACCTATCACAGCCAGTCTTTCCCCTCTCTGAACGGATAAACTCACGTTGTCGAGGGCGGGGATCATATTGTGATACCTGTAGGTTATGTTTTCCAACCGCAAGATATCGGCCATTCCGATTTTGTTGCCTCCCCTCAGGCTAAAGCAGGATGACGATGAACCAGAGAGCCAAAAGGGCTGATCCGGCTATCCAGTTGAGACGGCTCAGAGGGGCGGATTCCGTGAGTCGTACTTCTCCGGTGAACCCGCGGCTCAGCATTCCCCCAAATACATCTTCACATGTACGGTGAGTCTTTCGGTAGATATAGGCCATCCGGTCCGTTGCCCATGTACGGGCGCCAGCGCTGGTGAAAGACGACATGAGTCTGCTTTTCATGGATAGATGCATTTCTTCAAGAGAACAGGCGAGGATGAAAACATATTTGTGAAAGAGGGTGATGATCAAAATCACCACCGATGGTAGATGAAACAACCTCAGGGCCTTGATCAGGTCGGGGAATGGGGTGGTATAGAGGACAAGCGTGCAGAGGGTGAGGGAATTGACGACCCTCAGAGACAACAGGGCGACCAGTTGCAAACCTTCTCTTGTGAACCCGATGGTCCTGGGAATGTGGTAAAAGAGCAGATCGTGACTACCCGTGAGCGTAACCAGAGGAAAGACGACCGTGCCGGGGACTATAACGTTGCACGCAGAAGGAAAGCTCACCAATACCCCAAATACGAACCCGAGAGCTATGGTTCGGGAATATACGGCCACAAGGGGTAGCCTCGAAAGCAGACTGAAGCCCAAGAGCATCACCATAACCACAATTTCCGAGAAAAGATCCCTCTTTAAACTTATCGCAACGGCGAAAAAGATGAGGAAAAGAAGCTTTAGACGTGGATCGAAGCACTGAAACAAACCTTTTTTTGAGCTGAGATCCCACTGCACGTAGGTGTCTTTAAGGAGACGGGATACCGCCAGCAAACCTCTGTCCAGGAACGCAAGCCGACTGTGTCCTGCCATGGCACGTCTGTGTCGGTAGCGTTGGTCACCGCTCTGCAACAAAAATGGAGGGATACTGTTTTTCACGGTTCACACACGGTTTGGCCACAATATGGGCAAAGCAGGATAACCAGACACGGCCCCGCTGAAACCGTTAGGGCCAGTAGCGATTACACCACCATCGAGAAAAAAGCTTTGACACGGCCCATGAGAAACTGGCTATCCTAAACCCCCTGCTCCCCCTCAAATGCGGGGCCAACCTCCCTCCGGACGGCGATATTGACTACCCCTTTGGATTCTCGGGAGTGGCCAACCCAGAAAGCGGGTCATGCATGCTATGAATCCCGATTTTACGCCAGGCGTCCTCCTTGCCTCAGGGATCGGCGCTTTTTTGCAAAAAAAAGCCACGGGGCAACGAATCCGTCCTCCAGGTCGGTTTTCTTGCCTTCGTGGCATGCTTATTCTAAGAAAAGCCTTGTGTTATGTCAAGCCCGTAATCTGGTTGTCCGGCCCTGGCTTGTCATGCTCAAGCTTATAAGTTGAACCCCCCGGCGGGCAGTAAGGCAGCAACCTTTACTACGAGCTACCTTTTGGTCGATTTGTGTGCTATAATAGGTCCCTGTCACGCAGGCAGTCGAGGAGTTTCTGTATCCATTCCGGTCGGTCTTCTCGCGGCGGCTTCTGAACAGGAAAAAGCAGTTAAAACACAAGGCGAGAGCCGCGTGGTGTGGATAAAAATTACTTGACAGAAAACCGAAAAATTGATAATATGCCGAAGCTTTTTTCGGACTATTATTGGTAGTCAAGCACGATTATCCCTTAAAATAAGGGATTATTTTTTTGGAGGTATGGATGCCTACTATTAACCAACTAGTAAGGCTCGGGAGAGAAGTCGCAAAAAAGAAGAGCGCATCCCCGGCGCTGACAAGCTGCCCTCAGAAGAGAGGGGTCTGTGTCAGGGTCTACACGACAACGCCTAAGAAACCGAACTCCGCCTTAAGAAAGGTCGCCCGTGTGCGTCTTACGAACGGAATGGAGGTCACCACCTATGTGCCGGGCATTGGCCACAACCTCCAGGAACACTCCGTTGTGTTGATTAGAGGAGGAAGGGTAAAAGACCTTCCCGGCGTGCGATATCATATAATCCGCGGTTCTCTTGACGCCAGTGGCGTACAGAACAGAAAGAAGAGCAGGTCTAAGTACGGAACAAAGAGACCTAAGCAGTAAGGAGGATATCAGTGCCCAGAAAAGGAAGAGTGGGGAGAAGGGAGAGGGTTCCTGATCCAAAATACAATGATGTACTGGTGCAGCGCTTTACGAACTGCGTCATGTGGGATGGTAAGAAAAGCACGGCCCGTCGACTCGTTTACCGGGCCTTCGACCTCATAGAGAAGAAGCTTCACGAAGACCCACTCAAGGTCTTTTTCAAGGCAATGGACAATGTTAAGCCCGAACTGGAAGTGAAAGCGAGAAGGGTAGGTGGAGCCACCTACCAGGTGCCTGTTGAAGTACGGTACGATCGCAAGGTCTCGTTGGGTATTAGGTGGATGCTGCGGTACGCCCGTGAGCGGGCAGAGAAGACCATGGTCGAGAGGCTCGCGGGTGAGATCATCGACGCCTTCAACAACAGAGGCGGTGCCATAAAGAAACGAGAAGATACCCATAAGATGGCAGAGGCCAACAAGGCGTTTGCTCACTACAGGTGGTAATAGCTTAGATATGCAAGAAATTATTCGAAACGTCGGCATTATGGCTCACATAGATGCTGGCAAGACAACAACGACAGAGAGAATACTCTTCTATAGCGGTGTCAATAACCGCATTGGTGAGGTTGATGAAGGTACGTCAACCATGGACTGGATGGAAGAGGAAAAAGAGCGTGGAATTACGATAACCGCCGCGGCAACCACCTGCTTTTGGAGCGGGCACCGCATCAACATCATCGATACCCCTGGTCACATAGACTTTACCGTGGAAGTGGGACGCTCTTTGAGGGTCCTGGATGGGGCAGTTGCCCTTTTCTCGGCAGTCGAAGGTGTTGAGCCTCAATCAGAGACGGTCTGGAGGCAGGCTGACCGTTATAACGTTCCTCGAATTGCGTTCGTCAATAAGATGGACCGATCCGGGGCCGACCTGTTCAAGTGCGTTGGCATGATCCGGGGCATCCTCAAGGCCAACCCGGTTGTTCTGCAGCTTCCGATCTTCCGGGAAGGGGAATTTACGGGCTCCATTGATCTCATCACGGAAAAGGCTGTTATTTACGATAAGGATCGAGCTGGATACGAATATTCCTCGACCGATATCCCCGACGACATGAAGGCTGAGGCACACCTGAGGAGGGACGAGCTATTCGAGAAGCTCTCCGAGGTTGACGACGATGTGATGGATGCCTATCTTCACGGCAGAGAGATCGGAGAGAGCGCGATCCACCGAGCCATCCGAAAGGGGACACTGGAAGGGCAGATACTTCCCGTTCTCTGCGGAACGGCCTTCAAGAACAAAGGCATTCAGGCGCTGCTTGATGCGATCGTTAACTATCTACCTTCTCCCCTAGACATATCTCCTCATCTTTATTGGACTGAGGACGGCGAAGAGGGGCATCTGAAGGGGCTCCCTGAAGAACCGTTCAGCGGACTGGTGTTCAAGATTATGAATGACCCCTTCGTGGGGCAACTGGCGTATCTTCGGGTCTACTCAGGAAAGCTGAATAAAGGTGAAACGGTCCTGAACAGTACCAAGGGAAAGAGTGAGCGCATCGGAAGGATACTGCGGCTTCATGCAAACAAGCGAGAGGAGACAAAGTCGGTCCAAGCCGGCGATATCTGCGCAGTTTCCGGCCTAAAGACCATATCAACCGGAAATACCCTTACTCACCCAGACCATCACGTGCTTTTTGAAACCATCGAGGTTCCTGTTCCCGTCGTATCGATTGCAGTGACGCCGAAAAAGAAAGACGATCTCAAGAAGATGTGGTTCGTCTTTAATCAATACACCCTGGAAGATCCCTCTCTAACCGTGAAAATGGATACTGAGACGAATGAAGTCATCCTGTCAGGTATGGGAGAGTTGCATCTGGACATCGTGATGGATCGCGTGAAACGGGAGCATAACCTGGAGATGACCTATTCGGCGCCGCAGGTTGCGTATAGAGAGACCATCACCAAAAAGGCCACGGCCGTCGGCAAGTATATCAAACAGTCGGGCGGCAAAGGTCAGTACGGACACGTGGTGCTCGATATCACACCCCTGGAAGGCAAGGAATTTGAGTTTGAGAATAAGACCGTCGGTGGCGTGATCCCCCGGGAATTTATGCCGAGTATAGAAAAAGGCATCATAGAGGCCTTGGAGAAAGGCGTGCTTCTCGGCTTTCCCATGATAAATGTGAAGGTGGATCTTCTCGACGGATCCTACCATGAAGTCGACTCATCAGAGATGGCCTTTAAGGTTGCAGCCTCCATCGGGATAAAGGAAGCGGCCCGAAAGGGTAACCCTGTCATCCTTGAGCCGGTCATGAAGGTGGACCTCAATGTCCCACCGGATACCGTTGGATCGGTTATTGGGGATATCACCGCCCGAAGAGGGAGAATCGCCGACATTGACGAGAGGAATGAACTAAAGTATATCTCAGCTTATCTGCCGCTGGGTGAGATGTTCGGCTATACTACCCGGCTTCGTTCCATGACCCAGGGAAGGGGTTATTTCACCATGGAGTTTTTCCACTATGCCCCTACGCCGGCGTACATTCATGAGAATCTGCTGAAGAATAGAGAAAAAACAGTTACGGAGGCTCTCTATGGCTAAGAAAAAATTTGAAAGGACGAAACCCCACGTCAATATCGGCACCATTGGCCACATTGACCACGGGAAGACGACCCTCACCAGTGCCATTACCCGGTGTCTCGCCAATAGAGGGCAGGCCCAGTGGATCCCCTTTGATCAGATAGACAAGGCCCCCGAGGAAAAGGAAAGGGGTATTACCATCGCAACCGCTCACGTGGAGTACGAGACCGACAAAAGGCACTATGCCCATGTTGACTGCCCGGGCCACGCTGACTATATAAAGAATATGATCACCGGCGCTGCCCAGATGGACGGTGCCATCCTGGTCGTCGGAGCCAATGACGGCCCCATGCCGCAGACACGAGAGCATATCCTCCTGGCCCGCCAGGTGGGTGTCCCCTACATCGTAGTCTATCTGAACAAGGTGGACATGGTAGATGACCCTGAGCTGATCGAGCTGGTCGAACTTGAGCTTCGTGAGCTCTTAACCGCCTATGAGTTCCCCGGAGATGACATCCCGATCATCAAGGGCTCCGCTCTCAAGGCCTTGGAATGTGGCGACGGCAAGCCCGATTGCCCCCACTGCAAGAGCATTCAGGAACTCTTGGATGCCTGCGACTCTTATATCCCGGAGCCCGCACGTGATACCGACAAACCCTTCCTCATGCCCGTTGAGGATGTCTTCTCCATCTCCGGTCGTGGTACGGTCGTGACCGGCCGTGTGGAAAGAGGTATCATTAAGCCCGGCGATGATGTAGAGATCGTCGGTTTCGGTCCCACCATGAAGACCGTTGCCACCTCCGTTGAGATGTTCCGGAAGATCCTCGATCAGGGGCAGGCAGGAGATAACGTTGGCGTCCTCCTCAGAGGCACCAAGAAAGACGAGGTAGAGCGCGGGAAGGTTCTGGCAAAGCCCGGTTCCATCACCCCTCATACCAAGTTTAAGGCAGAAGTATACGTCCTCAACAAAGAAGAAGGCGGTCGTCATACCCCATTCTTCCCCGGCTATCGTCCCCAGTTCTACTTCAGAACAACAGACGTAACCGGAGTCGTCAAGCTGCCCGAAGGGGTGGAGATGGTCATGCCCGGCGACAACGTGACCATCAATGTTGAGCTGGTAACCCCCATCGCCATGGAGAAAGAGTTGCGCTTCGCTATTCGTGAAGGCGGCAAGACCGTAGGCGCCGGGGTTGTGACAGAGATAGCGGAATAAGGTGAGCGTTTCTCGTTTCTTTGAGGGGAAGGCTCCGACAGCTTTGCTGGTGGAGGGGGCGATGCGAGCCCCAATGATTGAGAGTGGAATAAATAGAGGTTACGGACGATGAGGCAAAGAATCAGGATATGCCTGAAAGCATTTGATCATAGACTACTTGATGCGTCGGTAAAGGAGATTGTAGAGGCAGCCAAGAAGACGGGTGCCCAGGTAGTAGGGCCTGTTCCCTTGCCCACGGCGATCCAAAAGTTTACGGTACTTCGGTCACCCCATATCGACAAGAAGTCGAGGGAGCAATTCGAGATTAGGACACATAAGAGGCTGATCGATATCGTGGAGCCTACGCAGCAGACGGTTGATGCCCTAATGAAGCTCGAGCTTTCGGCGGGCGTCGATGTGGAGATTAAGTCGTAGGGGTGTTTCATGGCTAAAGCAGACGTGGTTAATATAAAGGGTGAGAAGGTAGGAGAAGTCGAGCTGAACGACGAGATCTGGGGAACCGAGGTTAAACCCCATCTCATGCATGACGTCGTTGTTATGCAACTTGCTAATAGGCGCAGGGGCACAGCGTCCAGCAAGACCCGGGGCGACGTATCCGGTGGCGGGCAAAAACCGTGGAGGCAGAAGGGTACCGGTCGCGCACGGGCTGGGAGCTCAACATCCCCGTTGTGGCCGGGAGGCGGTGTTGCCCACGGCCCTAAACCGAGGGAATATAAGGTGTCGGTACCCAAAAAGGTCAGAAGGAGCGCCTTGCGGTCAGCCTTGACGACGCGATACCAGGAATCGAATGTCAAGATTCTCGACAAGCTGGTCCTGGAAGGGATTAGCACCAAGGCGTTCTTTGGGGTCGTAAAAGGACTGAGCCTCACGAAGCCCCTTGTGGTCGTCGATGGCAGGGATGAAGTGTTGGAAAAGTCTGCGCGCAATATCCCTTACGTAAAGGTGCTGAGGGTCGAGGGGCTGAATGTGTACGACGTTATCAGACACGAGCAGTTCGTGGTTACCCTTGATGCGGTGAAGCGTATAGAAGAGGCATTATTACCATGAATGAGTACGATATCATCATACGACCGATTGTGACCGAAAAAAGCACCCTCATGAAGGAGACCAGCAATCAGTATGCGTTTGAGGTAGCACGGGACGCCAACAAAATAGAGATTGCAAAGGCAGTTGAGCAGCTTTTTAAGGTGAAGGTCCTGGCGGTGCGCGTTGTGAACATGGAAGGGAAGAAGCGCAGGGTCGGTAGGTTCGCCGGGAAGAGGCCAGATTGGCGCAAGGCCATTGTGAAGGTGAGTCCCAAGGACAAAATTTCTTTCTTTGAAGGTGCGTAATGGGAGTGCGAGAATATAAGCCGACTTCTGCCGGCAGAAGATTTATGAGCGTGGTGACCTTCGAGAATATCACCAAGAAGGGACCGGAGAAGAGTCTCCTTGAGCCCTTGACGAAAACGGGTGGTCGGAACAATGCGGGCCGCATAACATCGAGGCACATTGGCGGCGGTCACAAGAGGAAATACCGGATCATCGATTTTCGCAGGGATAAACTCGAAATAGAAGGAAAGGTCGCGGCCATAGAATACGATCCGAACCGATCCGCTAATATAGCACTTATTCATTACGGAGACGGCGAGAAGCGGTATATTCTGGCCCCGCTGGGGTTGAAGGTCGGCCAGACCGTCGTGGCGAGCAAGAAGGGCGATACGGAGATTTCCGAAGGCAATTCCCTTCCTCTGAAACTGATCCCCCTTGGTACCTTTGTCCATAACGTGGAGATGAAGCGGGGCAAGGGTGGACAGATGGCCCGAAGCGCAGGCAGCTATGCCCAGGTGGTGGCCAAGGAAGGAGATTACGGACACTTGAGGCTGCCTTCGGGTGAGGTTAAGTTGGTCCATTTGCTCTGTTCGGCCACTATCGGCCAGGTGGGCAACATCGAACATGAAAACATAACCTGGGGTAAGGCCGGGCGATCAAGATGGGTAGGCAAGAGACCCCATGTTCGTGGAACGGCAATGAACCCCGTTGACCACCCCCTTGGCGGAGGTGAAGGACGTACCAAGGGCGGAAGACATCCGTGCTCGCCTTGGGGCCAACTGGCAAAGGGGCTGAAAACCAGGAAGAATAAACGGACTGATAAGTTCATCGTAAAGAGGAGAGGATAGGAGGTACTTGTGCCGCGGTCTTTAAAAAAGGGGCCTTTTGCTGAAGAAAGCCTGGTGGCGAAGGTGGAAAAAGCCAAGGAATCGAGGGACACCAAAGTCATAAAGACATGGTCACGCCGGTCGATTATTATGCCCGAGTTTGTCGGAGTTACCTTTGCAGTTCACAATGGCAAGAAATTTATTCCTGTTTTTGTGAGCGAGGAGATGGTCGGGCATAAGATGGGAGAATTCGCACCGACGCGCACGTTTCACAGCCATTCAGGTGACAGGAAGTCAAAAGTACAGAAGAAGAGAGATTAACGAGAGCGGTCACTACGTTCTTTGTGGATCACCGCCGGCTTCCATACATGAGCTATAACTTGCGGATGGGAGCGGAAGGAGTAACTGATGGAGATAGTGGCGAAGGCAAATATGATGCGAATATCGCCGACGAAGGTACGGCTAGTAGGCGATATGATAAAGCGGAAGAACGTGAATGAGGCCATGGGTATTCTCATGTTCACGCCGAAAAAGGGCGCGTTCATTCTGAAGAAACTCCTTGATAGTGCAGTTGGAAACGCCCGGCAGAAGAAGTATGTGGACGTCGATAACCTGTACGTGAAGAACGTGGTGGTGGACGGCGGACCTTTAATAAAGCGTTTCATGCCGCGAGCTATGGGTAGGGCCACGAGGATAAGAAAGAGAATCAGCCATATCACGCTGATATTGGATGAAGCATAAGAATATGAGGAAGCGAGGAAGGGAGGAAGTGAAGAAGCTGGCAAAGAGTGGTTCGGCATGTTCTGCCCTTACCACATCATTGCTTTATCGCATTTCCGTATCCTCGGCATTAATTGGAGGCTAAATGGGCCAGAAGACACATCCGGTGGGGTTCAGACTTGGAATAATCAGGACGTGGGATTCTAAGTGGTTTGCTGCTCGCGGCTACTCCCGCTTTCTGCACGAAGATCTTCGAATGAAGAAGTTCCTGAAGGAGAGGCTGTATCAGGCGGGTATCTCCAGAATGGAGATTGAGCGTGCCGCGAACAAGGACAAGAGAGCCAAGATGAACATCTGGACCTCCCGGCCTGGAATAGTGATCGGTAGAAAAGGGGTGGAGGTGGAAAACCTCAAGAAAGAGCTTCAAGCTCTGACCGATAAGGAGATCATTCTGAATATCACCGAGGTGAAGAGACCGGAAATCGATGCGCAACTCGTTTCTGAGAACGTCGCCTTGCAGATGGAACGCAGGGTTTCCTTCCGAAGGGCCATGAAGAGAAATGTTTCCCAGGCCATGAAGGCGGGTGCCAAAGGTATCAAGATTATGTGTGCCGGGCGTCTAGCCGGGGCGGAGATGGCAAGGACTGAGTGGTATAGAGAAGGCAGAGTTCCCCTTCAGACCCTACGAGCCGACATAGACTACGGTTTTGCCCAGGCCCGGACCAAATATGGGATAATTGGCGTGAAGGTGTGGCTTTTTAAGGGTGAAGTGTATCAGGAGGCACGGTAACAATGCTCTCGCCGAAAAGAGTCAAATACAGAAAGCAGCAAAAAGGTAGAATGAGAGGTGTTGCACTGCGCGGTAGCGATGTGAGCTTTGGCGACTTCGGCCTGCAGGCAACTGAGTGCGGCCGTATCACGGCCCGGCAAATCGAGGCGGCCCGTATCGCCATATCTCGATACGTCAAACGAACGGGAAAGATGTGGATTCGGGTTTTTCCAGACAAACCCATCACCAAAAAGCCGGCTGAGACACGGATGGGAAAAGGCAAGGGGCCAGTGGAAGGGTGGATCGCAGTCGTGAGGCCTGGAAAGATGCTCTATGAGGTAATGGGTGTGCCTGAGGATAAGGCTCGTGAGGCCCTGTACATTGCCGCGCAAAAGCTTCCGATCCAGACGCGATTTGTGACGAGGAGTGACGGCGAATGAAAGCAAAAGAATTGCGAGATCTGACTCGCGAGGAGCTTCTGAAAAGGGAGAAGGAACTGAAGGAGGAGGCTTTTAACCTGCGGTTTCGACATTCCACAGGACAGCTGGAAAACACCGCGCGGATGAAACTGGTGAAGAGAGACATCGCGCGAATAGAGACGACGTTACGTCAAAAGGAGCTGGGGAGCTAGAGCGAGCATGGAGATAGAGAGGGAGAAGAACAGAAAGAAGATGGTGGGGTTGGTCATCAAGGACAAGATGGATAAGACCGTCGTCGTTGAGGTGGAGAGATTTCTGAAGCACCCCACATACCACAAGTACCTAAAGCTGAAAAACACGTGCAAGGCGCACGATGAGCATAACGAGGCCAGGGTTGGCGATACGGTGTTGATCGTGGAGACCCGACCCTTGAGCAAGGATAAACGGTGGACCATCAAAGAGATACTGAAGAAGGAAGCTCCAGTGCCTGCCACCGAATAAGGGGCTTAGACCATGATACAGGTAAGATCGCGAATCGAAGTTGCGGATAACTCAGGAGCCAAGAAGCTCGGATGCATCAGAATCCTGGGCGGTTCTAGGAAACGGTACGGCACGGTTGGGGACATCATCGTCTGTTCGGTTAAGGAGGTAATCCCCAACAGCAAAGTAAAAAAGGGTGATGTGGTTAAGGCAGTTATCGTTCGAACCAAGAAGGAGATCAGGCGCATTGATGGATCCTACGTCAGGTTCGATGACAATTCGGCTGTCATCATCAACCAGTATAACGAACCGGTCGGGACTAGAATATTTGGTCCTGTTGCTCGAGAACTGAGGGCCAAGCGCTTTATGAAGATTGTCTCGCTGGCGCCCGAAGTGGTGTGAGGGTACAATGGAAAAGGGGCTTCACGTTAAGAAGAATGATCAGGTCACGGTGGTAGCCGGGAAGGACAAAGGCAAAACCGGAAAGGTTCTCCGCATCGATCGGAAGGATCATCGGGTGATTGTCGAGAAGGTCAATGTTATCAAACGTCATGTTCGCCCGAGTCAGAAGAGCAAGGGCGGCATCATCGAACGCGAGAATTTCATAGATGTATCCAACGTAATGCATTTCTGTGAGAAGTGTTCGAAACCTGTGCGGGTTGGTACCAGGACGCTGGAGGACGGCAAGAAGGTCAGATTTTGCAAGAAGTGCCAAGAGGTTTTGGACAAGTAGGAGGGTGTTTTGAAGACGCCATTCATGGAGTTCTACGACAAAGAAGTCAGGCCCGGACTGATCAGAAGGTTCAAGTATCAGAACGTCATGCAGGTGCCGAGGCTGGAGAAGATCGTCATCAATATGGGTTTGGGGGAAGCGATCCAGAATATAAAGGTATTGGATGCCGCAGCTGCTGACATGGCGGCCATATCTGGGCAGAAGCCGGTCATCACGAAGGCCAAAAAATCCATTGCATCCTTTAAGCTGAGAGCGGGGATGCCCATTGGCTGTACGGTGACCCTGAGGCGAGAGCGGATGTATGAGTTCTTCCAGAAGCTTGTGACCATCGTATTGCCTCGAGTCAGAGACTTCAAAGGTATCTCTCCGAAGTCGTTTGACGGGAGGGGTAATTATACCATCGGGCTTCGCGAACAGATCATCTTCCCGGAGATTGATTACGATAAGATCGATAAAGTACGGGGCATGAACATCACCATAACAACTTCGGCCAACACGGACGAAGAGGCCTTTGAGTTCTTGAGGCTTATGGGTATGCCCTTTAGAAGTTAGTGGAGGTGTAATGGCACGAACATCGATGATGGAAAAGGCAAAACGGGCGCCTAAGTTCAAGGTAAGAGCGAGAAACAGATGTGCAATCTGTGGCCGCCCGAGAGGCTACATTGGAAAGTTTGAGATGTGTCGAATATGTTTTCGGACACTCGCCCTTCGAGGGGAGTTGCCCGGAGTAACCAAATCGAGCTGGTAGGGGGAGTCATGAGCGCAACGGATCCTATTGCCGACATGCTCACGCGCATACGAAACGCAATCATGGTGCGACATGAATCGACGGACATTCCGTATTCGACCATGAGGTTTTCTATCGCAAAAATCCTCAAGGATGAGGGATTTCTGCGTAACTATAAAGTGTATGTGGACGAGAAAAGAAAGAAGTTCATCAAGGTGTATATTAATTATGCAGAGAGCAGCCGTAGTTCTATTACAGGGCTGGAGAGGGTGAGTAAACCCGGCCGGCGGGTTTACGTATCGGCCGATGATCTCCAAAAGGGGAGAGGTAAACTTGGTGTAGCCGTGGTTTCAACGTCAAAAGGTCTTATGACAGACCGTGAGGCCACGGGGAACCACGTTGGGGGAGAGCTTCTCTTCAGGGTCTGGTGAGGTGAGAGATGTCCAGAATAGGTAAGAAACCAATTGCCCTTCCTCAGGGCGTTAAGGTGGATATAAAGGACGGAATGGTGCTCGTGGAAGGACCCAAGGGGTCTCTGTCCAGACCGCTCCTGGAAGGGATCCAGTTGGATATGGAGGAGGGCTCTCTTCTGGTAAAAAGGGCCAATGATACGAAAAGGGTGCGCAGCTATCATGGCCTGATGAGAACCCTGGTGGCGAATATGGTCGACGGAGTGTCCAAGGGCTTCGAGAAGAAGTTGGAGATCGTCGGCATAGGGTATCGGTCCGAGATGCAGGGGAACAGCATTGTACTGTATCTCGGGTACTCGCACCCCATCAATTTTCCCTTGCCTTCAGGGATTTCCGCGGATATCGAGAAACAGACGGTCGTCACCATCAAGGGGATTGATAAAGAACTGGTTGGTCAGGTTTCAGCAAAGATAAGAGATCTGAGAAGACCGGATCCCTACAAGGGCAAGGGCGTCAAGTACGCAGGTGAGGTACTGCGAAAGAAGGCTGGTAAGACAGGGAAATAAGGGGTATCGGCATGGATACGAAACAGAAGGCGGCATCGCGGATAAAGCGAAAAAAAAGGATCAGAAAGAAGATCACCGGCACTATGGATAGGCCGAGACTCTGCGTCTACAAAAGCCTGAAGAACATCTACGCCCAGCTTATCGATGACCAGAATCAGAAGGTGCTCACCGGTGCCTCATCCTTAAGCAAGGAACTAGCGGCGGATATCAAGTACGGTGGAAATATCGAGAGCGCGAAGAAGGTGGGACAGTTTATTGGCCGCAAGGCACTGGAGATGGGTCTCCAGGAGGTCTTGTTCGATAGAAACGGCTTCAAGTACCACGGCAGGGTCAAGGCCCTTGCAGATGGAGCGCGGGAAGCGGGGTTAGTCTTCTAAAAGAGGAGGTTTAGGTTGATCGCAAAAAAGCGGATTGAGCCGGGAGAGCTTGAGCTGCAAGACAGGGTGGTCTACATAAATCGTGTGGCAAAGGTCGTTAAAGGCGGCCGACGTTTCAGCTTCAGCGCGATTGTTGTGGTCGGTGACGGAAATGGTCACGTAGGCTTTGGTCTTGGAAAAGCAAACGAAGTTCCGGATGCCATTCGAAAGGCCGTTGAACGGGCGAAGAAAGACATCGTCGAAATTCCCTTGAATAGGGGAACGGTGACCCACGAGATCACGGGTAAGTATGGATCTAGCCAGGTCTTCATTAAACCTGCCAAGGAAGGAACGGGGGTTATTGCCGGTGGTGCTGTCCGTGCTGTCGTTGAGGTCGCCGGGATACGAAATATTCTGACCAAGTGTTACGGTTCAAGAAACCCTCATAATGTGGTAAAGGCGACCATCAACGGACTGTCTACGCTGAAGCCACAGGAAGTGGTCGCGAAACAGAGGGGCAAGGTTAAGATCGAGGAGGCGTAAGGTGGCTCACCTGAAGATAAAATGGATGAAGAGCACAATCGGGTCTACCCAGGATATGCAAGATACGATTCGTAGCTTGGGCTTCAGACGGCTCTATCAGGAAAGGACTGTGAAGAATACACCGGAGATTCGAGGGATGGTGAAGAAGGTGATTCATCTGGTCAAAATCTTGGAGGACGTACAATAAATGAGACTGGAAGATCTACAGCCACACGAAGGCGCTAAGAAGGATCGCAAGAGGATAGGCAGGGGTCCTGGTTCAGGCCTTGGCCGTACTGCGGGGAAGGGCACAAAAGGGCAGCGCGCAAGGGCAGGTAGTGGGAAAGGCCATTTCTTTGAAGGCGGTCAATTGCCCCTTACCAGAAGAATCCCCAAGAGGGGTTTTAAGAACCCGTTCAGAAAGGAGTATGCCCTGGTAAAGCTATCCGATTTGGAGGTTTTTAGGGAAACAGGTAGCGCCTCCATTGAGGAGATACTGGAGAGCGGCCTTGTTACCAAGCTTCGGGATGGGGTGAAACTGCTTTCCAACGGGGAGATCGGATTTCCCATCAAGATTCAGGTGCATAAGGCGTCCAAGAAAGCAGTAGAGAAGGTACAGGCCGCAGGCGGCGAAGTCGAGGTCCTCGCCTAATGAGCGGCATCCAAGATATAGGTAGAATTCCAGAACTAAAGCGGCGGATTTTTATGACTCTGGCGCTCCTGGCTGTCTACCGAATCGGGGTCTACGTGCCCACACCCGGTGTGGATGGCCGCGTTCTTTCAGACATTTTTGCTTCCGCTCAGGGTACGCTCCTCGGTTTTTTCGACATGTTCGCAGGCGGTGCACTGGAAAGGCTTTCAGTCTTTGCCCTGGGGATCATGCCCTATATCAGCGCCTCCATCATACTGCAGCTCCTCACCGTTGTAGTGCCTAGTCTGGAGAAGCTTTCAAAAGAAGGGGAGGCGGGTCGCAGGAAGATCACTCAGTATACGCGCTACGGAACTGTTGTGATAAGCCTGGTGCAGGGGTTTTTTATCGCTGTGGGGCTTGAGCAGATGAGAAGCGGCGCTGAGATGGTTGTCTACGACCCAGGATGGGGCTTCAGGCTCATGACCATGACAACCCTTTGTGCGGGCACAGCATTTCTCATGTGGCTCGGAGAGCAGATTACTGAGCGAGGCATTGGAAACGGGATATCCCTCATCATCTTCACAGGCATCGTCGCCCGCATGCCGAGCGCGATTGGCAGCACCTTGAGCTTGACCGTAGGGAAGCCGGGGAGTGGGCTGAATTGGTTTACGGTGATTTTAGTACTGGTTATGATGTTGCTCGTTATCGCCTTTATTGTCTTCATGGAAACGTCCCAGCGACGCATTCCTGTACAGTATGCAAAGAAGGTCGTGGGAAGGAGGGTATTCGGCGGTCAGTCGACCCATTTGCCATTGAAGATAAATACCGCAGGTGTTATCCCCCCCATTTTTGCATCGTCGATCATCATGTTCCCTGCAACCGTAGCGGGCTTTACTAGCATACCGTTCATGAAGCGATTTGCGGAAATGCTTACGCCGGGTAGTTTGCTTCACGAGATTTTCTACATTGGATTC
The DNA here is from genome assembly GCA_002328485.1 of Deltaproteobacteria bacterium UBA2221. Classification (GTDB taxonomy): domain Bacteria; phylum Desulfobacterota; class Syntrophorhabdia; order Syntrophorhabdales; family WCHB1-27; genus WCHB1-27. The sequence goes on from DCUF01000032.1 coordinate 26,862, forward strand.
ATTATATTCTTCTGTTTCTTCTATACGGCTATTGTATTCAATCCTGATAACGTATCGGACAACATGAAGAAGTACGGAGGATATATCCCTGGTATACGACCAGGAAAAAGGACAGCTGAGTACATCGAGAAGGTGCTGTCGAGGATAACCCTAGTGGGTGCTCTGTATATATCATTTGTTTGCGTCTTGCCTACCGTACTCATAAGGCAGTTCAATGTTCCTTTCTATTTTGGAGGCACTGCGCTCCTTATCGTGGTAGGCGTGGGGCTGGACACGATTCAACAGATAGAATCCCACCTTATTCTTCGGCATTATGACGGGCTTGTAAGAAAAAGTGCCCGGATGAAGGGAAGAAGGTAAAGGACAACCACCCGCACTCTCGAAGAGACCCGATCTCAGGGTTCGGAGAAGGTGAATATTTAGATGATTCTGTTGAAAAACAGAGAAGAGATAGAGAAGATACGAACGGCCAGCAGATATGCGGCAGAAATGCTGTTCGAGCTTAAGGCATATGTGAAAGACGGGCTAACAACGGCCGATTTGGAGGCCGCGTGCGAAGAAAGACTGAGCCGTATGGATCACGTGCGACCAGCGTTCAAGGGATACAACGGGTTTCCTTATTGCCTGTGTGTATCGGTAAACGACGAAGTCGTGCATGGTATGCCATCAGAACGGACACTGCATGAGGGGGATATCGTCAGCCTCGATTTTGGGGTTCTGTATCAAGGATTTTATGGGGATGTCGCAGTTACGTACCCCGTAGGGAAGATAACGGAACGGGCAGAGAAGCTTCTGAGTGTCACGGAGAGGTCCCTGCATCTCGGTATTGAGCAGGCAAGAGTGGGAAACCGGCTGTTTGATATATCGAATGCGGTTCAATCCTTTGTAGAGAAGAACGGATTTTCGGTTGTTCGGGAGTTCGTGGGCCACGGGGTTGGAAGGGACCTGCACGAGGAACCACAGGTGCCGAATTTTGGTACAAAGGGAACAGGGCCTCGCCTGAGACCGGGAATAGTGATTGCCATCGAACCCATGATCAATGAGGGCAAAGGCGATATTATCATCAAGGAAAACGGATGGACCGCAGCCACGCGGGATGGGAAGCTGTCAGCCCATTTCGAACATACGGTAGCGGTTACGGAAAATGGGGCTGAGATACTTAGCTCGCTGTGAGGAAGCATGCCAAAGGGTGAAGGCATAGAGGTTGAGGGAACCGTCGTGGAGCCTCTTCCAAATGCCATGTTTAGGGTTGAACTGCCGAATGGACATAGAGTATTGGCCCATGTCTCCGGCAAAATGCGTATGAATTACATAAAGATATTGCCCGGTGATAAGGTCGTGGTAGAGTTGTCACCCTATGATTTGACTAGGGGCAGGATCATCTACCGGGTGAAGTAAGGGGGATGTCATGAAGGTAAAGCCTTCCGTAGAAAAGCGTTGTGACAAATGCAAGATTATAAAGCGTAAAGGGGTTGTCCGAGTGATTTGTGAGAATCCTAAGCATAAGCAGAGACAAGGGTAAGGAGGAATCAGGTGGCACGAATTGCTGGTGTTGATATCCCGAGAGACAAGAGAATAGAGATCGCACTCACCTACCTGTACGGTATCGGTCGTCCGCTCTCAAACAAGATACTGGCCGAGGCAGGCATTGATCCCAGCAAGCGCACGAATTCCTTAACGGAGGAAGAGGTTGCGCAGATAAGGGATATCATCGAGAGGAACTATAAGATTGAAGGCGACCTCCGCAAGGAGGTGAGCATAAACATAAAGAGGCTGATGGATATCGGTTGCTTTCGCGGGCTGCGTCACCGGAGAGGGTTGCCGGTGAGAGGACAGCGGACGAGGACGAATGCACGAACGCGTAAAGGGCCGCGGAAGACGTCGATGAAGAGGAAAAAGTAAGGGGGCGACATGGCAAAGGTTCGCAAGAGCGGCAAGAAAAAGGTCAAAAAGAACATCCCGGTAGGCGAGGTTCACATACAGTCGAGTTTCAATAATACCATAATCACCATAGCCGATCCCCAGGGAAACGTCGTTTCGTGGTCCAGTGGTGGTGTGGCTGGGTTTAAGGGATCAAGGAAGAGTACGCCTTTTGCGGCGCAACTCGCGGCGGAGAATGCCGCCAAAAAGGCCATCGAGAACGGCATGAGAACGGTCGACGTTTACATCAAGGGACCTGGCGCGGGACGGGAGGCTGCCTTACGTGCCATCCAGAGCGCTGGTCTAAAGATACATCTGATTCGCGACGTTACGCCCATCCCCCATAACGGATGCCGGCCACCCAAACGAAGACGAGTCTAGGAGGAAACAGTGTCAAGATACACAGGACCCGCCTGTAAGATATGCAGAAGGGAAGGCATGAAGTTATTTAGCAAGGGTGAGCGGTGCTTCACAGAGAAGTGCGAGATCGAAAAACGAAATTATCCACCCGGAGTCCACGTTGAGACCCGAGCGAAGGTCACCGAGTATGGGGTTAGGCTTAGGGAAAAGCAGAAGCTCAAAAGAATCTACGGCCTGACTGAGAACCAGTTCAAGAGGTTCTTTGAAATGGCGGAGAAGGCCAAGGGAATAACAGGTGCAAACCTGCTTGGTTTACTGGAAAGCCGGCTTGATAACATGGTTTTCCGGCTGGGATTCGCAGTGTCCAGACGAGAGGCCCGGCAGGTCGTCACGCACGGGCACGTGGTCGTAAACGGCAGGAAGGTGGACATCCCTTCTTATTTAGTGAAGCCGGGAGATACGATCGAGATACGACATAAGACTTTGCCATCAGTTCAGAACGCCCTGGAATCTGTAGTGCGCAGGGGAGTCCCGGGATGGCTTGAGCTCGACAAAGAGGCTATGAAGGGAGTCGTTAGGCTTCTGCCGACGAGGGAGGACATCACCATACCCATTAGGGAACAGCTTATTGTCGAGTACTATTCACGGTAGACTCTTCTCCTCAAGGAGGACGCATGTACATGTTTGAAAAGAATTGGCAGGGGCTGATCAGGCCTTCAAAAATAGAGATAGAAAGGGATTCGTGCTCGGCCTACTACGTCAAGTTTTCAGCAGAGCCGTTTGAGCGCGGCTACGGTATCACCATAGGCAATTCGATCCGTAGAGTCCTTCTTTCCTCGATCATGGGTGCTGCCATTACCTCGGTAAAGATCGATGGCGCTGACCACGAGTTTTCTACTATTCGCGGTGTTAAAGAAGACGTGACGGAGGTCATTCTGAACCTGAAGAAGGTTGTTCTCCGCATGAGCGATGATAAACCGAAGATGTTGACCATCGACGCCAACGGCGAGGGGGTTATTCGGGCCGGCGATATTCGTCATGATGAAAGCATTGAGATCGTTGATCCGGACTGGCCCATTGCAACCCTCACAGAGGAGGCCCGTCTCTATATGGAGTTGAAGGCCAAGGTAGGCAGGGGATATGTCCCGGCCGATAGGAATCTGGACGATGAGGACCCCATAGGGACGATACCCATCGATGCCATCTTCACTCCCGTAAAAAAGGTATCCTACAACGTGAGCCAGGCCAGGGTTGGCTACAGGACGGATTACGACAAGCTGACCATGGAGATATGGACCAACGGAAGTGTTTCTCCCCTGGACGCGCTCTCCTTTGCTTCGAAGATAATTCGGGAGCAGATGAGAATCTTCATCAGCTTCGAGGAGCCGGAGGATTCGGAAGCCTGCGAGGCCCGGGAGATTGAGAGACAGGATTTTAACGACAATCTGTATCGTAGTGTTGATGAGCTGGAATTGTCAGTGAGAAGTGCCAATTGCCTGAAAAATGCTGATATCAAATATATCGGCGAACTGGTGCAGAAGACGGAGCAGGAGATCTTGATGACCAAGAACTTCGGGCGGAAGTCGCTCAATGAGATTAAGGAGATACTGGCCTGCATGGGCCTGAGACTGGGAATAAAGCTTGACAATTTCCCGACGAGAGAGGATCTCGACCGGATGGCGCTCAAGCGGAAAGATCAAGTGTAGAGGGTGTACCATGAGGCATCTGAAAGCCGGAAGAAAACTGAACAGGACAGCAAGCCATCGCAAGGCACTTTTTAGAAACCTTGCCAAGGCACTTTTTGACCACGAATCGATTAAAACCACGACCCCGAAGGCGCTTGAGCTCCGGCGATTTGCAGATCGGCTGATAACCATGGCGAAGGCGAACAATCTGCATTCACTTCGCCTTGTCTTCGCTGAACTGAGAGACAAGGAGATCGTCAAGAAGCTTTTTAGCGATATCGGTGTGCGTTATCAGGGAACCGAGGGCGGCTACACCAGGGTCTTGAAGATCGGCCGGAGGCGAGGAGACGCAGCGCCCATGGCAATCATAGAGCTGACTCAGAAGAAGGAAAAGGAAGCCGTGGCGAAAGAAAAGAAGCCCGGTGATAAGGAAAAAAAAGAAAAGAAGGCCAGGGCCTAAAGACTAGGGATTTATTGTCCTTGGCGTCCCTGCCGTAGAAAGCAGGGGCGCCAAGGTTTTATTAGGGCATACCATCAGCGTACAAAAACTCGATCCTGCGGGGTTTGCGGCTTCCGCCCCGGTTACTGATAGTGGTAGGCTCGCCTCTGCGAAGGCCTCACGGCAAGCGGCTCCAAATAGGGGATCCGTTTTCCTTGTGCGCTGCGTAAGCATTTTTTATCTGGGAAATAATTTGGAGCGGGCAACGGGGCTCGAACCCGCGGCATCAAGCTTGGGAAGCTTGCACTCTACCAACTGAGTTATGCCCGCAACGGTTAAATGATAAGTGATGTAAGGGGGCAAGTCAACAGGTTTTTGGCCGGCAGAAGTCCTTCTGAGGGCCGTCAGACTTTGACGAGAGCCGAGGTGAGGCCTCCGTGCGAGAGGGATGGTCGAAGCATGTTTATGGGCGGTTTCTTATGGGCCTGAGGATCGAAGAGTTTGATTACACCCTGCCGAAGGAGTTGATCGCCCAGCATCCTGAGGACGAACGGGCCTCGTCCCGCCTCCTTGTGCTGAATAGAGAAAAACGGACCGTTGAACATCGATACTTCAAGGATGTCAAAGACTATTTCAGGCCAGGAGACGTCTTGGTCCTAAACGACACGCGGGTGTTCCCTGCCAGGATCGCGGCAGTCAAGCCAACCGGTGGTCGCGTAGAGATCCTCATGGTTGAGGAACTGACCCGGACGACATGGTCGTGCCTTGCGAAAGGCCTCAAGAAGGGGGTGGTGGAGCAAGAGATCAAGGTAGGTACTGTCTCCGCGACCGTTCGCTATGCTGGTGACACCTGGGAAATCAGCTTTCCCGAAGAAGTCAACGTCCGAGACGTGCTCGACAAGTATGGCCGTATGCCCCTTCCGCCCTACATAAAGCGGGAGAAGAATGGGTACGATTCGAGCGACTTCGACCGGTACCAGACTGTTTATGCCGAAAGACTGGGCTCCATAGCCGCCCCTACGGCGGGGCTCCACTTTACGGGCGAACTTCTACGAGATCTTACGGAACAAGGGGTCATCATAGCCAACATCACCCTTCACATCGGTATTGGCACATTTTTCCTCATCAAGAAAGAGACAGTCGAGGATCACCAGATGCACCGCGAATGGTACAATATCGAGCGCGGGACAGCGGAGGCCATACAGACGGCCAGGGCCGCCGGCGGACGGGTCATCGCCGTAGGCACCAGCGCCGTTCGAACCCTCGAGACCTTTTTCTCAAAGGGGGATGGAGCAGAAAGCGGCTACTCAGACCTTTTCATCTATCCCGGTTATCGATTCAAAGCGGTCGATATACTCTTGACCAATTTTCACCTTCCCCGATCGACGCCTCTCTTGCTAACATCAGCCTTTGCCGGAAAGGAAAACCTCCTTTCCTCCTACGCCGTAGCCATAGAAAAGGGATATCGTTTCTATAGTTACGGTGATGCGATGCTGATCCAATGATGAGTCAGCTTCAGGTAGCCACGACAGACGGGAGTGCCAGGGTCGGTACCCTGAACACCGCTCATGGATCTATCGAGACACCGGTATTCATGCCGGTAGGCACGCAGGGGACGGTGAAGGCGGCGGTGTCTCGAGATCTGTGGAATATGGGCGCGCGCATCATACTGGGTAACGCCTATCACCTGTACCTTCGACCTGGAGATGGTCTCATTAGAGAGATGGGTGGTATTCAGAAGTTTTCCGGTTGGGACGGGGCCGTTCTGACGGACAGCGGCGGCTACCAGATCTTCAGCCTCAATGTTTTGCGAAAACTGAAGGAAGAAGGCGTCGAGTTTCAATCGCACATAGACGGGTCAAGGCACTTCCTGACACCGGAACGGGTCGTAGAGATCCAAGAGAACCTAGGGTCAGATATATGTATGTGTCTGGACGAGTGCGTCCCCTTCCCATCCTCCCATGACTATACGAGAGATTCAGTCGGACTGACGACCCGTTGGGCGAGGCGATGCAAGGCGGCCAAACGGAAGAACCAACAACAGTTGTTTGGGATTGTCCAAGGCGGCACCTTCGAGGACCTCAGACGTCGTTCGGCAGAGGAGTTGGTGGAACTCGATTTCGACGGCTATGCCCTGGGCGGCTTCAGCGTGGGAGAGCCCAAAGGCCTGCTATGGGAGATGGCGAGTCTTGTCACTCCCATCCTGCCCGTTGAAAAGCCCCGGTACCTCATGGGCCTGGGGTTTCCAGACGATATCGTCAGGGGCGTTTCTCTGGGAGTTGACATGTTCGACTGCGTAATCCCTACGAGGCACGCCAGAAACGGGAACCTCTTCACATCCACCGGCCGCCTCAACATCAAACATGCCCAGTTTACCAGAGATTCAAGACCCATCGACGAATCCTGCCAATGCTATACGTGCACGCACTTCTCAAGGGCCTACCTACGACATCTCTTCGTTTCGCGGGAACTGAGCGTTTATATCCTGAATACCATACACAACATACATTTCTATATGGATTTAATGAGAAAGATAAGGGAATCTATTAGAGAGCACAGGTTCGATACGTTTCGCGACCAATTCCTATCACAATGGACAGGAGGTGAACTGGATGATTGATCTGGCATACGCAATGGGCGGACAAGCGACAGGTGGCCAAGGGGCCGGGCTGCTTCAAATTGCACCCTTTATTCTTTTGTTTGTGGTGTTCTATTTCCTGCTCATCAGACCACAGCAGAAGAAGGCCAAACAGCACAAAGCGTTTCTGGACGGCCTGAAGAAGGGGGATACTGTTGTGACTTCGGGTGGCATCTATGGTAAGATAACGGGCATTACCGACGACGCTGTCACCATGGAAATCGCTGAAAAGGTAAGGATACGAGTGCTCAAGGGCGCCGTAGCAGACTACGTAAAAGGAGAACAGGCGTGAGAAGGTACGAGAATATTGTCATAATCTCCCCGGACTGTACGAAAGAGGAAGAGGAAGAGCTCCTCAAACGTATACAAGGCAACCTTGAGAAAGTCGGCGCGGAGACCGTAAAAATCGATGACTGGGGTGTGCGCAGGCTCGCTTACCAGATCAAAAAGAAGGATCGAGGCCACTACTATTTTTTCCTCCTCAATATGGATGAGGGGACCATCTCTACCATGGATCGCTTCTACCGGACCATGGACCTTGTCCTGAGACACATGTTCACGGTGGTGGATGAGAAAGACAAGGGCCTCGAGAAACCACCTGAACCCGTCGTTTTTGACGAGTTGGAGGGCGAGGCGTAGCAGTGAATAAATTGTTCCTCACCGGAACAGTGCAAAGACCACCTAAGGTGGCCTACACGCCGAATGGGAAGAAGGTCCTTACCTTTCCCCTTCATAGCAGAGACAGCGGCCTCACGGTGGATGTCCTGTTCGCGGGAGATCGACATCCCGCTGATCTGGGGAGTACGGTAGGGGGCGAAATCCTCGTGGCCGGGGCGCTGGTCGGGGTAGGGACGGGCCAGGACCAAACGGTCAGGATAGAAGCAAGTCAAATACTATGGATGGAGGAATAAATGCCGAGAATGCAGGATTCGGGAAAAAAGAGGATGTACGTAAGAAAACGGGTATGCCGGTTCTGTCAGGATGAGAACCTGCCCATAGATTACAAAGATCCTAAACTGCTAAAGCATTTTATCACCGAGCGCGGCAAGATCATGCCAAGAAGAATGACGGGCACGTGTGCCAATCATCAGCGTAAATTGAGGGAAGAGATCAAGAAGGCCAGACACATCGCTTTTCTCCCCTTCACAACGGCCGTGCGATAGAGGAGGTCCGAAATGAAGGTGATACTTTTAGACAACGTTCAGGGCGTAGGGAAGACCGGCGAGATGCGGGACGTCAGTGATGGTTTTGGCCGGAACTTCCTCATACCCCGTGGGCTCGCCCTTCCGGCTACATCGGGGAATATCAAGAAACTGGAAGAACGGGCGCATGTCATCATTAAAAGAAACGAACGGAATGTGAAGACCGCCGAGGCAATTAAGGAGCGGCTGGAACAAGCCGTTCTAACAATCAAGAAGAAGGCCGGAGTCGATGGGAAACTGTTCGGTTCTGTCACGCCCATGGAGATAGCCGAGACCATTAAGAAGGCCCTTGATATCACTGTGGACAAGAAAACAATCCGGATGGCTGAACCGGTCAAGATGATCGGGGCCTACACGGTTGATATCCACCTGGAAAGAGGTGTCCAGTCTCAACTGAAGATTGAAATAGAAGCAGAACAGTAGATGGCCAGAGGTACGAAACCCACCGAGAGCAAGCAGAAAGGACGCGTACCGCCTCAAAATATTGAAGCTGAGCAGTCTACCCTCGGTGGCATCCTTATTGATCCCGATTCTATTAACAAGGTAGTGGACCTGGTAAGCCCCGAGGACTTCTACCGGGAAGACCACGGGATTATCTACGAGCTTATGCTCAACCTCTACGAAAGAAACGATCCCATTGATCTCCTCACCGTAAGCAGCTTAGCAAGAGACAAGGGGTTAGTGGAGAAGGTCGGCGGTGTTACCTATCTGAACACCCTGGTCGATCTCATGCCCACCTCTGCGAATATCGCACAGTATGCCAGAATGATCAGAGAAAAGAGCATGCTGCGCACCCTCATCATGGTTGCCACCGAGATCGTCGAAAAGGGCTATGACGTGGATAACAACGTCGATACCTACATCGATGATGCGGAGAAATTGATCTTCCAGGTGGCCGAGAAGAAGCAAAGGGCGTCTTTCTTTGCCGTCAAGGACCTAGTGATTGAGGGCATCAGAACGGTAGAGCGCCTCTGTCAGAAGAAGCAGGCGGTGACCGGGGTGTCGACGGGTTTTACCGAGCTCGACAAGATGACGAGTGGTCTGCAGCCCTCGGATCTCATTATCGTAGCAGGAAGGCCCAGCATGGGCAAAACGGCCTTTGCCCTGGATATAGCCCGTCAGGCGGCCCAGATGGACGGCGACAACAGGACGCCGGTGGGCATATTCTCCCTGGAGATGTCCAAGGAGCAGCTCGTACTGCGCCTCTTGACCTCAGAGTCTCAGATCGATTTCTCGAAACTGAGAAACGGGAGCGTGAGCGCGGGAACGGAGTGGCAGCGCCTTGCGGACGCGGCGAACACCTTGTACCAGGCACCCATTTACATAGATGATACCCCTTCGCTTACCGTGCTTGACCTTCGGGCGAGGGCGAGACGGTTGAAGAAGGAACACGGCCTCGGACTGGTGGTGGTCGACTACCTGCAGTTGATGAGGGGAAGAACAAGTAATGACAGTAGAGAGCAGGAAATATCGGAGATTTCTCGATTCCTGAAGGCCCTGGCTAAGGAGCTCAATATCCCGGTGATCGCAATCTCCCAGTTGAACCGAAAGGTGGAAGACCGGCCGGATAAGAGGCCCAGGCTTGCAGACCTACGGGAATCAGGTGCAATCGAACAGGATGCCGATGTTATCCTTTTCATTTATCGAGATGAGGTCTACAATAAAGAGAGTACACAGAAAGGAATTGCGGAGATCATCATCGGCAAGCAGAGAAATGGCCCGATCGGTGATTTGCCTCTCACGTTCTTGAGCAATTGTACGGCCTTTAGAAATTACTACGGAGAATGAATCTTCCCAATCTCTTATCCCTTTTTCGCTTTTTTCTCACCGCCTTCTTTGTAGTCTCAATCGTCTACGATCGTTACGTACTGGGGCTCTTGCTTTTTGTATTACAGTCCGTGAGCGACATGCTGGATGGGTTTCTTGCTCGGGTCATGCGGCAGAAGACCCCTCTGGGCGCCTACCTCGATCCCATGGCCGACAAGGTCATGCTTGCTTCATCCTATATCGTTCTCCTCTATAAGGAACTTGTCCCTCTTTGGCTGGTCCTGATCGTGCTCTTGCGCGATGTTGTGATTACCCTGGGATTTTGGGTTCTCGTCCGGGTTTCTCCCGACAGGAGGCCCCAGCCGAGTCTGATCAGCAAAATGACCACAGTCTTCCAGATGGTGACGGTCGTCCTCATCCTCTGGCCAGGCACGAGGTCTTTGGGTTATTTCTTTTTCTACAGCACCGCTGCACTGTGCATATTGTCAGGTCTGCAGTATATTTTCATAGGTTGTAACGCTCTGTCCCGCAGAGAAATCGTTTGACACCACGAGGTGCGGACGATTAGTATTGAAGCGTTCAAGACAGCTTCTACATCAATCATAGGAGGTCTCGTATGGCTTTTCGAGTTGGTATAAACGGGTTTGGCAGGATTGGACGGCTTGTATACAGAGCAGGGTTGAAAAATAAAGACATCGAGTTTGTAGCGGTAAACGATCTGACGGACTCGAAGACCCTTGCCCATCTTCTCAAATACGACTCGGTTCATGGAACGATGGATGGTAAGGTGGAGGCCAAGGGGGATGTGATCCTGGTCGACGGCAGGGAACTGAAGGTCTTGGCCGAACGGGATCCCGAGAAGCTTCCCTGGAAGGACATGGCTGTTGACCTGGTCCTTGAAAGCACGGGGAAATTCACGGATAGGGCGGGCGCAGAAAAGCACCTGAAGGCCGGCGCCAAGAAGGTCATCGTTTCGGCCCCGGCGAAGGGCCCTGACATCACCTTTGTGCTGGGTGTCAACCAAGATGTCTATGATAAGGCAAACCACAATATCATCTCCATGGGTTCCTGCACCACCAACTGTCTTGCCCCGATCGTCAAGATCCTTCAAACAGAATTCGGCATCGAATACGGTGTTATGACCACAATCCATTCCTACACCAACGATCAGGTAGTTCTCGATCTGCCCCACCGGGATCTCCGCAGGGCACGGGCAGCGGCCCTTTCGATGATTCCTACCAGCACCGGTGCAGCGAAGGCCATTGGCGAGGTAGTCCCCGCCGTGAAGGGAAAACTGGAGGGTATGGCCATTAGGGTTCCTACCCCCAACGTCTCTCTCGTTGATCTCACGGTGAACCTTGCCAAGAGCACCAGCAAGGACGAGCTAAACGCCACCTTTAAGAAATACGCTGAAGGGCCCATGAAGGGCATCCTTCTTGCTTCTGAGGAAGAGCTTGTATCGTGCGATTTTAACGGCAATCCTCATTCCTCGATAGTGGACCTTCCATCCACCACCGTGATGGGGGGAAAGATGGCGAAGATTCTCTCGTGGTATGACAATGAGTGGGGTTTCTCGAGCAGAATGGTTGATCTGCTTGCCTTGGTCATGAAGTGAGAGAAGACTAGATTCAAACTACTTCTTACAACAAAGAGGCGACCATGAAGTCTATCGATCAGTTGGACATAAATGGCAAGAAGGTCCTTATTCGCGTGGATTTCAACGTACCCACCGATGATCAGGGCAATATCACCGACGACACCCGTATCCGGGCGCATCTCGAAACCATTAGGTACGCAACAGACAAAGGCGGCAAAGTAGTTCTCATCTCCCACCTCGGCAGACCGAAGGGAAAACGAAATGAGAAGTATACCCTCAGGCCGGTGGCGAAGCGCCTCAGTGAACTTTTGGGTAAGACCATACCTTTTTCGGATGACTGTGTGGGTGAGCCCGCTGAAAAAGCCGTGGCGGCTCTAAAGGCGGGGGATGTGGTGCTCTTGGAAAACCTCAGGTTCCACGCCGAGGAGGAGAAGAACGATCCCGGATTCGCCGAACAGCTTGCGGCCTTGGGTGATGTCTATATCGACGACGCCTTTGCAGCCGCTCACCGGGGGCATGCCTCGAACGCGGGAATAACCGCATTCATCAAAGAATGCGCGGTGGGCATACTTCTGAAAAACGAGCTTGATTACTTGAGGAAGGCCACGGTTAACCCGGAGCGGCCACTCGTCGCCATTATCGGCGGGGCCAAGGTCTCGGATAAGATCGGTGTTCTCAAGAACCTCGTCGAGAAGGTCGACGCAATGCTCATCGGTGGAGGCATGGCCTTCACCTTTATAAAAGCACAGGGTTATGAAGTAGGCAAGTCTCTGTGCGAAGTGGATATGCTGGATACGGCGCGGGAGATCATGGAAAAAGCAAAGCAGAAGGGCGTAAAGTTGTTGCTCCCTGTGGACTGCATCATAGCGGAGCGGGCAGAAATCGACGCGCTGGCAAAAGAAGCATCGGTTCAGGCAATACCATCCGATTGGGCTGCCCTGGACATAGGGCCTAAGTCGTCAGCCCTTTTCGCAGAGGCCCTGGCAGGTGCGAAAACGATCGTATGGAATGGCCCCATGGGTCTCTTTGAATTGGAGCCCTTTAGTAAGGGGACCACGGCCCTGGCTCGGGCAGTGGCGGATTCACCTGCCACGAGCATCATAGGGGGCGGGGATACGGATACGGCTGTTCACCAGGCCGGTGTCTCGGACCGCATCTCCTACATATCGACAGGGGGTGGAGCATTCCTGGAACTTCTGGAAGGCAGGTCCATGCCCGCGATCGAGGCTCTTGAGTCGTGTGGAGGCGCCCAATGAGACCCTGGATGGTTGCCGGCAACTGGAAGATGAACAAGACCATTGGGGAAGCAGTCGAATTGGCCCGAGCCATCAAGGAAGGTACGGCTGAGGTCAAGGGCGGGGAAATTGTTGTGGCGCCTGTCTTTACGGCACTCTCTTCCGTTTATGGAGTCATCAAAGGGTCCCAGGTAAGGCTGGCCGCCCAGAACATCTATTTTGAGGAAAAGGGTGCTTTTACCGGCGAAGTTGCCCCCGGAATGGCGAAAGACGCGGGGTGTGAGTACGTTATCATCGGCCATTCGGAGCGGCGAAAATACTTCCACGAGACGGATGCCTCAGTCAACGCAAAGGTCAAGAAGGCGTTGGAGACAGGTCTCAAACCGATTCTCTGCGTTGGAGAGACCGAAGAGGAAAGAGAGCAGGGCGTGACTGAATTCGTCGTTGGTTTGCAGATCAGAAGGGGTCTTCACGCCATAGAGAACGTGGATGGGATAACCATCGCCTACGAGCCCGTTTGGGCCATCGGAACCGGCAAGAATGCGACACCGGACCAGGCCCAGGAGGTTCACTCTTTTATCCGGTCAGAGCTCGATAAACTGTATGGCCCGAAGGCCGGGTCCTTGCGCGTGCTTTACGGAGGGAGCGTCACAGCCGACAACATTGGTGACCTTGCAGCCATGAATGACATAGACGGTGCACTGGTTGGTGGAGCATCCTTGAAATCTGAAACCTTTATCAGTATAATAACCGGGACGGCGAAAAAGAGATGGTCATAGCGATAGCCATTATACATATTCTTGCTGCGATAGCCATGATTCTCGTTGTTCTTCTTCAGACGGGAAGGGGATCGGAAATCGGAGCAGCCTTCGGAGGGGGAGCAAGTAACACCCTTTTTGGCAGCTCAGGTACGAGTGGCTTCATGACGAAGATGACGACGGGAGTGGTGATTGTTTTTATGGTAACGAGTCTTATGCTCGCTTACTTTTATAGCCATAAGCAATATTCCATACCGTCAACACCTACGGGGAGTGTACCGTCTGTCCCGGCTACGCCATCGGCACCGGTGCCGAATGTGCCGGCTACGCCGTCGCAACCAGGAACAAAGTAATGACCCTTGATGCCGATGTGGTGGAATTGGTAGACACACCATCTTGAGGGGGTGGCGGGGAGACCCGTGCGGGTTCGAGTCCCGCCGTCGGCACCAGTTTTGTTAAATGGCGTCTCCATCACGTTTGATGGAGACGCCATTTCTTTATGGGGGTGACAGGATTTTCTATTGCATCTCCCTTCGTCGCCATCGGGATCACCCGATCCTCGATGCTGACCACCCTTGTCGACGGTGATTGCTTTCTGTTCTTTTGGGTGCCCGGCAGAGACAACCTGGGTCAGGCATCGTCGATATGGACCAAGCGCGCACCATTCCAGTCGGTCTTGCCAACGTAGCTGGGAGCGCACCATCCGAGCTTGCTATGGGCGGGTGACCACCGTGAGATATGTCCGCCTTATGGTCCCTTGGGGAACGGCAGGGCTGCGAGGAATCTGGCATAAATTGTGAGAAAAGTCTTAACGTTTAGACCTCAGTGTCTCCGTGACTCATCCGGGGCATAGCCGTCAGCTTGGCTATGAGGGCCGTCGCGCTTCCCGCCGGCTTGTCTGGCGGCACCAGCTCCTGCAAGACGTTGAGAAAGACGGTAGCAGACGGGGAGAGAACACGGTTTTTGAGATAGGCAATAGAGATATGGAGCGGGATTTCATTATCTTCGAGGGAGCGGACGCACAATTTTCCCTCCTCAACCTCCTTGGTCACGGCTACCCTGGACAGGAACGAGATACCCTCTTCCCGCTGAACCATATTCTTTATCAGTTCGGTGTTGCTGGCTTCCGTGAGGATATTCAGGGCAATGCCCGACTTCTCAAACAACCGACTTACGAGGTATCTGCTCGCTGAACCTTTTCCTCTCAAGATGATCTTTTCACCGGCCAGATCTTCAACGGAAAGGTGTTCTTGTCTGGTGAGCCGGTGGCCTACGGGCAATACGACCACGAGGTGCTCTGTACAAAAAGGGATAAAACAGACATCAGGGTTGTCTACGATCTTGACGCAAAGAGCGACCTCGTTCTGGAAATCGAGCAGGCTCTGAATAATATCGAGAGAGCCCGCCTCATCAATTTTTACCACAATATTCGGATAGAACCTGTGGAAGTGGCTGATCAGCAGATGGAGAAAGGTATGGGAATAGGTCCTGGATGTGCCCAACGAGACCACGCCGACTCTCGACCCTTTCAGATCGTTTACCACCCCCTCTATTTCTCCTTCCAGGTCGAAGAGTCTTTGGGCATATTGGTGGAGAATCCTGCCTTCTTCCGTAAGGAGAACCTTCCCCGGTTTTGCTTCAAACAGCTTCAGGTGTAACTGCTCCTCAAAAGCCCTGATTTGGTTGGTAACCGCCGGTTGGGTAATGGAAAGATCCTTGGCTGCCCTGGTGAAGCTCAGCCGCTTAGCCACGGTATAGAAGATTCTGAGATGATGAAGGTTCAACATCTTGCGGGCAGTCCTGTATCCAGAGCATAACATTTTTGAATGGGTTATCTCATAATAATGCATTTGACTCCTCTCGGGTCGTTGCTTAAAACTCTTATCAGACGAGTATATCCTCGCCCACCAAAATATGACGTGAAAGGAGTCGCCGTGATAGAAACCGGCGTCGTGAGAACCACGTGCGCCATCTGCCTGCAGGATTGCGGTATGTTGGTGCACCTGAAGGATGGGGAGATAGTAAAGATTGAGGGAGACCCCGATGCCCCCCTCAATATGGGCGCCCTTTGTGTGAAGGCTCAAGCCTCTGTTGAGATTAGAAATCATCCTGGCCGTCTAAAGCATCCTTTGATACGGAAAGGAAAACGGGGAGAGGGGAAGTGGCAGGAGGCCTCCTGGGACGAGGCGCTTGGCAGGATAGCCGATGAAATGAACAAGGCCAAGGAGAAATACGGCCCCGAGTCCGTGTGCTGGTTAAGGGGGGCTGCCAAGGGGATTCAGGACAATGTCTTTACACGCCTTGCCAATGTATTCGGCTCTCCAAATATCACCTCCATGGCGTCGGTCTGTTATTTCCCCCATGTGAATGCCATGCGCTTTACCTTCGGCTCTTTTCTCATGGAAGATCACACAAATGCCTCGGCGCTGGTCGTTGTTTGGGGGATGGACCCGGCCTCAACATCCACCCCGAACTACGAGCCTCTCAAGAGGGCCGTTGCAAAAGGGGCCAAGTTGATGGTGATAGACCCCTTTGAAACCGTCCTTGCAAAAAAAGCAGACCGATGGTTGAGGCCGAGGCCGGCAACGGATATGGCGCTGGCCCTTGGGATGATGCACGTGATTATCAATGAAGGCTTATATGACAAGGCATTCGTGGAGAATTGGACGGTAGGGTTTGATGAACTCAGGGCGCATATTCAGGACTACACTCCCCAGAGGGTCTCAGAGATCTGCTGGGTGCCGGCAGAGACCATAGCGGATGCAGCACGGTTCTATGCCGCCAACGGGCCCGCCGCGACTTTGGTGGGGAACGCAAATGAGAATATCGTGCTTTCCATGCAGACCCAGCGGGCAATCTATATGCTGGAAGGTCTGTGCGGTAATGTCGGTGTACCCGGCGGTAAAGTTCAGTGGACTAACCCACCGATAGTGTCGAGGGCCGCACCGGAGTTCTCCTTGCAGGACCTCATTCCCAAGGAGAGGCGGCAGAGAAGATTGGGTGCGGAATATCTTGCCCCTTTTATCCACTATGCCTTGCCGCAGAGCATAGTGAAGGCGGCTGTCACCGGCAAGCCCTACATGCCCCGTGTGGTATACCTTCAGGGAGGGAATGTGCTTTGTACGTGGGCAAACTCGAAAGAGACCCTTGAGGCGTTCAACAAACTGGATTTTGTTGCCGCTGCTGACCTGTTTTTTAACCCGACCGTCCAGATGTGCGATGTAGTTTTGCCTGTGGCCCACTTTCTCGAGCACGATGCCCTTCGCCAGTCGGGGGACCTGCCGTTCCTGGCGCAGGTACAGCAGAGAGTGGCTGATCCGGGGGACTGCAAGTCGGACACTCAGATCTACTTGGAGCTGTCCCGCAAGTTGGGACTGGACGAGTACTTCTGGAAGGACGAATATGAGTTCATGGAGGAAATACTGAAACCTGCGGGTATAACCTTCGACGAGTTCCGAAAGGTCCATGTCCTGGAGTGTGTCAGACAGTACAGGCATTATGAAAGGGATGGTTTCGGTACCCCTTCGGGCAAACTCGAACTCTACTCCCATGCACTCAAAGAGGCGGGTTGCGACCCCCTGCCCGTTTATCGGGAGCCGCCTGAGACCATGTATAGCGAGCCCGAGTCCGCGGAAGAATACCCGCTGATTCTGACGACCAGGAAACCAGCCGTTTTTCGGCACTCGAACCTGAGGCATATCACAAGCCTGAGGGCTGGCCGTCCGGATCCAATTCTCAATATCAACCCCGTCACTGCCAAGGAACTGGGGATCGATAACGGGGACTGGGTCTATATAGAGAACAAACGGGGCAGAATAACCCATAAGGCAGAATATACCGAAACCCTCCATCCAAAAGTTGTGGTGGGCGACCATGGCTGGTGGTACCCGGAAAGAGGGGTCGATGAAAATTTGCATGGATTTACAGAGTCGTGCATCAATGCCATCACCAGTAACAGCCCCCCTTATCCCCGGGAGACGGGCGGCGTTACCTTGAGGGGTACCTTCTGTAAGGTCTACAAGGTGGAGCAGCCATGATGTCCCTGGGGCGGTGCTTTGCAGCCAATAGGGGACGGCCCTTCTGGGGAAAGCGTGGCTGCGATGAATAAAGCGTGTGTTTTGTTGTAACGGCAGGGCAAAACGATGCAAGGTAGACGGCCTCATCCGCTCTGCCAGGGCCGTCATGGATGCCTCTTCGGGGTAGGCCCCTATCCCGTTGAAGGCCACGCAAAACATATCCACCTCAATCCGCTCCGTGCCCCATCAACCGTTTGCGGTGACGGCACCTACCTGATAGTATCTTCATAGAGGAAGCGCGCTGAGTCGTGACGGAGATTCGAGATCGTGCCTGCCGGCGATGCGGCTCTTGTTGTCGCGTGGATATGGTTGCCTGTGCCTCTGCCGAAGATATTCAGCGATGGGAAAAAGAGGGCCGTCACGATATTATTGCCCGACTCCGTGACGGTGAGGTCGTGTGGGCCGGTGACCGAATCATTGACAAGCACGGTCACAAGGTGGGGGTCTGTCATTATCTCTCTTGGGACGGTTCCGCCTTCTTCTGCCAGATTTATGAGACACGCCCGGCAGTATGCCGCAACTATAGACCCGGTTCATCGGGTCTGTGCCCGCAGTACTCCGACGAACAGTAGTTTGAACGCCGTGCCCCCGTAGATCTCCCCATTGCATCCTCACGACACGTTATCCCTCGAGGCCGTGGTGTCGATGATGACACCGAACGGAGTAAGGCGTTTCTCCATCGGCGAACGCGCCGTCACTGTGATCAAGTATTCCAGCAAACCTTTGCCAAATTCAGTATAATATTACAAAAATTTCGAATGAGGAGCGGTTTCGTTCGGCATTCCATAGGACACGCTATGCTTGTAAACTCTATCCTTGAGGTAATTGGAAATACTCCCCTAGTCAAACTCCGGAAGATGTCTTCCGGGAATGTGTTCGCCAAGGCAGACTTCTTGAATCCCGGTGGCAGCGTTAAGGACCGTGTAGCCAAACAGATCATTGAATCGGCAGAGAAGGAAGGCAGGCTGAAGGCCGGAATGACCATCATCGAAGCGACCTCCGGCAACACGGGGATTGGCTTGAGCCTTATCGGCGTGCAGAAAGGCTACCGGGTGATCTGCGTCATGCCCGAAAATATGAGCGAGGAAAGGACCAAGATCATTCAGGCCTTCGGAGGTGAAATAGTAACGACCCCCGCGGAGGGCAGCCTGACGGCATGTCTGAAGAAGATCGAGGAGATCACCCAGACGGCACCCGAGGAGTTTTTCGTGGCCAATCAATTTGGAAATCCCCACAACCCCGAGATCCATTACCGGCAAACCGGTCCAGAAATCTGGGCAGATATGAACGGGGACGTGGACATATTCGTTGCCGGTGTTGGAAGCGGTGGGACGCTTCAAGGGATTGGAAAGTATTTGAAGGAGAAGAAACCCAGCATCAAGGTCGTTGCCGTTGAGCCAAAGAACAGCGCTGCCCTTCTGGGTAAAGAGCCGGGGTTGCACCAGATCCAGGGAATCGGCGACGGCTTTATCCCTGATGTTCTGGACATGAACCTGGTCGACATGGTATTCACCGTTTCTGACGAAGAAGCCATTGAGACTACCCGGACACTTGCCCGCGAGGAGGGGTTGCTGGTTGGAACGTCTTCGGGAGCCAATGTTTTTACGGCCCTTCATATGGATAACGGTCACAATCGTATTGTAACCCTCTTGCCCGATCGTGCAGAGCGATACTTCAGCACAGCCCTTCTCTAAAGTGAGTGAAATCGGAAAACCAGTTCTTCGTGAACGACCCAAAGATGGATCAAGCCCCCGATATCTGGACAGAGCAGCGCCTGATCGAGCCCTTTGATGTAGACATATCGAGACGGTTACGTCCACAGATCCTCTTTGCATACCTGCTGAATGCTGCCTGGAATCATGCCAAGGGGACAAGCTACGGCCACGACGAGTTATCGGCCCGAAACCTGAAGTGGGTACTGATAAAGCTGAAGATGGTCATCAGCCGAATGCCTCGATGGGGGGAACGGATAACCATCGAAACATGGGGAAAGCGGAAGGTGAAACTCTACGCCCTCCGTGACTTCAGGGTCATCCTCGATACCGGGGAAAAGCTGGCGTCTGCCACGTCGTCCTGGATGGTGCTGAACAAAACCACGGGCCGGCCTCAACGATTTGGCCAGAGCTCAGACAGCCTTCCGTGGCAGCCCGGAAGGGAC
The DNA here is from genome assembly GCA_002328485.1 of Deltaproteobacteria bacterium UBA2221. Lineage (GTDB taxonomy): Bacteria > Desulfobacterota > Syntrophorhabdia > Syntrophorhabdales > WCHB1-27 > WCHB1-27. Next base: position 46,697 of record DCUF01000032.1, read on the forward strand.
GAGATAGAGACCGATCTGGAAAAGGTCCAGGAACTGAAGCATGGAAAGGAGGTTGCCACGTTCCGGGTGCTTTTTTCGGATATCGACGTAAATCGCCATGTCAACTCTACCAAGTATCTGCAGTGGGTGTTAGACAGCCACCCGACCGAACACCTTGAAAACTCGGAGCCGCGATCGATCGAGCTCAGCTTTCTTTCGGAGGCCCTGCCCAATGAAGAAGTGGCGGTGGTCGTGGACGGAACGGAAAACGGGGGATTGTGCGCCGTGCGCCGTCTGGGTGATGGCAAAGAACTCTGCCGAGCCAGGATTGAGTGGCGCTGCCTCTAATTCGTTGTCCACTTTCCACCATCCCCCTGTGTCCCAGATAGAATCACACAACAGGTTTGGGAGACCAATCAGTTCTTAAGCCGTAGCCCCCCCGTGCCGACATTTAGATATGGCAAAAGCATTGACACGCACATGGAACCGCGAGACATTCCTCAACGAACTCGACTCCGGACGGCTTCTTCCGTCCCTCTCACCGCTTACCCTCCAGCTCATGAAGCTTTCCTCGGACGAGAACTGCTCATTAGCCGATATCGCCGATCTCATAGAAAAAGATCCGTCCCTTACGATGCGCATCATCAAGCTCGCCAACAGCGCTTTTTTCAGAGCCCGCTATCCGGTGACTACCGCACACTCGGCCCTCCTCAGGATCGGTATCGACCAGGCTCGACTCCTCGCCTTGTCGCTATCCCTCAAAAACACCTTCCCTCTCAGCAAAGTCGGCTCGGCCGACTACCGGCAGTACTGGCGTATGTCTCTTTATCAGGGGCTGACCGCGCGATTCCTCGTACGAAAAGAAGAGGCCGAAGAAGCGTTCACGGCAGCATTCACTCTGGAGATCGGCTTGCTGGTGTTTTTGAGTGCCTTCTTGGAGAGTGAAGATGCGGTCGAAGTCCCACCATGGTACCCCTTGTCATCGCTTCTCGATTGGGAAAGCGAAACCTACGGTATCAATCACCGCGAGATCGGAGGATTACTCCTCACGCACTGGGGGTTTCCGTCACGGTTAGTCCTTTGTCAGCGATCCCATGAGTTCGGTCGCAGTGCGGCGGGGCTTCCGCCTCTAGCGAGGATCTGTGCCATTGCGTCGGAACTATCCGGCTTCATATGCCAGACGAAGACCCCTCTACCGGAACTCCTCGTCACGATGGAACAGGTTTTCGGCCTGTCACCTGGCCTTGTCGCGGACGCGGTGACCCTGGCGCTTATGAAGGTGGATTCAATTGCGGAGATGTTCGAGGTGGAAATCGACAGCGAAGCAGATAAACTGGACGTCATGAGAAAGGCGTATGATAGCCTTGCGCTCCTTTCCCGAAAACTGGTTGAAGGAAGGCGCTTCGTTTGCGGAACACCTACCTTGGCCGAGTTGCATGACGAGCCAGCCGACCCCGACGTGAGGCGCGCCCTTCAGGCAGTCGAGGACGAGATAAGAAACCCATTGACCGCCGTGGGAGGCTTCGCACGCAGGCTGGCCAAAACAATTGATCCCACCTCCGATCAAGCGGAGTACATTAAGATCATTCTTTCAGAAACCGCCAGGCTCGAACAGACATTAGACGGCACTGGGCAGGCGCTGCAACAGTAGACCCGAAAGCCCCGGCCCCCATTACGTTCCGACAAAGCCACGACCTCGTTCAAAGAAGGCAGTGAACCAGGGATCTTGCCCGCCATCGCCGCTTGGCTCCCCATGTCCCATAAGCAACGTTCTTAAGGAGCTTCCTTGGTTGGCCATTGACAGTCGGTCGCGGCGATTGATATGATCACCCCTGGAACCTGTCCCGTCTGGAAAAGCGGACAAAGGAGAGGAAAGAGAGGTTATTTGGAACGTTTGCCATGTTATGAGAATTGCTTTTTTTGCGGGCCCCACTCGAAGGGGTTACGGTTACGAATCGAGTATGGCGATCATGTCTGTTCGACCAATTTCTTGATCGATGATTCATTCCAGGGATTTCGCGGTGTACTGCATGGCGGCATCGTTAGCGGCATCCTTGACGAGATCATGTGGTGGGCGGTCTTTATGGAGACGGGGGTGCTATCTGCCACATGGAAGCTTGACGTGGAGTTCAGAAGAACCGTCCTTTGCGGCAAAGCCTATCAAGCCGTGGGGGCATACGAACGGGTAAAACATGGAACCTACCATGTCTCAGCCCGCATTGAAGATGATTCGGGAGAGGTTTGTGCGTCGGCCCTCGGCATGTTCCGAGAGCTGAAAGACACAGACCGTGATGAGTTCCTCCGCAACCTGGATTTTTCTGAAAGCTCGCAGCCCGTGGAGTCTCTCCTGCGGTCTTTGCTCAAAAACGCAACCCCGGCCCATTTCCGCAAGGAATGATGACTTTGCCTCAAGGCGAGAGATCACCGGGAAGTTTGGTGACCTCTCGGAGCCGCCATATCAGGAGGCCTCACCGATCTTCCCGCTTTCCTCCATGAACGAGATTGCCTCGGATCTCGCCATTGCCCTGATCTCGTCGAAGGACATACTCCCAACCTTTGGTTTCGGCAATGAAACGATAACAGACGCGAAGCAGGGCCCTCGCGTGGTCGTGGCCGTTGCCTCGAAATTGACCTGAACCTCAAGATAACCATATTCAGGACCCCGGTCGAACGTCTTCTCTACACTGATTTGAATCTTGGATGCCATCTCTCGTTACCTCCTCCACGTGGATTGTACCTCGGCGGTTCGTGTACTGCACCGGTCGTCGTCTGTCCGCCCCAGACTAGCCGCTTGACCCCTCCTGGTCCATGGTAAAACGCCATTTGCAGAACACGTCACTGCTGTGGGGATCGGGGGGAGCGAAGAGACATTCTACCTTCAGCCCGCGGTCAAGTTCCTGGATGATACTCTGAAAAAACAAGAAGTGCATGCGCTTGCAGCCATACTCCCCTAGCCCTTTTTTTAGACGAGCCTCCTGTGAGGGGCAGTGCGGCACCGAAACGACAATCTCATTGTCCTTATAGTCGATTTCATAGCCGCTTATCATAGCCCAGGGAAAGTATCGAAAGAACCGGTAGAGCCCCTGCAACCCCTTTTCCTTTATCGAGAAGCTCCTCCTGATGTCCCTGGCGGTAATCCTTCCCATGGTATGCCAGACCTCTTCATTCGCCTTGATTGCCGCGTCGTAACTAAAGGCATTTTCGACCCCAAGAAACCAGAACCCGTCCGTCTTCCTGAGTTGGTCCAGCATGAATTCTGCATATAGTCGAAGTTCTTCATCGTCGAATTGAGGAATATTCATATATAGATTTCCTCCCTCCCTCCCTCATTCAGGGCAAAGCAACGTAAAATATTATTAGCACAAAACAGGGCAAAACATTTCATTTTACGGGAGGAGACGAATGGCCAATAGGCTTTTGGTGTTAGAAGGGCATCAATTTTCGTATCAACCGAAATCAAGATGCCGGTCGGCGATTGCGAGCACACTCCCGTCCTATCACGTCTATCGGATGCGCAAGGCGATCGTGAATTGCGACAGTGGGCCGAGGTCTTTGAGGAGCGTGACGCAAGATCGATTGTTGCTCTACGCCCTCGGCGTGCCAGGGAAAGATGTACCTTTATGCCAAAGGAGGAAACCTGAGGCAATTGACAAATTCGTGTTGAAAAAGAGGTTCAGCGGCTAATTGTACATGCTGAATTCGACGGGCAACCCTCTCTGCCTCTAACCGTTTTTCCTTATCGACAAGTGAGAGGTACGCTCCCCTTCCGGCTGCATTTCCAACAAAAGAGATGCCATCACGGTCACATGGGGGGATGAGACCGATAGACTTCGCATTGTCTATATCGATGTGCATGCCGAACGCCCCCGCGATCAATACCCTCTGGAACTCGGTGATGCCAAGTTTCTCCATTAAACTCCTGAATCCGGCGCTCAATGCGGCCTTGGCCAACTGAACTTGACGGATATCCTTCTGATTCAAGACTATATCTCTGCCCGTCCACGTCTCTTCAGCCGGCACCAGCAAAAATTCCCTGGTGCCGTCAGGACCATTCCTGAGCCGGCTCGTCATCAGGGCTTTCGTAAAGGCCCCGCTCCCTTCGATAAGCTTCGTTTTGTATAGCCCTGCAATCACATCTATGATCCCTGAGCCGCAGATCCCCTTCGGACGGAGCGACGGGGTTACCCCTTGACCTCTGCCGTCGCCAACCGTTCGGTACTGGGGAGCAAAGGTAAGCTCATCGATCCAGACTCTGTCGATAGCCCCCTTCATTGCCCTCATGCCTGATTTGATGCTTGCCCCCTCCAGTGCCGGGCCTGTGGCGCAGGAGCAGGCGAACAAGAGATCCCGATTTCCGGCTATCAGTTCTCCGTTTGTCCCGAGATCCATGAGAAGTGTGTGATCTTCAGAAAGATGGAGCTCTTCGGAGATAACGGCGGCCATGCTGTCGGCACCCACGAAGCCTGCCTGTATGGGAAGAACATGCACATACGCTCCAGGGTGAGCGGTCAACCCGATCATGTCTGCCTTTATGTCGATGGGTTCTTTGATGTTAGGGATGAATGGTGCTTTCCGCAGGCTATGGAGATCAAGCCCTAAGAAGATGTGGTGCATAACAGTATTCCCGACGACCGTGATGTCGACGATATCCTGTGGTTTGCATCCTATTTCAGCGGAGCGGTCGCGGATAAGAAGGTTGACGGCTTCGATCAACCTCGCCCGGATCCTTGAGGCGTTATCATGGTTTTGGCTTGCATAAGCAAGGCGCGAGAGAACATCCAGGCCGAACTCGACCTGCGGATTTGTGATGGCAGCACCCACGAGGATTCTTCCATCGGTCAAATCACACAGATAGAGAGCGATGGTGGTGGTTCCGATATCAAGTGCAACACCCAGAAGGCAACGTTTTTTGTTTGCCTCGACCCCGATAACCTCTCGATTTAACCGACAAAGGGCTGAAAAGGATCCCTCGCCGGCCCTTACGCCGCTCAGCAATTGATTTTTTACCGATTCACTCACGATCAGATTTTGTTGCCCGAGAGCTTTCGAGAGAAACATATCGATACGGTCGGCGGCCACCTCCGGAGCGGGACCCGGAAGCCTGAACTCCCGGAGTTGGATTGCGGGATCAAGGGTAATGGGATGCTGTCTGAACGTCTTCTCCTCGGCCGGTCCATTGCAAAGCACGCTGCAATGAACGAGGACCTTGGAATCGGTAAGGAGTTTTGCTTTACACGCGAGCCTGTATCCAGCCTTCTTTTCCACAGCCCCTAAAAAGTCCGACTCACAGTCTGTCCATGGGCTTGCCCGACCCTCAATGACCTGTACTCGACACTTGCCGCATGTACCGGTTCCGTTGCAGTCAGACTCCAGGTAAACCCCCGAATTCCTCGCGGCTTCCAAGATAGTCGAACCGTAGGCGCAGGAGGTGTCGGTTTCAAAAGGAAGAAATGAGACCTTGAGCCGCCCTTTGTCCTGCTTATCTCCCCGAGGTGTGACGAGCACGTGAGCCTTCTCCTCCCTTCTGAAGTGGACGCGGACAGCACCCTACACCTTTTCTACACCACTTTATATCGTTGTCAATCTAAAATTCTGTGATTATATGGAAGGTATGCACCCACATCCGAGATCTTGGGGGTTATGTTGGACCGGGTAATAACCGCTCTGAATAAGGCAAAAAGAGTGTTTATCGGCTGCCCTGCGGTGATAGCGGATCTGCGTCCCCTTTTGCCCACGACTATGGCGTACAAATCTTTTGATTTTGGTCTGCATAGAGGGCAAAGGGAGCTTCGTAACGCATTGCAGCACACTATTTTTGAATGCAGCGATGAGGCAGAAACGATCATACTTTCATATGGTCTCTGCTCCCAAGGGGTCATAGGGCTGCGCGCCTCCTCCTGCCCCGTGGTTGTTCCCCGCGTCGACGACTGCATCGCCCTGTTTCTGGGCTCTCGCGGTACCTATCACCTCGGGTCACAAAAAAAGCAGGGCACCTATTATTTAACGAACGGCTGGATACGGACGGGACAAACGCTCCTTGAGGAATATCAACGGATGGCCGCCAGGTATGGCCGGAAGAGGGCCGATAAACTTCAAGCGACCATGTTCAAGGGCTACCGGAGACTGGTATTCGTCAATACAGGCGAATGCGATCTGGAAAGGTGCCGCACGTACGCCCGTCAAGCCGCAGAACAATTTGGGCTTCGATACGAAGAGATCGAGGCGTCTAACCATTTTGTTCGGAGGATGATCAGTGGTCAATGGGACAAAGAATTCGTCGTCGTTGAACCTGGCGAGAAAATCACACTCGAACATTTTCTCGGTAGTTCGAACGGCAAACTTTTGAAGAAAACCTGAACCTATACCGTAGATACCTGCCGCGGAACCCCCGCTTCACGGCCCCTATAGTCTCGCAGTTCTTCGGTAAGAGCGGCCGATCCTTCCCAAATTCTTAGAGGACCTACACATTCTTCCGTAACGATCAGAGAATTGCGGCCGGAATCGAGAGGTTTGCCGCAATTCGAAAGGCGTCCTGCTTTCAAACTTGTTAGAAAGTATGGATTGAAAGTGGGCAAGACTGGCGCTAAGACTGGTTATAAGCCGCAATAGGGGCGGTGAAAGGGAAGGGCGACATCAGCCAGCCCTATTTTCGTGTGTCCACGATTTTCTGACTATTGAAGGCGGCAAAGGAGACTCCGATGTACCTTAAAGACCTGCTTACGGAAGAACAAAATGACATTCGTCAGATGATCAGGAAGTTCGTGGATAAGGAAATTATGCCGATTCGGGAGGAGCTCGAGGAAGACTACGACTTGGTTGAATCGATACTCCAAAAGCTCGTTGATTTAGGCATCCAAAAAAGTGGCTACCCAGAAGGATACGGCGGAGGAGGCGGCTTTCCGACTACCACTACCTGCGTAATCAGGGAAGAATTGGCCCGGGGAGATGCAGGCATCAGTCTCAGCGCCATCATCAACGCGGGCAGTGTGCTTAAGCCTGCTATAACGGCAGGCAACAAGGCGGTTCTGGATAGATTCGCTCCCGCCTTCTGCGGAAGCAAGCTAAACTACGCCTGTCTGTCGATGACAGATTCCACGGGAGGCGCTGATACGGAAAACCCGCTATTGAAGGGAAGGTACGTTACAACGAGGGCTCGGCTCCAGGGTGATGAATGGGTCATCAACGGAAATAAGTCGTGGCCCACACATGCCGGCGTTGCCAGTGTCTATCTTACCGTCTGCACCACCGATCCGAACCTGGGTGACGACGGCATTGCTCTGATCTATGTGCCGGGTGACGCCAAAGGGCTTTCTTTCGGGAAGCCGGAAAAGAAGATGGGATATAAGACATCGATCAACGCGAGCGTATTCTATGACAATGTCCGGGTGCCCAAAGAATTCAGGCTTTCCGGCCCTGGCGTTGACGCCCGCTTCTATCACGCCACCATGGGAGGATCGCAGTTAAGTTCCGCCACCATGTCCCTTGGTATTGCCCAGGCTGCCTTTGACATCGCCCTCGATTATACCAAGGATCGGATGAGCGGCGGTAAGCCCGTGAGAGAGTGGAGTATGGTAGCGGGCATCCTGGCAGACATGGCCATCAGGGTGGAGACCACAAGGGCACTGGTCTACAATTTCGCATGGATGGCCGATCATCGGGATAGATACGGGCCTCCCCACTCGAACGAGATGATATCGAAGGCAAGTATAATGAGGATATATGCTGCCGATGCAGCCGTGTGGGTGGCCGATATGGCCATGCAGCTCATGGGTTCCAACGGTCTTTCTCCGGAATATCACCTTGAAAAATACCTCCGGGATGCAAAAATCACACAACTGTGGCTTGGAGGACAACAAGTTTCCCGCTATCGAGTCGTTCGTGGGTATTACGACTACGCAGTTACCCAGTAGAGAGGCGGGTACAAAGGCAAGGGCAGGGAGTAGCTCGAAAGAAACTGAAAGGGCGCTAAACAATCGGGAAAACCCGAATTGTGAGAACCATGTGCGCCACCTCTCGGCAGGGTAGCGGATGAAATAAAGAAGGCTATAGAGTAAGAGGGCTTAATAAGCGTGGCTTTGGGTGCGATTGCCGGGTGAAAGGAGGTTGGGAGATGGATTCAACAGAGGCTGGAACCGAGATACTGAGGGGACTTGCTGAAGCGGTGGTTGCCTACGATGAGGAAAAGACGGTCGAACTGGCGAGGATGTCTCTCAAACAAGGCATTGATCCAGGCGTTGCCATACTGAAGGGCCTTGCCTTTGGAATGGATCAGGTGGGGAAGCTTTACGAGACGCAGGAATATTTCGTCCCGGAACTGCTCCTCTGTGCCGACGCGATGAATGCAGCCCTCGATGTGCTGAAGCCCCATATAAAGGTCGAAGCCCAGGCGGAACGCCACAGCGTGGTCATCGGGACAGTCGAGGGCGATATTCACGAAATCGGCAAAAACCTCGTAAAAATTATGTACGAAGCTGCGGGATGGACGGTGTACGACCTCGGTGCGGATGTAAAGGCGGCCAGCTTTTCGGAAGAGCAAAAGAGGACGGGCGCCGAGGTTGTGGCCATGTCCTGTTTAATGACCACAAGCATGCTTGCAATACCGGAGGTGATAAAGGCCATAAAGGCGAATGACCCTGATATAACCGTCATGGTTGGCGGGGCGCCGCTCAACCGTGAGCTGGCAATGGCCTACGGCGCGGACGGGTACGCCGAAAGCTGTGGATCTGCAGTAAAAGAAACCCTAACTGCCTTAAACAGGGTGAAGGGTGCGACGTAGGAACGTGAAAAGGAGGTCAGCCCAGATGCGAGAGATGAGCGGGGACTGGAGTCTGAGACCCGGCGGAATGACGCCACGGGAGAGGATGAAAGCACTTCTGTCCGGAAGACCAATCGACCGGACGCCCTTTTACCCTTTTGCTCGAAGTTTTTGCGCCATACAAGCGGGCATGTCCCTGGAGACATTTTTTTCAGACCCGGCAAGCAGCCTTGAGGCCCAGTTGTGGACGAAAATAATGCTCGACCACGATGAAGTCCTCAAGTTCGGTGGAGGCTGCTACGGTGCGTGGGAATTTGGTGGTACCGTGAAGCCCCCGACCTCCGATTTGCAGCAGTCGATGTCGGTAGAGCGTCATCCGGTGCAATCAGAGGAAGATGTCGAACGCCTTGAACTGCCTGACATCGCGGTGGCAGGATCGATTCCACGGACGATGGAGTTCTGCAAGCTGCAACACGCGGCCGGGCTTGTATGCTCGGTCTCCGTGGGGACCCCTTTCCTTATTGCGGGGAATATCTGCGGCATTGACAGGTTATCGAGGTGGCTGCTCAAGAAGCCCGTATTGGCACACCGGGTGCTCCGGCTGGCCACCGATTTCGGGGTGGCGGTGGCCAAGCACTGGCTGGATACGTTTGGCCCGGACAATGTCGATATCCGTGAGTCTGCCCCCACCGATTCCAACCAGGTCATTTCGCCCAAACATTTCCGGGACTTTTCGTTTCCGTACCTCATGGAGCTCCATGAAAGGGTTCTCGGCCTCGGTGCCCGATACATCTATAGCCACATCTGCGGTGAACAGAACCTGAACCTCCCTCTGTGGCGGGAATTGCCCTTCGGAGATCCGGGAATCGCGAGTTTCGGTCACGAGGTGGATGTGACAAAGGCGGTAGAGATGTTGGGTGACAAGTGCATCATCGTGGGCAATGTAGAGCCCCGAATCATACAAACGGAAAGCCCTCGGACTGTCTATGAGAGATCGCGGGAGTGTCTTGAGAAGGGCAAGCAGGGCCCAAGGGGCTTTATTCTTGCCGCTGGATGCGAGTTGCCTCCCAAGGCGCCCGCCGCCAACGTATTCGCCATGAAGAAGGCCATTGATGATTTCGGTTGGTACGAGTAACGGAACTGTTGACAGAGCTGTGGAGCAAGGCAGAACCTAAGGAGGTATTCGCGAATGAATGACCGGGCAATTCGTCTGCTCAGGGGTGAATCAGTGGACAGAACACCGCTTTTCCCATTTATCTTGGGTTTCTGTGCAAAGAACGGCGGCTATCCCATCGCCAGCATCTACGACGACCCCGAGAGAAGCTTTGAGCTTCAATCGACGACCCATGAACAATACGGCTTTGACTGGGGCCCTATCTACGGGTATGCCTCCTACGGCACCTGGGAGTTCGGGGGTGAGGTCAGGATGCCCACCGGAGAGTACGAACAGGCACCGTTTCACACACGTTTTCCCGTCGAGCTCGAGGAGGACGTGGAACGCTTGACCTTGCCCGATCCAAAACAGGCCGGGTGCCTTCCTCTTGCTATGGAATTCTCAAGACTTCAGGAAAAACAAGGAACGCCGATTTCCATCGTGTGTGGCGGTACCTTTACCATCGCAGGAAACATCTGTTCCGTTGAAAAGCTTTGCCGCTGGATGCTCAAGAAACCGAATCTGGTACACAAAATCATGGCCCTTGCTTCGGACCACATCGTGGATGTAGTCCGTCACTGGTCGACGGCGTTCGGAGCCGAACGGGTGATCCCGCAAATGTGGGAGCCTCTTACCGCCAATAGCATCATCTCATCTCGACAGTTCGAGGTATTTGTTCTCCCCTACCTGAAAGAGACAAGTGAAAAGATATTGGCTATGGGGGTAAAACATATGCTCTACCACATCTGCGGTGATCAGGCGAGGAACCTGCCCCTATGGAGTCAGATTCCCATGGGCGAACCGGGCCTTTGCAGTTTCGGGCAAGAAATTGACCTTTACAACGCAATTGATCTGCTCGGCTCCCGAAACGTGATTATAGGGAATATAGACCCCAAGGCTTTCCTTGCCGGTACACCGGACGTCGTCTACAATCTTTGCCGAGAGGCGATCGAGAAGGGAAGATCTGCCCCCCGGGGCTTTATGGTGTCCTCGGGCTGCGAGATTCCGCCCGAAGCACCGCGCCAGCATGTGTATCAGATGCACAAGGCGATCGTTGACTGCGCAAAAGAGAGCGGAGGCCTCTGAGGAGCGCGAGCAAAGACTGGTGCGTAGGATTGGCCAACTGCCGCATCAGAAGATGTGACCAAAGGCCCATTCCGTTACTTCTGTGCCGTCATGAAGGGCAATCCATGCCCTCCTACTCCCCGCATCTTGTGACGAAGCTGCTGTCTTGATCAAAGGCCCCGTTATCAAAATGCCATTGTTCGAAGGGCCACTTCTGTAACGAAGGGAAAACTACGTCATTACGTTTCAAACATCATAGTGGGGTCTGCGAGAGATATAACTGATGGAAATACCGAAACTAATTGTTCTATTTGCCTGTGAAGGGTTTCAAGGTTGTAAGGAAATATGGATTGAAGATTATCGTTGCTGACGCTAAAAGAAGAAAGATGGCGGGAAAATAGGCACGGAGCGGGTCAACCTTTTGAAGGCCCCTTTTTTGGGCCCTCATCGTCCTCGTGTATCGTGCCTGCAAAAAGGGATCGCCTCTTCAGGGATCCGTTCCAGGGATGTCGGCGGGACGACAGTTGATGTTTGCGGAAGGCACGATGGAAGCTCCGCCCCTTCATGTTTATCAGATGCGCAAGGCCGTCGTAGACTGGGCAAAAGAGAGAGAAGGCCTTTGAGCGGCGCGAGCAAAAACTAATGTATTATAGGACCGATGCAAATCAAATTGACTGTTTGGTTCCGTTGCGATACGCTACAATCATGCCCCTTTACATTAACCCGCAGCATATCATTTCTTTTTATTATGTAGGTGCTGAAAAAAGCTTTACTACCGCGTCAGAAAGACTTTGTATTACCGAGCCTGCGGTACACCAGCAAATAAGGGCGCTTGAAGTCCAGTTTGGTGTGAAGCTGGTTTATGTCAAGAAGAAACGCGTCTGTTTGACCAAGACAGGCGAAAGATTACTCATCTATGCCGAGGAATTTTTCAATCAGGCCGTCATTGCCGAGAGTTTTCTCAAGAGTTATACGCTAAGCAATTTGCACGTAGCCATCGCTTCGTCGCTATTGCTCTATCTTATGCCCATAATCGACAGATTTAAGGAGACGCACCCTCACATACAGATTACCATCCACGAAGGGCCCTCACTCATTCTTGGCGAGGAGTTGGCAGATTTTGCACATGACATATGTCTTATCGGCAGCTTCGACAGATTTGAACGACTGAGAGTTCTGCAAATTCCGGAAGTAGAGGAGATGGTCTTCGTTGTCAGCCCACAGCATCCTTTGGCACAGGCCCCGGAGGTGAAATGGGAGGATATAGCCCGCTGGCCGCTTATCCTGCAACGTGAGGGCTCCATGGCAAGGGAAATCCTTGATCAACAATTCAGGGCAAGGGGTTTGAAGCCGATTATTGGGACCGAGGTGCAAAACCCTGAATGCATCAAGGGGTTGGCGAGAGAGATGCGAGGCCTTGCCCTCATGTTTTTGCCGAGCGTTCGTGAAGACGATGCCCTTGGCCGTCTCAAGATTATTCGGCTCGTGGATGGGCCAATCAAGCTCAGTGTGGACGTTCTGATGAACAAAGAAATGGCTATGTCCCCTGCGGCAGAGGCATTTCTGAAGGTCGTTCGGGAATATTTCAATTACGATTGTCCGCGAGCTTAGAGCATTTCCCACCTGAAAGTAGGCCTCAAGAAACTTCTCGTATGCATTATTCCGCACGATACCGTACGGTGCTGATCAGTCTGGTGACGTGCCGTCGAAGCAGGGTGAGCGATCTATTTGGATTCGAAACAGGAACGGTGTTGTTCTCTATCCCCATCCGAGTCAGACACGGAAAGACTTCGTAAGTAGCTGCTATTATCAGTGTAAGCTCCCCATTCGGCTTCATTAGCTTTCAAAGTTGTTAGAAAGTATACGTTGAAGTTTCTTGAATCCGCAGACAAAGATGTATCTATAAACCTTGAATACGGCCAAGCTCAGTTACGCAGGCAGCAC